>CANNMD010000048.1 GCA_947505655.1 Acidimicrobiaceae bacterium | reverse complement strand
CCGGCATAGAGCTTGCGCACATTCAGATCGGGGTGCTCGTTCACCACAGCCATTGCCTGCTCGGCGAGACGGGCCTTCGCCTCGGGCGACTGCACCGACTTGCCGGCCATCACTCGCTGCAATCGGAAGCCCAAGAACGGCAGCGCAGAGTTCACAGCTGCAACGAGTGCCTCAGGGTCGCTGAGGCTCAGGTCGCCAGGATCTTGTCCGTCGGGGAACCGAGCCACCGCCACTTGCACCTGGTACTTCTGCTCCCACTCGTAGAAACGCTCGGCTGCGCCTTGGCCAGCTTTGTCGGCGTCGAACGCCAGCACCACACGACTCGCGAACCGCTTCAGAATCTGCACGTGCTGCTCGGTGAGCGCTGTGCCACAGGTAGCCACAGCACGCTTCACGCCAGCGCGGTGGAAACCAATGACATCGGTATAGCCCTCGCACACAATGACCTGATCGTGAGCCACGATGTCGGCCTTGGCCCAATTGAGTCCGTAGAGCGTGCGGCTCTTCGCGTAGATCGCGGTCTCGGGAGAGTTCTTGTACTTCGCTGGGTCTTCTGAGCCCGGCAAGATGCGCCCGCCGAAAGCGACCGGGTCGCCGTTGTCGGCGAAGATAGGGAACAGCACACGACCACGAAACGAATCTTGTAAACGGCCACGCTTGTTGGTGAATGCAAGCCCGGTGTCGCTGAGCAGATCGCCCGCAACACCGATGTTGTTGCTCATCACATCCCAATCGTCGGGCGCCCAACCGAGACGAAACGTGCGGGCAATATCGCCCGACAAACTGCGACGGCGCAGGTACTCGCGAGCCTCACGCGCATCGGGCGAGGTGAGCAGTCGTTGGTGATACCACTCGACCGCTTGCTCCATTGCCTCAATGAGCTTTTTGCGACGTAGACGCTCTTTGCTCTCGCCGCCCGTGGTGTACTGCAATTGAATTCCGACCTTGGTGGCCAGTTGCTCGACCGCGCCGACAAAATCGGTGTGCTCAATCTCTTGCACGAACTTGAACACGTCGCCCGACGCACCACAGCCGAAGCAGTGATAGCGGCCCATCTCTTCGCGCACGGTGAACGACGCGCTCTTCTCGGCATGAAACGGACACAAGCCGCTCCAGTTGCGGCCCACCTTGCGCAATGCCACGTAGGCCTGAACGATGTCGACAATAGAAACGGTGCTGCGCAGCCGCTCGATGTCTTCGTCCACGATTGCCATTGCGCCGAGGATACCCGGCGCCGGGACTCCGGGCGTTAGCGCTCTTGCGGTGGCGGCGGCTCTTCGGTGCCGATGAGTTCGATCTGATCTGCCACAGCGCCAGCACCGCCGAAGCGCAACGATGCAAACACCGATACGGCAAGCACCAGCGCAATCACCCCCAAGGACACTCCCCCAGGAATTTCGTACCAGTGCGCGGTGATCATCTTGATGCCTACGAACGCCAAGATCACCGCCAAGCCCTGCTGCAGGTAGGTGAACCGGGCGTGCAGATCGGCAAGCAAGAAGTACAGCGCACGCAACCCCAAGATCGCGAAGGCGTTTGAGGTGAACACGATGAATTGCTCGCGACTGACCGCGAGCACCGCCGGCACTGAGTCGACAGCGAAGAGCACATCGGTGGTCTCAACCAACACCAGCACAGCGAACAGTGGGGTCGCTACCTTGCGCCCATCTACGTGAGTGAACAGGTGTTGCCCATGCAGAGTGGGAGTTGTGGGGACCAACTTCTTGACCGCCCGATACACCACGTTCTCTTCGGGGTCCATCTCGTCGGGCCCGTTACGCAACAACTTGAACGCTGTGTAGAGCAGGAACGCACCAAAGATGTAGAGCACCCACTCGAACCGGCGGATTAATGCCACGCCCGTGAAGATAAACACGGCGCGCAGCACAAGGGCTCCGAAGATGCCCCAAAACAACACACGGTGTTGATAGATCGCTGGCACCACGAAGTACGTGAAGATGAGCGCCCACACGAACACGTTGTCGATGGACAGGCTGTATTCGATGAGGTAGCCGCTGAAGTACTCGCTGCCTGCGCGACCGCCGAAGGCCACGAGCACGACAACACCAAACGACACGCCCACCACGACCCACATCAAGGTCTCGAGTGCGGCGCGCCGCGTGGCCAACACCTTGGGTTCGCGATGGAGCACCAAGATGTCGAACAGCAACATTGCAGCAATCACCGCAAGCGTTGCCACCCAGGCCCACATCGGAACTGCGATGTTGGCAAAGCGCGTCGCTGATTCGTCGGCGGTCAGGGCACCAAATGCCGAATGCAGCATCAGATACAACCGCCGCGAATCACGACGAACTTCACGGATTCACGCTGCGTTTTCACAAGCCCTCGAAGCGAGGAATTACTTGGTGTCGTTCTTCGAGTTTGAACCCGCCGCGTTGATCACAGCTTGCGCTGCGGCAAGACGAGCGATCGGCACGCGGAACGGGCTGCAACTCACGTAGTCGAGACCAGCGTTGTAGAACAACGTGATGCTCTCTGGATCGCCGCCGTGCTCGCCGCACACGCCAATTTTGAGGCCCTTCTTGGTGCTGCGACCGCGCTCGACGCCCATGCGTACCAGCTCGCCCACGCCACCTTGATCGATGGTCTCGAATGGGTTGCGCTTGAGCAGGCCCTGCTCGAGATATGCCGGCATCATTCGGCTCTCGACGTCGTCGCGGCTAAAGCCGAACGCCATCTGGGTGAGGTCGTTGGTGCCAAAGCTGAAGAAGTCGGCTTCTTCGGCGATCTCGTCGGCACGAATTGCTGCACGTGGCGTCTCGATCATGGTGCCGATGGTGACGTTGGGCTTGTTCTTCATGCCCTTGACGGCCAGGTCGATCTCGGTCTGCACCCAGCTACGAGCCAATGCAAGCTCTTCGCGGGTAACCGTGAGCGGAATCATGACCTCGACGATTGGGTTGTGGCCGCGTGCCCGCAGCGATGCCGCAGCGGCCATCAGCGCACGCACTTGCATGGCATACAGACCTGGCTTCACAACGCCGAGGCGCACGCCGCGTGTGCCAATCATTGGGTTGTGCTCGGCCCACTCTTCGGCGGCCTTGAGTTCGGCCTTCTCACGCTTGTTGAGGCCAGTGGTGGCGGCCTTGATGCGCAACTCTTCGACCGACGGCAAGAACTCGTGCAACGGTGGATCGAGCAAACGAACCGTTACTGGCAGACCATCCATGGCCAACAGAATTTCTTCGAAGTCGATCTGCTGCACGCGGCCGAGGTCGGCCAAAGCGGCGAGTTCCTCTTCGGGAGTGTCGGCGAGAATCATCTCGCGAACAACTGGCAAACGGTCGGCCGCCAAGAACATGTGCTCGGTGCGGCACAGGCCGATGCCCTCAGCGCCGAGGTTGCGCGCGTTGGTGGCGTCTTCGCCTGTGTCGGCGTTGGCGCGAACGCCAAGCTTGCCCTTGCGAACCACATCGGCCCACTCGAGGATGGTGTTGAACTCGGGTGGTGGCTCGGCGGCTGCCAACTCCATTGCACCAACAATCACTTCGCCGGTGGTGCCGTCGAGGCTGATGACATCGCCTTCTTTGACAACAACAGCTCCGACGGAGAACTTCTTACCGTCGATCTTGATGGCGTCGGCGCCCACGATTGCGGGCGTACCCCAACCGCGTGCCACAACGGCAGCGTGACTCACCAGGCCACCGCGAGCGGTGAGGATGCCTTGGCTGATCATCATGCCGTGCACGTCTTCGGGGCTGGTTTCGCTACGAACGAGGATGACCTTTTCGCCACGCTCGTCGGCCTTCACTGCGTCGTCGGCAGTGAAGTAGACCTTGCCCACAGCGGCGCCTGGTGACGCAGCGAGACCCTTGGCCAACGCCTTGTCCTTGTGAGCGAACTGAGGATGCAACACCTGATCGAGATGCTCGGCAGCGACGCGAGTGATGGCCTCGGTGCGGCTGATCTTCCAGCGCTGATCGCCCTTGCCAGTGCCCTTGGTCATGTCGACGGCCATCTTCAGTGCAGCAGCACCGGTGCGCTTGCCGACACGGGTCTGCAGCATCCACAACTTGCCCTGCTCGATGGTGAACTCGGTGTCGCACATGTCGGTGTAATGACGCTCGAGACGCTCGAAGATGGTCATCAACTCGGCATGAAGCACTGGGAAGTGACCCTTCATGTGATCGAGATCTTCGGTATTGCGAATACCGGCAACCACATCTTCGCCTTGGGCGTTGATGAGGAAGTCGCCGTATGGCTTGTTCTCGCCAGTGGCTGCGTTGCGGGTGAAGCCAACGCCGGTGCCGCTGTTCTGGTCGCGGTTACCGAACACCATGACCTGCACGTTTACTGCGGTGCCGAGTTCGTGGCTGATGCGCTCGCGAACACGGTAGGCAATGGCGCGAGCACCATTCCAGCTCGTGAACACGGCCTCAACCGCGCCACGCAACTGCTTCACGGGATCTTGTGGGAACGCCTTGCCGGTGGCCTCTTTCACAATGGCCTTATACGACTGGCACAGTGCCTTGAGCGCAGCGGCTGGAATCTCGGCATCGGTCTTGACGCCGGCCGACTTCTTCGCGGCTTCGAGCTCGTGCTCGAACGGCTCGCCCGACACGTTGAGCACGATGCGGCCGTACATCGCGATGAAGCGACGGTAGCTGTCGTACGCGAAACGCTCGTCGCTTGTTACGCGAGCCAGACCCTTGACGCTCTTGTCGTTGAGACCGAGGTTCAAGACGGTGTCCATCATGCCCGGCATCGAGAACTTGGCGCCCGAGCGAACACTCACGAGCAACGGATCGTCGGCATCGCCGAGATTGCGCTTCATCGTTGCTTCGAGCTTGGCCACTTGCGTGGCGATCTCGGCATCGAGGCTCTTCGGCCAGCCGCCATGCATGTATGCACGGCAGGCGTCGGTGCTGATGGTGAAACCCGGCGGCACCGGCAGTTTCAACACACTGGTCATCTCAGCGAGGTTGGCACCCTTTCCACCAAGGAGGTCTTTGTACTCCATGGGGGGACGGCGATGTTTGTGGGAGAAAGCGTAGACATACGACACGGGCATTGAGTGTAGAAGATCGAGCCACGAACACGGGAGATACGCAGCGGATTACCGCCCAAGGGAGCCCCGGAACTGACCTGCGCGCTCGAATACCAAGGCTTGAGTCGTAGGCTCGCAGGATGAGCACCGCTCCAAGCCTGCGCATATTTGGTTTCCCCGTCGACATCCGCCCCGGCTTCGTGATGCTGCTGGCGTTGTTCGTCTTTTTGAATCCGGGCGAGGTCGGCCTATGGCTTGCCGCATGCGTTGGAATCTTCACCCTCATCCACGAGCTCGGTCACGCGTTCGCTGCTCGCGCCACCGGCGCCGAGGCCAGCATTGCCCTCGACTTCTTGGCGGGATACGCATCGTTTCAACCCACTCGGGCGCTCAAGCGTTGGGAACGCGCCGGCATCTCAGTGGCCGGCCCAGCTGTGCAGATCGGGCTGGGCGTCATCGTGCTCGCGGCATTGGGCACAAGCCCATTCGATGTCGACTACATCCGCAGCACCGCACCAACGCTGGCGGTCTGGTGGGCGGGACCCATCATCGGCCTAGTGAACCTGTTACCCATCTTGCCGCTTGATGGCGGCAACATTGTGATGAGCGGCCTCGATGCCATCATCCCCGGCCGCGCTCGAGTAGCGATGATCTACTTCAGCATCGCGGTCACCTCGGGCGCAGTCGTTGTACTCGCTCTCGGCGACCACCCAATCGGACCGTTCTTTTTGATCTTCCCGCTGCTGACCCAGCTGCAGATGCTGCAACATCGCAAAACACAGACTGCGCTCGATCAGCACGGCAGTTGGCAGCGATGGGCCATCAGCGCCGAACGCGATGCATGGACCACTGGCAAGCCGGGCGCCTTCCCCCCGGGCATGAACGTGTCGCCATGGTTTCGCGCCGCCGAACTCGCACGCGTCGGCAAACTCGACGAAGCCTCGCGACTACTCACCGACGACTTCACGGCACGCCAGAGCGCAAACTGGATGGCGCCAGACGCAGCGAGCCCCGAAGAGCTCGCCGCGCTCGTTGGGTTGCTGCCACAGCCATTGCCCACCGGTAACGCCTACAGCGAATACGTGTTGGCTACCGCGCTTGTGCGGCTCGGTCAGTTCGATCTCGCTGCTCGATACGCAGCCGACCTGTACCGGCGCTCGCCGGGCACGATGCCCGCAGTGGTTGTGGCGCAATGCGCTGCAGCACTCAACGACAACGAGCTCGCCGTGAAATGGTTGCAGGCCGCCTTTGTCAGCGGCACCAACCTCGACAATCTCGCCGAGGCAATCGATCAGCTTCCCGAGTTTGTGCGCCTGCGCGATCATCCCGAGATCGCCGCTCTGCGCAGCGAGCTTGCGCTAACCCTCTGAGGCTCGGGCAGCCAGCACCGTCACATCGTGGCCGAGCACCTGCACCACATCGCTTGGCTGCACCGAGCGAGCAATCGACGCGAGCGCCATCCACTCCCCTGAATCGGGCTGCTGGGCCGAGCTCGTGATGCGGCCAACCACCGCTGCTGCGTGAGTGACCTCGTCGCCGACATTGAGCGGCGTTGAGCTCTGCATGCGCCGCACGAACCGAGGCGCCTGTGATCCACGGCTATCCATACGCTCGACGAGCTCTTGGCCGGGATAGCAACCCTTGGTGAAGTTCACGGCCTGGGCCACAACACCGGTCTCGGCTGGGATGGTGGCGTCGGTGATCTCGCTGCCCATCGCTGGCCACCCGGCACCGATGCGGGCAAGCTCGAGCTCGGCCAACGAACCCTCACGCACACCTACGGGCGCTTGCGGGTCGGGTCCGATGAGATCGAATGCATCGGTCGCACCCCACGCAGGCACACCGTGAGCGACGCTCTCGGTTGCGTGACGCACCGAGATGCAGCGCCACTGCACCGCCGCGATATCGACCTTCACACGGATTTTGAACCGATTGAGGCGCGCCATCAGCGGCTCGCCATAACCGTGGTCTGTGTCGATCACGAACTCTTGGTCGGCCACGCGGGCGATACGAATGAGCGCATCGATTTTGCCGACGGGTTGCAACACGAAGCTGTAGGCCGATGCGCCGACGGCGAGGCCGCGTATGTCTTGGCTGATCTGGCTCTGCAAATACGTGAGCGAATCGACGCCCGACACGTGCACGACATCACGATGTACTTCAGTCCAAAAGGCAGTCACGTGCTTAGTGTGGCGCGGAATCACTCATTGTCGTCGCCTTGTGCTCAGACTTAGGCGACTGTTCCTTGTTCGCGCCGCCGTGCGGTCATGCGGCGAGCAGCAGGGATAGCGGCCAAGAACGCCGATGCCTTGTTCGCACACTCGAGGTCTTCTTCTTCGGGGATCGAGTCGGCAACGATGCCTGCGCCCGCCTGCAGATGAGCTCCGTGCGAGCTGACGAACATTGTGCGAATGGCCAGTGCGGTATCGAGGTTGCCGCTGAAGTCGATGTAGCCCACGACACCGGCATACGGCCCACGCTTCACTGGCTCGAGCGAATCGATGATCTCCATCGCACGAACCTTGGGAGCGCCGCTGACCGTGCCCGCAGGCAGTGTTGCGCGCAGCACATCGATGGGCGACTTGCCTGCCACCAGCGAACCAGACACCTCAGAGGTGAGGTGCATCACGTGGCTGTACTTCTCGAGGGTCATCAATTCGTCGACATGCACTGTGCCGAACTTGGAGACGCGGCCCACATCGTTGCGGGCCAGGTCGACCAGCATGATGTGCTCGGCGATCTCTTTCGGGTTCTCGCGCAACTCGCCCGCCATGCGCCGATCGTGTTCTTCGTCGCGGCCTCGACGACGTGTGCCGGCAATAGGACGAGACACGACCTTGCCCTGCAACAACTGAACCATCGGCTCGGGCGACGAACCCACCAAGGTCATCTCGGGATGACGCAAGAAGTACATATACGGACTCGGGTTGATCTGACGAAGCACGCGATACACGTCGAACGGGTCGGCCTGCAGATCGATATCGAAACGCTGCGACAACACCACTTGGAACACGTCGCCAGCAAGGATGTGCTCCTTGGCCACTTCGACGGCCTGCTGATATTGACCGTTGGGCATCGACGAAGTCATCGCTGGTAACGCCTCGCCCGGCTCGGGTGGCGAAACCGGCGCATAGGCCAACGGCCGCGCAAGGTCGTTAACGGATTGCTGCACGCGTTGTGCAGCCGAGTCGTAGGCGGCATCGAGTTCGGCGGCACTGAGGTTGAGCACGGGCACGCTCTCGATGAGGTACACGCGTTGACGCCAATGGTCGAACGCTGCGAGCGAACCAATCACGCTCATCACCGCATCGGGCATACCGCGATCGTCGGTTGCTGCGTTGGGCAGGTTCTCAACTTCGCGAATGACGTCGTAACCCAAAAAGCCCATCAACCCGCCCTGCAGCGGTGGCAAGTCGGGGAAGAGCGGCGCCTTATAGTGCTTCAGGATGCCTTCGAGTGCGGCGAGGATGCCGTTGTCGAGCGGCACGTCGGCGGGTAGCGAACCTTCGACGGTGATGGTGCCGTTACGCAACAACATCGAGGCCTGCGGCGAACGACCAACGAACGAGTAACGACTCCAGCGTTCGGCGTGCTCGACCGACTCGAGCAAAAACCCGTTGCCGTCGCCCACCAATTTCACATACGCGGCGACCGGCGTTTCAAGGTCGGCCAACAGTTCGGTCCACACCGGCAACACCGTGTGCTCGGCAGCGAGCGCGCGGAATTCTTCACGCGTGGGACGCAGGCGGAAATCGCTCATCGTTACTCAGTCCACTGTGCCAAAGCGGCGGAAGAAACAGCTATACGCACCGGTGTGACAGGCGCCGTTGCCTTCTTGCTCAACCTTGAACAGCAACACATCGGCGTCGCAGTCGTAGAAGGCCTCACGCACAAACTGACGATCGCCACTGGTATCGCCTTTGCGCCACACCTCTTGACGGCTGCGGCTCCAATAGACCATGCGTCCCTCGGTGAAGGTCATCTGCAAGGTCTCACGGTTCATCCACGCAACCATCAACACGTCTTTGGTGGTGATGTCTTGAGCGATAACCGGCACCAGACCGGCGGCATCGAATTTCACCGCAGCGAGTTGGTCTGAAGTGGCGTCGATCGGTACTCCGGTTGGCATCCGGCCATGTTAGATGCGAACGCCGCAACTCGCCTGATCGATTAGATGTAGAGGCCCGTGCTGCTCTCGTTGCGCGAGGCCGCAACCGCATGCAGATCGCGTTCGCGCAGCATGATGTAGTCCTTGCCGCCCACCTCGACCTCGTAGCGATCGTCGGGGCTGAACAACACGCGATCGCCAACTTCGGCGCTGCGCACATTTTGTCCGAGGGCCACTACTTCGGCCCAGACCAAACGCTTGGCTAGTTGCGCAGTAGCCGGAATGAGGATGCCGCCCATCGTGCGACGCTCAGAATCTTTGTCGGGAATGTGCACCAAGAGACGGTCGTTCAGCATCTTGATCGGGAGCTTGGTGTCTTCGTCGGCCACAGCACGACGGTACCGTCTGGGGCGTGCGGATTGAAACTGTGATGCTCGAGGCGCTCGATGGCGCTCAGGTAGAAGCCGATCTTGTTCGAGTCGATGGCGCCCGCGGCGCTGTGGTGCTCGCGCATCCACATCCGCTGTTCGGCGGCGACCGCTTCAGCCCGGTGATCGACGCCTTGTTCAACGCACTGGTCGACATTGGCTTCACCACACTGAGGTTCGACTTTCGAGGAGTGAACAACTCATCGGGCAACCACGATGGCGGCGACAGCGAACGCCTCGACATCGTTGCCGCGATCGAACTGCTCGAGGTCATCGACCCCGATGCGCCGATCTGGTTGGTGGGCTATTCGTTCGGTGCGTTCGTGTCGCTCAACGTGGTGGATCCACGCGTTGCCGGATGGGTTGGCGTTGCTCCCCCGCTGGCCACGATGAACGCTCGTTGCGTGGCCGACAGCGATCACCGAACCAAGCTGCTGCTGGTTCCAGAGCACGATCAGTACAGCACCCCGGCAGCCACCGCCGACTTCACGGCGTCGTGGGTGTCGTGCACGCAGAGCACTGTGGCGATGGCCGATCACTTTCTCAATGGCCGGCTCGATGTGGTGGTTCAGGCCGTATGCGCCCACCTCGAGGCGAGCACATGACCGCCAACGATCAGCTTGATCGCCTGCAGAGTCACGACGACATCCGTCAACTCATCGCCCGCTACTGCTGGGCGCTCGACACGCTAGATCGCGCGTTGTTCAACACCGTGTTTGCCCCCGACGCAACCGCCCGTCTTGGTCGCGGCACCCAGCACGGACCCGATGAAATGTGGACGTTGATTCACAGCGTGTTGGCCACGCTCGACCTGAGCCAGCACTTGGTTGGCTCTCAGCTCATCGATCTGCACGACGATGGCGCAACGGCCACGAGTCGTTGCCACTTTCACGCTCAGCATGTGCGCGCCTCTGCCGAAGGAGGCTCGCAGTACGTAATCGCTGGCCGCTACGACGACCAGTTGGTGCGCACCAGCCACGGCTGGCGAATCGCCCACCGCAAGCTGACCATGTTGTGGACCACCGGCAATGCGGCCGTGATCGGCGCCTGAGCGACGCCTACTTGGCGATGGCCGCGTCGACGCGCTGCTTGAGTTCGGGGGTGAATACCTCGAGCACTTCGAGCGCACCCATATTGTCGACAACCTGCGACGCACGGCTTGCGCCGGTGATCACGGTGGTGACATTGGGGTTCGAGGCGCACCATGCAATGGCCAACTGAGCCATCGTGCAGCCGATCTCTTCAGCGATGGGGCGCAGGCGCTCGACGCGGTCGACCTCGGCCTGATCGGTGAGGCGCTTGGCCAACCAGCCGTAGCCAGGCAACGCCGCGCGGCTGCCTTCGGGCACGCCATCGCGGTACTTTCCGGTGAGCAAGCCAGACGCAAGTGGGCTCCAAATTGTGGTGCCCAAACCTATGTCTGAGTAGAGGCGAGCGAACTCGACCTCGACCTTGCGGCGCTCCATCATGTTGTACTGCGGCTGCTCCATCACTGGCTTGTGAAGATGATGACGCTCGGCGATTTCATATGCCGCGCGGATCTCGTCGGCGCTCCACTCGCTAGTGCCCCAGTAAAGAACCTTGCCGCGCTCGATGAGGTCGTGCATCGCCCACACGGTTTCTTCGATGGGCGTGTTGGGGTCGGCGCGATGGCAGAACAACAAGTCGATGAAGTCGACGCGCAAACGATCGAGGCAGCCCTCGATGGAGTGATGCAAGTACTTACGGTTCAGCGTGTTCGACATGTTCGGCATGTTGCCGTCGATGCCCCAGAACACTTTGGTGGAGAGCACGTAGCTCTGCCGCTTCCAGCCGAGCTCTTCGATCACGCGGCCCATGATGGCTTCGCTCTCGCCGCCCGCGTAGGCCTCGGCGTTGTCGTAAAAGTTGCAGCCGGCATCGTGTGCGGCCTGCATGCATTCGAGCGCTGTGTCGTCTTTGAGTTGGTTGTCGAACGTGACCCACGATCCGAACGACAGAACCGACAACTGCAGACCTGAACGACCAAGCCGACGAAATGGCATCTTTGTTTGAGGCATACCCCGACCGTACAGCGAGATCAGCCGGGAGGGCGAACAGTGACCCCTGCGGCGATGAGCGCCCGTTTGGCGTCGGCGATGGTGAACTCGCCGAAGTGAAAGATCGAGGCCGCAAGCACTGCATCGGCGTGGCCGTTGACGATGCCGTCGACAAGGTGCTGCAACGTGCCGACGCCCCCGCTGGCGATGACCGCCACGTTGACCGAGTCTGCGATGGTTCGCGTGAGGTTGTTCTCGAAGCCTTCGCGGGTGCCGTCGCGATCCATTGAGGTGAGCAAAATCTCACCTGCGCCCAACGCTGTTGCCTGCTGCGCCCACTCAACCGCATCGCGACCCGTTGGGGTGCGGCCGCCGTGCAAGAACACTTCCCAACCGCCGCCAGCAGCATTGGCTCGAGCGTCTACTGCACAGACCACGCACTGCGAACCGAACTCTGCGGCGATCTCGGCAATCAGCTCGGGACGTTCGAACGCAGCAGTGTTCACGCTGACCTTGTCGGCCCCGGCGCGCAGCATGCGTCGCGCATCTTCGACGCTGCGAATGCCGCCGCCGACGGTGAACGGAATGAACACTTGCTCGGCCACGCGACGGACAACATCGACCATGGTCTCGCGGCCATCGGATGACGCTGTGATGTCGAGAAACACCAACTCGTCGGCGCCTTCGTTGTCGTATCGAGCGGCGAGTTCTACTGGATCTCCAGCGTCGCGTAGACCAACAAAGTTGACGCCCTTAACGACGCGTCCGTTGGTGACATCGAGGCAGGGAATAACGCGTGCAACTTTCATCCTTCGGCCGCCTTCACAAAGTTGGCGAGCAACGCAAGACCCGAGGTACCCGACTTCTCAGGATGGAACTGCGTGGCGAACACATTGCCGTTACGAAACGCAGCATTGAGTTCGGTGCCGTATTCGACCGTGGCCGCCACCATCGCTGGGTCGTTGGGAACACCATGCAGCGAGTGCACAAAGTACATCCACGAGTCGTTGCCCAAACCAGCCAGCATCGTGTCGTGCGAGTTGTTGATGCGCAGCTTGTTCCATTGCATCTGCGGGCGTTTCACGCCAACAGGAATCCAGCGCACCACACCGGGGAGCACGCCCAGGCCGGCCGCATCGGCGGTCTCTTCGCTGGAGTCGAACAACATCTGCATTCCTACGCAGATACCGAGGAACGGGCGACCCGAGGCAACTGCGTCGTGCACGCTGTCTTCGAGATTGGCGGCACGAAGCGCGTTCATGCACGCCCCGAACGCGCCAACGCCAGGAAGCACAACAGCATCGGCATCGCGAATAAACCCGGGGTCGACGCTGAGCGACGCATCGCCACCGACGCGCTGAAGCGCCTTCTCAGCGGAACGCAGATTGCCGATGCCGTAGTCGAGAACAGCAATAACCGGACGACGTGAGGTCACAACACACCCTTGGTAGAGGGCAACGACGAGCCCTCAATGCGCACGGCGTCGCGGAGGCAACGCGCCAAGCCTTTGAACGCGGCTTCGATGATGTGATGCGCGTTGGTTCCGCGCCGCAACGACACGTGCAGCGTGATGCCAGCAGCGGTGGCAAAGCTGCTGATTGCGTGCTCGGCTAACTGCGGATCGAACGCAGGATTGCCAAGCGGCAGACACTCGAGCGTGGGCACATCCCAGACCATGAACGGACGCCCGGAGAGGTCGAGCGCAACCTCTACGAGTGCTTCATCCAGTGGATACAACCCACTGGCAAAACGGCGAACGCCAACCTTGTCGCCAACCGCTTCGCGGAATGCCTCACCCAAGGTGATGGCCACATCTTCGACCGTGTGATGGGTATCGATGTGCAAGTCGCCGGTGGCCTGGATGGTGAGATCGAAACCGCCATGACGACCAAGCTGATCGAGCATGTGGTCATAGAACGGAATGCCGGTTGAGATGTTGGTGACACCGGTGCCGTCGAGTTCGATCGACATCTCGATCGAGGTCTCCTTGGTTTTGCGAACACGGCTTGCTGTGCGAGTCATGCCAGAACCTCCTGCAGTGCGGCGAGAAATGCGTCGTTCTCTTCGGGTGTACCCACGGTGACCCGCAGACAGTTTTCGAGTCGTGGCCATCCGCTGCAATCGCGAACGAGCACGCTGCGATCAACGAGGCGCTGCCAGACATCTCGTCCAGACATCGACGTAGGCCTGAACAGAATGAAGTTTGCACCGCTGGGCCACGAGTGCACCGGCATCGAGGCAAACGCCGCCTGAATACGCTCGCGCTCGGAGACGATGAGGTCGATGCGCGCTTGCATCTCGTTCACGTATCGCAGCGCGAGGCGGCCGGCGATCTGCTTGGCGGTATCGAGGTGGTACGGCAAGATCACCTTGTCGAGCTCGGCCACTAACCACGAAGGCCCAACGAGATAACCCAGCCGTGCGCCAGCCATCGACCATGTCTTGCTGAACGTGCGGCTGACCACCAATGGTGTTTCTTCGTCGATCAGATCGAGCGCAGTCCAGTCGGCGAATTGGCCATAGGCCTCGTCGACCACAACGAGACCGGGCGCCATAGCCATGACCTCGCGAACGTTTGTTTCTGGTTCGACCAAACCGGTTGGGTTATTTGGCGAACACAAAAAGGTGATGATCGGATTGCCGGTCTCGCACACGCGCCGCACCTCGGCAAGGTCGAGTGTGAAGTCGTCGTTGCGTTCGCCTTCGATAACCGTGGCTCCGGTGAGCCGAGCGATGTGGGCATGCAACTGGTACGTGGGCTCGAATGTGGCGACGGTTCTGCCGGGTCCGGCGTATGTGAGCAGCAGCGTTTGCAAGACCTCGTTGGAGCCGTTGGCCACGAACACTTGGCTCGCATCGACACCGTGCAGGGCGGCAATGGCGGCGCGAAGTTCGGTGGCCGCGCGGTCGGGATAGCGATGCCACTCGATGCGTGAAACCTCGGCGGCGAACGCATCGCTCCACGCCGCGGGAGGTGGTGTGGGCGACTCGTTGGTGTTGAGACGTACGCGAACCGACACCTGTGGCGAGTGGTAGCCCTCGAGAGCCTTGAGATCATCACGAACAGCTATGCGAGCCACACGGGCAGGCTAGCGAGCATGCCGATCAACACACGAACACATTGTTTGCAGCGATGCGTCGCGGATCGAGCCACTGCGTGCGCCAGAATGCCGACATGAGTTCTTCATCGTCCGCCGAGATCAGCGTGATCGCCGATGGCATCAACATGTATCGGGCCCGGGTGGCGGGTCTGGCCGAGCCGCTGATTGGCTCGCCGCAAGACGATCTGATCGCCGCGCTCTACGAGACCGAGCGAGCGTTGCGCAACGCCCATCGAGCCATGCAACGAGCAATGAAGTTGGCCCGCTAAGCAGCACGCCAAGGGCACAGTTGCGTCACTGTGGCGAAAAATGACAACGACCCCTTGCGGGGTCGCTGTGCTGTGAAGCCAGGCGGCGGATCCCGGCAACACCCACAAGCCAGGTCGCGAGACCTGTTTGGTGCGCACATTGTTGCACTCGGCAATCATCTG
>CANNMD010000047.1 GCA_947505655.1 Acidimicrobiaceae bacterium | reverse complement strand
GCTAGGTCGCCATCAGCATCGGGCAGGCCGCCCCACGCATGAGCCATCGAGACCGTTCCCTGCCGCACGTCGGGCGCACTTTTTGCGATGGCGCGAATCGCTCCACGGGGCGACGCCAACTCGACCGTGTCGCCTCCCACAACCCCAAGTGCGACGAGATCGTCGGGGTGCATATGCGCAAAGTTCGTTCCCTCTTTGTCGCGTAGCGCGTGCAGTTCGCGGCCGCTTGAGTTGAACACGCTCTTGAGCCGTCTGCTGGTAAGGCGAAACGTGTGTCGGCTCGGATCGAAGCCCGCAATCACTTCGGCACTCGAGAGCTCAGCAAACACCTCGGCGAGTTCGCGCTCGATGCCATCGGGTGCGAGTTCGAGTCGGGCCGCTGCTGCCGCTTCGGCGGCCTGCACCACCGTCGCCAACTCGGGGTACATCCGACCACCGTGGTTCTGGCGAAGTTCGCTGAGCGACACTTTCGATCGCACGTAAATGAGGTCGAGAATGTCGTCGGCGTTCACGGAAGCGCCCGGCGCGATGTCGCCGCCAGGCAACGAAATAGTGACACCCAATCGAGCCGCGAGTTCGGTATACAGCTGCCACTCTTGA
This sequence comes from Acidimicrobiaceae bacterium, assembly GCA_947505655.1. Taxonomy (GTDB): domain Bacteria; phylum Actinomycetota; class Acidimicrobiia; order Acidimicrobiales; family Ilumatobacteraceae; genus WLMZ01. The sequence goes on along the minus strand of CANNMD010000047.1, from coordinate 14,823 downwards.
CGCATCTCGGGCGCAGGTTCGATCACGGCTGGGGTGTAGTTGGTATACGCCTCGCCGAACCACGGGTCGATCGAGGTGGGCAGATCGGGCCGCTCAAGGCTGAGCGTGCTGGCGATCACATAATGCGCCAACTGTGCCGTTGCCGAGACCTGAGCATCGATCACCACATGCAGATCGAGCGAGCGAAGCGCCTCTACAGTTTTGCGTTGGTCGGGCCACGCCACCACGGGATTGCCTCCGATGGTGAGCAGGGCGCGCACTTGGCCATCGCCCTCAAGCAGCATCTCGTCGGCGAGGGTGCTGGTGGGCGCCTCGCCATGGTGGATGTAGAGGTCGCGCACGCGCTGAGGAGTACCGCGGTGCAACACGTGCGGCATCGGCGCATTCACCTGAGCCCGAATCGGCGCTGACGCTGTGAGGACTCCCCCAGGGTTCAACAACGGTTCGCCAGCGCGCACATATCGACCGCACAGGGTGTTGAGGCACAAGCTGAGGTGCTCGGTGAGCGTGCTGTGCGGCGCCATGTTTGGACCGGTGCCAGTACTGACCGATCCGGTGGGTCCGGTGGCGAATAGTCGCGCCGCCTCACGAACTTGATCGGCAGGAACGCCCGCGCGGTGCGCTACATAGTCGGGCGTGAATGGTTCGACGGCACACGCGAGTTCGGCAAGACCATTGACCCATTGCGACACAAACTCATGGTCGATTGCATCGTTGGCGAGAATCTCGCGAATGATGCCCGCCAGCAAGGTGGGGTCTTCGCCAGGTCTCACCTGCAAAAACAGATCGGCGTATTGCGCCAACTCTGTTCGGCGCGGATCGATGACGATCAGACGCAGCCCGTTGGCCTTCGCTCGGCGAAGACGCACAAGCGGATTGAAGCTAGGCAAGCCGCCCGGGAAGCTGTAGGTGCTGACCAATGTGTTGCATCCGATGACCATCGCTACGGCACTCGACTCGAACGGTTGCACACCGGCCTGCCACGAGCCGTGACGCATCGGAGCCACAAACTTCGCCGGCTGATCGATGCTGACCGACGTGTAAAAACTCGGCGACCCGATGGCTCGATGAAATGCCTTCGCAACGGGCAGACCCGTTGCATTTTGAAACGCCGCTGTGCCGCAGTACGTGGCGAGCGTTCGTGGGCCATGACGTTCGATGAGGCCGGCCAATCGTTGCGCGATCTCGTCGAATGCAGTCGACGTTGAGATCGGCGCAAACGAACCATCGATCTTCTTCAAGCTGGTGTACAAACGCGCGTCGTGATGGTGTTGATCGCCAAGGTGTCGGCCCTTAATGCACGTGTAGCCCTCGTACATGGGGTCATCAACCACACCGCGAACAGCGACCACTCGATTCGCAGCAACATCGACATCGACATCAATCGCGCATCCGGCATGGCAGAAGCGGCAAAACGACCGACGTGTTTCAACTGTGCTGTCTGACTTCATCAGGCACCCCCCGGTTGCTGAACACGACCGTAGCCGCGCGTAAGTCGTACGAAAACGACCAAGGCCGCCCCGAAGGGCGGCCTTGGATTCGAATATGTGAGTGAGCGACTTACTTCTTGAGCAAGATCTCGCTGAGGATCCACAACACGGCCCACAGGCTGAATGCCGAGATGAGTGCGTTCTTGTGGCTCTCGTATGGCCAGAGCAACTTGTTGGTGTTGGCCTTGCCGCCGAGGATGCCGAGGGCGTTGAGCTCGAGCACAGCAGTGATCGCCAGCGCAATGAGCACAAAGGTCCACGCCTTGCCCGAGGTGGCCTCGTTGAAGACCGAGTAAAAGTGCGACGTGCCGACCATGAAGAACAACATGCTGATCGAGAAGATCATGTTCTGGCGGCTAGCGAGCAGTGCCGCGCGACCTGCACCGGCGGCGGCTGGGTTGGCCTCGCCACCTGCAAGCACGTTCGAGGCATTCGCCAAGACGACTTTTTGGTTCTTCCAGATGACCATCCACACGTTGGCGGCCATCAAGATGCCGAGCACCATGCCCACGAAGATCGAGGCGTTGGGCGCAACGCCACCGGCGCTGTCATCGGCCATGAAGTTCTTCATGTAGTTCTGGGTGATGCCAATGATGATCAAGCCGGTGAGCAGCGTTGCCACCGATGCCCAGCGGAACCACCACAGGGCGCGACGTGCGACCTTGTCGATAGCGATGTTGCGGGCCTTGCCCTCGTCGCCAAACGCAGCAAACGCCGGCACTTGCACGAAGTTGAAGTAGTACAGCAGGCCGATCCACGTAACGCCCGCCAAGACGTGCAGCCAGCGGAATCCGAATGTCAAACCAGTTCGTGTTAGAAGCTCCATGTGAGCAACCCCCTCATAATTGTTAAACCAATGGAGTCGAACGTAGCACCGCCGATGCGGAAGAACGCGAACCACTGAAGCCGTTGACAGACACCGCGCTAGTCTGTGCGACGCCATGGCCCACGAATACATCTACACCTGTTACAAACTCGCCCGCCACTATCCACCAGATCGCACGGTGCTCGAGAACATCTCGCTGTCGTTCTATCCGGGCGCCAAGATCGGCGTGCTCGGCCCGAACGGCGCCGGCAAGTCGAGCCTGCTGCGCATCATGGCTGGCCTCGACGACGGCTTCAGCGGCGAGGCCCGGCTCACCCCCGGCTTCACTGTTGGCTACCTGTCTCAGGAGCCACAGCTCGATCCATCGAAAGATGTGCTCGGCAACGTGATGGATGGCGTCGCCGAGGTGAAGGGCGTGCTCGATCGGTATAACGAAGTGATGGCAATGTGGGCCGACCCAGATGCCGACTACGACAAGATCGGCGTGTTGCAGGCCGAACTCGAAGACAAGATCGCCGCCACCGATGCGTGGAGCCTCGAGCGCAACGTAGAAATCGCGATGGACGCGCTGCGTTGCCCGCCCAACGACTCCGATGTCACCACGCTGAGCGGCGGCGAGCGTCGTCGCGTGGCGCTGTGCCGGTTGCTGCTGAGCCACCCCGACCTGTTGCTGCTCGACGAACCCACCAACCACCTCGACGCCGAGAGCGTCGAGTGGCTCGAGCGGTTCCTGAAGGACTACAACGGCACCGTCGTTGCCATCACCCACGATCGTTACTTCCTCGACAACGTGGCGAAGTGGATTCTCGAACTCGACCGCGGCAAGGGCATTCCGTTCGAAGGCAACTACTCGAGCTGGCTTGAGCAAAAGCAAGAGCGCATGGCTCGCGAAGAGAAGAGCAACGAGAACCGTCGCCGCACCCTTGAGCGCGAGCTCGAGTGGGTGCGCATGTCGCCCAAGGCCCGCCAGGCCAAGGGCAAGGCCCGCCTCAGCGCATACGACCGTTTGCAGTCGGAGGCCGAGGCCGCCGAGCGCGGCCCAGATCGTCTCGAGATCATGATCCCTGCCGGCAATCGCCTTGGCGACACCGTGATCGAGGTCAACCATCTCAGCAAAGCATTCGGCGACCGATTGCTCATCGAAGACCTGTCGTTCAGCCTGCCCAAGGCGGGCATCGTGGGCATCATCGGCCCCAACGGCGCCGGTAAGACGACACTGTTCAAGATGCTCACCAACCAAGAGCCTGTCGACTCGGGAACCGTGACCATTGGCGACACCGTGCAGATGGCCTACGTAGACCAGAGCCGCGACAGCCTCAACGACGACGCCACCGTGTACGAAGAGATCACCGATGGCATCGAACACATGAAGGTGGGCAACCGCGAGATCAACGGCCGCGCCTATGTGGCCAGCTTCAACTTCAAAGGCAGCGACCAACAAAAGCGTGTTGGCGATCTGTCTGGTGGCGAGCGCAACCGAGTACACCTCGCCAAGTTGCTCAAGACCGGCGGCAACTTGTTGCTGCTCGACGAACCCACCAACGACCTCGATGTCGACACACTGCGCGCGCTCGAAACTGCACTCGAGAACTTCCCCGGTTGCGCCGTGGTCATCAGCCACGATCGTTGGTTCCTCGACCGCATTGCCACCCATGTGTTGGCGTTCGAGGGCGATAGCCAAGTGCGTTGGTTCGAGGGCAACTTCAGCGAGTACGAGGCGTGGCGCCACAAGGAACTCGGCTCAGCCGCCGACCAGCCACACCGCATCAAGTACAAGCCGCTCGCCCGCTAAGCAGCTGGGTGGTCCTCGGCGCAATTTCGGAACCATCGCTGCGGTGGTGACGCCAGCCATCGACCTCGCGAACCACCGTGGTTTGTGCGCGGTGTTTGTATCGATTGTGGGTGCCGCACATTGGCGCTCCATTTTTTGGAACCGTGAACCCACCCGCGCGCGCCCACGGAGCGACGTGATCGATCTGGTCGCCCACCCGATCGCAACCAGGCCAACAACATCGACCACCGCCGAGCAGCACTGCCTCACGTGCCCCACCGGTAAACAACCGCGAGCGACGGCCAAGATCGATGACACGGCCAACGGAGTCAACCAACACGCGACGAATCTGACCGACGAGTACGGCAACCAGTAGATCGGCGGGCGCCACAGGCGCACCAGAAACTGTCTGGCACAACCACATTCGGTCTGAGGTAGCAGGCGGATGCGCCATTGGCGGATCGGACGGCCCGTAACAGCTCTGGACCACAGCGTTGAGAGTGTCGACATTGGTAACGATGTTGACCAATGGCTCGGCGAACCCCGCCGGCGACGACGACGGCGACGACGACGCAGCAGCAGCACCCTTGAGCACAACGCTCACCAATGCGTCGTAGCGACGCTGACGAGCGGTACGTGCCAAGGGGTGTTGGTCTGCCGAGTCGCCATAGGCGGCCACGAGATCGGCCCGATCTTGATCGAGCTCGGCCTGAGCCTGTGCATCGAGAATGCGGTTGATGATGTCGCCCGACAACGCATCGCCTTGGGCGGTGAGCACATGGCCAGCGCCAACCTGCGCGTTGGTGACCCTGCGAGCCTGACGCGAGAGCTCATGGTCGCGAATGTTTCCGTCGGGATCGACATGCGCAAGCCAGCGCTCGCACACCTGCGCGAAGTCTCGAAGTGTGAGCGTGGAGGCATACCCAACCAACATTGCCTCGGACTCGGACTCGGCCAGTGCCTGACGACCGCGCTGATTCAGAAACAGCGTGAGCAGCAGTCGAAATTGATCGTCGCCAATGTCGCCCCGTGACGCGGCGAGAGCGACCACGGGCAGTTCGCGCAACATCGCCGCGATGTTCACCTGCCGCGCTGCGGTGCTGCGCGCGCAATTGGCGACCGCCTGCAACCAATGCGTTGGCGAGTGATGACCGTCATCAACGAACGATGCACTGAACGCGACATCAGCAATCATCGTTGAGCGAACTGCCTGCAAGCGACGAATCTCGCGTTCGACACTCATCAAGGCGTCATCACGCCGAGCGCCACCCAACATCGAAAACTCGTCCATCACATTGACCACATCGGCAACATCGACCACGTACGACCCCATTCAAACCTGACGAGCCGGCAACAACCGGAATGGACGGCGAACCGTCGAGATCAATCGGGGAAGATGAACACCCGAACCATACACGAACATACGTTCGATCCGCAACCCTCCTCAAGAAAAATTCAGCGAGTCGCTCGCAGCTGCCAATGTGCTGCGAGAATGTCGAAATGTCTCTGCGAACCCTGCGAACCATCTGTGCGGCGATCTTCGTCTGCGGCATCGCCGGGCTGATCGTGAGTTCGGTCGCTGGGAACAACACCGGCACCGTGCTCACGGTGGGCGTCACCACCGCGATCGCAGCGATCGCTCTGCTCGCCGCATCGGCAGTCACTCGGCGCGAGCCAATCGACGCGTTCGAAGAAGCCGACGCAGAGCGACTCGAGTCACGTGTTCAGTTCCTCATCGATGCCGGTGCCCCCGAAAGCGACGTGCGCAATCTCGTCAGAGAAGCAATGCGCATCGGCCGCCGCACATGAGCCTCGCTGCTGAGACCGAAACCGACGCAGCGCTCGCCTCACGACTCGCCGTCGAGGCCGGACAACTGCTCGTCGAGTTACGCCAGCAATTGTTCAGCGAAGGCGCTCCGCCCTGGGAAGTCAAGGACTCAGGCGACATTGCGTCGCACCGATTCCTGATGAAGGCGTTTCAGGCATTACGTCCCGGCGATGCCGTGCTGTCCGAAGAAGGCGCCGACAACTCGCATCGCATCGGCGCCGACCGTGTGTGGATCATCGATCCGCTCGATGGCACCAACGAATACGGCGAGCGAGGACGCCTCGATTGGGCCGTGCACATCGCGCTCTGGGAGCACACGCAGCTCACCGCTGCAGCGGTCAGCCTGCCCGCTCACAACATGGTGTTCGCCACCGATCCTGCACCGCCGTTGCCACCACGGCGTAGCGACAAGCCGCGCATCATCACCAGTCGCAACCGCGCTCCGTACGCCGCGGTGCTCGTGGCCAACGAACTCGAATGCGACGCTGTGCGCCTGGGCTCGGCCGGAGCCAAAGCGATGGCTGTGGTGCTCGGCGAAGCCGACATCTATATCCACGACGGCGGCATGTATCAGTGGGACTCAGCGGCGCCTTCGGGTGTGGCCGCTGCGGCTGGCATGCACGTGAGCCGCATCGACGGTTCACCCCTGATCTACAACAGCCCCGACGCATGGCTGCCCGATTTTTTGGTGTGTCGACCCGAACTCGCCGAGCCCGTGCTCGACGCGCTGTGGGGCGACCGCTGGCGAGCTCACCGCGATAACGGCTGGCAGTAGTCGCATGGAACTCAAGGCCACGCGCTACGAATTAGACGGGCACGTTGCCACCGTGTGGTTGCACCGTCCCGAGCGCTACAACGCATGGACCGGGCGCATGCATACCGAGTACCGCTGGATCCTGGCCGAACTCGAAAAGAATCCCGTCGTACGAGTGGTGGTACTCACCGGAACTCCACCCGCATTTTGCGTTGGCGGCGACACCGAAGCATTGGCCAGCCACGCCGAGCGCGGCAGCTACGACACCGGTCTCACCGCCGACACCGCAACTCCCGGATTTGGTGTTCGACCCGAGTTCGACCACGACTTCTCGTTTCAGTTCGGCATGCGATTTCCGATCATCGCCGCGATCAACGGAGCATGTGCGGGCATCGGCTTGGCGCTCGCCTTGTTCTGCGACCTGCGGTTCGCGAGCGCAACGGCGCGCATGACCACCGCTGCACCGAAGCTCGGATTGCCTGCCGAATATGGCCTGAGCTGGACTCTTCCTCGTTTGGTGGGTGTTACTCGAGCTGCCGATCTGTTGCTGTCAGGCCGCGTCTTCACCGCCGCCGAAACTGCCGAGTGGGGACTGTGGAACTCGGTCGAGGCCGACGCAGACGCCACCCTGGCTGCCGCTCTGACCTATGCGCGCACGCTCGCCACAACCGCCGGGCCCAACGCTGTGCGGACAACAAAGGCCCAGATCTACGCCGATCTGTTGCGCCACGACGTCGGAGCTTCGATCACCGAATCGAAGCAGCTGATGAACGAAGCAATGGCCACGGCCGAATATCGCGAAGGCGTGGCTGCACTGCGCAGCAAGCGCCCGCCAGATTTTCGCTAGCCCGCCATCACCTCGGCGGTCCCAACGTCCTATAATTCGGCAACATTTACTGGGGGACAGAAATAATCATGACAATCGCTATGCAGCCCAACGAACCGGTCGTTTCACCGGCTCCAACCACCGATCGCTTGCCCGGCATCACCACCGCCGCCATCGCATCAATCGGCGCAGGCGTCATTCACGCTGGGGCCATCGGCATCCACAACGAGCACGCCGCCCTCGCCCGCATCTTCGTGGCCGTCGCAGTGTTCCAAATCGGTTGGGGCATGATCGCCCTGTTCAAGCCAAGCCGTTGGTTCGCCGTCGTTGGCGCTATCGGTAACACCGTTGCGGTTGCCGGATGGTTCGCCACTCGCGTGTCTGGTGTTTCGTTCATCGAAGGCCTTGAGACCCGTGAAGCCGCCCAATTCGCCGACACGGCGTGCGCAGTGCTCGGCCTCGTAGCCGTCGGACTCGCACTGGCCGCTGCGCTCGTGGGCTTACGCACCGCAAACATCGGCCGACTCACGTTCCCAAGCTTGATCGTTGCCGCCATTGCCATCCCCGCAATGATCTCGGGCAGCGCCCACGTACATGCGCACTCATCAGTCGCCGCCGACGGCAGCGTTGTGAACGAGGCCCTCCCCCACGACCACGGCGCTCCTGCAGCCACCGGCACGCCTGCTGCTGGTGGCACCACCGACACCACGGTCCACGCCCACCAAGCAGCAGCGGTTCCGGTCGTGAAGTACGACCCCACCAAGCCGATTGACCTCGGCGGCGTCGAAGGCGTCACCCCCGAGCAGCAGGCCGTTGCCGAGAACCTCGTTGCCTTCACCGTGGTTCGTTTGCCGCAGTGGTCCGACTTCCGCACCGCTGAAGCCGCCGGCTTCCATTCCATCGGCGACGCAGCAACCGGCGTTGAGCACTACATCCAGTGGAGCTGGATCAACGACGACGTCACCTTGAACCCCGACAAGCCAGAGAGCCTCGTGTACGAGCCTCAGCCCGACGGCACCAAGAAGCTCGTTTCGGCGATGTACCTGTTGCCAGACACCGTCGCCCTCGAGCAGGTGCCAGAACTTGGTGGCAAGCTCACCCAGTTCCACGTCCATAACAACTTGTGTTTCACCAAGGATCCAGTGGCCCCACTCGTGCGTGGCCTCACTGATGCTGCTGGCAACTGTCCTGCAGCCCTGCAGAAGTTCCCTGAGGCACCAATGATCCACGTGTGGATCACCCCACAAGATTGCGGTCCGTTCTCAGCGCTTGAGGGCATCGGCGCTGGCCAAGTGGCCGAGGGCCAGACCAAGTTGTGCGACACCGCTCACGGTACGGGCTTCTAAGCCCTAGTCGCCAAGCCCGTCCAACACGGCAGCGGTATGCTCACCCAGTTTGGGCACACGGCCACGCCGCGTTTCGGGCTCACCAAAGTCGATCGGTGAATTGACTCCCACGTAGGGCGCCTCGCCCTCGTGGGAGTCCATCGCTACGAACGCTCCAGCGGCTTGCGCCTGCGGGTCGTTGATGACATCGACAATTGAGTTGATGGGCGCCCACCACACATCGTGGGTGTCGAACGAGGCAATGATTTCGTCGTAGGTTCGCTCGGCAAAGATGGTGTCGAGCAGCGCGATGAGATCGATGCTGTTCGCCAAGCGATCTTTGGCGGTCATGAACCGGGTGTCGCTGCTGATCGCTTCGACATCGAGTGCCGCGATCAGGTTGGGCCAGTGGCGATCGCCCTCGAGCGTGAGTAACCAAAACGACCGACCATCGCCCGCCTGGTAACAGTTCATCAACGGCGCACGTGTGCGCTCTCGTGATCGAGTGCTCTCGCGTTTGCCGAACCGCAGTTGGATGCCAACATCCCAGCCAATGGTGTAGATGCCTGCACGCAACAACGACGTTGCGACCAGACCGCCTTGACCGGTTCTCTCGCGCTCGAGCAGCTTGGCCAAGACCCCTGCAGCGAGCGTGATGCCGGTGACATGATCGCCCATGCCGCTGCGGATTGCCGGGGGCAACTCGCCGGGAGGCACCAATGTGTGCGCCATTCCGCTGCGAGCCCAAAACGCACCAATGTCGTAACCAGCGCGGTCACGATCGGGGCCCTGCAAGCCGTAGCCCGTGAGGCTGCCGTAGACCAGCTGTGGAAAGCGCTCGATGACCGCAGCGTGATCGAGTCCAAGACGTTCGAGCGCTGCGGGACGCACGTTGGTGATGAACACATCGGCGGTTGCAAGCAGTTCGAACATCTGGGCAAGCCCAGCCTCGGTTTGAAGATCGATGACCACCGATTGCTTGCCGCGGTTATCAATCTCGAACGGCGGCACACCTTGCTGATTCGCTACGCCTAACGCGCCAAAGATGGATCGCTGCGGATCGCCGGTAGGCGGCTCTACCTTGATGACCTCGGCTCCCCAATCGGCCATCAGGCCGGCCGATGCCGGCCCGGCGACCCACACACCGAGCTCGACAATGCGATAGCCAACCAGCGGACCGGTAGCTGCAACTTCAGGCCGTGGATCGCTCATCAGCGCATCGCCATCGTTGCGGCCGCGTCTTTGTCTCGAATGAGCAACGCAGAGAACGAGCCGACGAGTGCGAGTCCGGCGGCCACAAGGAATGTGATGTGGAATCCATCGAGTGCACCGCTTCTATCGACCGCGAGGCCGTCGGCGCCAAGCACCACGAAGTGCGTCAGGATGGTTCCGAGTATCGCGACGGCGATCGATATCGCCACTTGTCGCTGGGTACTAAAGATCGACGAGGCGCGGCCGTTGTCGGTGGGCGCAATGGTTGCGTAGCTCGATGCCTGCATCGGCACGAATGCGAACCCCATGCAGAACCCGCGCAACAGCATGAGTCCGCGGATCCACCACAGGCTGGTGTCGAGGGTGAGCCAATAGAACGCGAAAATGGTGAGCGACGATAAGAACAGTCCGACAAAGATGAGTCGGCGCGGACCCACGCGCTTGTAGAGCGCACCGGCGATGAATGTAGAGCAGCCAACACCGATGGCTTGAGGGAATGTGGCCAACCCTGAGGCCTGCGCGCTGAGGCCGCGCAGGCTCTGCAAATACGCGGGCAACACAAACAGCAGCCCGAGGAAGCTTGCGATCGAAAAGGCGCTCACGATGTTCGAGTTACGGAACATGCGATCGCGCAGCAACGAGAGAGTGAGCATCGGATGAGCTTTGCGTGTCTCAACTCGCACCATCGCTACAAGCATGGCGATACCGGCGGCACCAAACAGCAGCACTTGCGGCGAGGTCCATCCGTCGCGGGGACCCTGGCTCAGCGCATACACAAACGACGCCAGGCCAGCGCCCGACAACACGAATCCAGCGACGTCGAACGGACCACAGTCGGGCTCGCTGTGCTCACGCAGCAACTTGAACCCCACCACGAAAGCCACCAGGCCGACGGGCACGTTCACATAGAAGATCCAGCGCCATCCGGCGTTCGTCACGAGGAACCCGCCGATCACCGGACCCAACGCCGGCGCAGCGAGCGTGGGGATCATCATCAGCGTCGAGACCCGGGCGCGTTCGGCCGGCGGGAACACGCGGAACATCATCGCGAGGCCAACCGGAGTGAGCATGCCGCCGCCAACACCTTGCAAGACACGAAACGCAATCAGCTGGTTGATGGATTGCGCAGCGCCACACAGCGCTGAAGCGCCAAGGAACATTGCAAACGCAAACAGAAAGACGCGCTTGGTGCCGACACGATCGCCGAGCCAACCCGACGCCGGAATGAACACCGCCAAGCTCAGCGTGTAACCAACAACCACCCACTCGGTAGAGCCGGCGCCGAAGTGCCGACCCAACGTTGGCAGCGCCACGTTGACGATGGTGGTGTCGAGAATGTCGAGGAACAACGCCGACACAAGCACGGCAGCAACGATGTACTTGTATTCGACAAGTCGACCAAAGATCGACACCTGATCGACGCTCGGCGCAGCGCGGGAAGTAGTTGCGGTCACAACAGAGTGACCGTAGACGGCATTGAGGCAACAGTCACCATTGCTCGGGCTTCCTGCCCGCAGCGATTGCGGGGCAGAATGGGCGAATGGCTAACGAGCTCACTCACCAATCGAGCCCCGACGACATGAGTTGGGGATCGTTCACCGAGTCAGCTCCGTGGGTCATCAATCGTGATGCGGTTGTGTGGCTACCACTCGCCGCAAAACTGCGCCGGGCCGCCCAGGCCGAAGTGCCAGGCCTCACCAAAGGCTCAAAGCTTCCGCCGGGAACACGCGTGCTCACCGTGGCGCGCCATCTCGGCGGCGCACTTGTTCCGTGGCTCATCCGCAAGCGCCTCGGCCGCTACGGCTCAACCGAAGTGAGCCGTGCCGATGTTTCGTTGCGTCTCCGCAAGGCTGCCGAACAACTTGGCCCCACCTACATCAAGCTTGGCCAGATCATCTCGAGCGGCGACGGTCTGTTCCCCGCCGAGCTGGTGAACGAGTTCAAGCTGTGCCGAGACAAGGTTGCTCCCGAACCGTGGGCCGATGTTCGCCTCACGGTTGAAACCGATCTCGGAGCTCGCATCGAAGACATCTTTTCGTTCTTCGACACCACTCCCCTCGCTGCCGCCTCTATTGCACAGGTGCACGCGGCAACACTGCGCACCGGCGAACAGGTTGTGGTCAAGGTGCAGCGCCCCACCGTAAGCACCCGCGTTCGACGCGACCTGCGGGTGATGGCATGGCTCGCACCACACCTCGTCGGACGCATTCCCATCGCTGCTCTCGCCAATCCCCCGGCCTTGGTCGAGCTGTTCGCCGAGACCATCGTTGAAGAACTCGACTTCCGAATGGAAGCCGCGAACATGCTCGACATGGCACGCGTGCTCAAAGACCTCAAGCAAGACGGCTTCGTGATCCCGCGGCCACACCCCAAACTCGTCACGCGACGAGTGCTCGTGATGGAACGAGTGTCGGGCTTCAACTTCGACGACGTCATCGGCATGACCGACGCTGGCATCGATACCGAAGCCGTTGTGCGCTCCGGGATGATCGCCTTTATGGAAGGCGCAATGATCGAGGGCCTGTTCCACGGCGACTTGCACGGCGGCAACATGTTCGTGCTCGCCGACGGCCGCACCGCGCTGCTTGACTTCGGCATCGTTGGTCGACTCAGCGACGAGCGCCGCCTTGCATTTCTACGCCTCATGCTCGGCGCTACCACCAACGACATCAAGGGCCAAGTTGCTGCACTGCGCGATCTGGGAGCCTTGCCCAAGGACACCGATCTCGACGCGGTCATCCGCGATCTGAATCTCGACCAGCCCACCATCGACCCCACCACGCTCAACGGCGAAGAGCTCGTCAAAGAAGTACAACGCGTGGTCAAGGCATTGCTGGGCTACGGCGCACGCCTTCCCAAAGAACTGATGCTGTACGTGAAGAACATGGTGTTCCTCGATGGAGCAATTGCGCGCCTGGCGCCAAACCTCGACATCCTTGCTGAGGTCGCCAACATTTCGATGCTGTTCGCCGAGCGTCATGGCGAGCGCCTCGGCCGCGAACTCGGCGTCGATGCGTCGGCAATGGAGGTCAACCTCGATGGTATGAAGGCCAGCTTCGGCCTTCCGGCCACTACCGAATCACTCACCTATCGAGACCTGCAAGCGCGCCGCGACCTCATCCAAAAGCGCATGCGCGACCACGTCGGACGCTGACCTAGTCTGAGCTTCTCATGCGTCTTGTTATCGCTCGCTGCACCGTTGATTACAACGGGCGCCTTTCTGCTCATCTCCCCGAAGCGGTTCGCCTCATCATGGTGAAAGCCGATGGTTGCGTTGCCATTCATGCCGACGGCGGCGCGTATAAGCCGCTCAACTGGATGAACGCTCCCAACACCATCACCGACAATGGTGACCACTGGATTGTGGCCAACCCCAAGGGCGAGCAACTGGTCATCAACCTGCTCGAAGTGCTGCATACGGCAGCACACGAACTCGGCGAAGATCCGGGTCTGCAAAAAGATGGCGTCGAGGCGCATCTGCAGGTGCTGCTGGCCGAGTCGCCCGAGTCGATCGAACCCGGGTTGGTGCTGGTGCGACGCGAGTATCCAACCGCAATCGGCCCCATCGATCTGGTCTGCCGCGATGGCGCTGGCGGCGTTGTAGCCATCGAGGTCAAGCGTCGTGGCGACATCGACGGTGTCGAACAACTTGCCCGTTACATCGAGCGTCTGCATCTCGACTCGTCACTCGGTCAAGTTCGCGGCATCTTCGTTGCCCAGTCGGTGAAGCCCCAAGCCAAGGTGCTCGCTGAGGCTCGCGGCTTCAGTTGGGTCGAGGTCAACTACGACGAACTGCGCGGCCTGAAGCGTGACGAACTCACGCTGTTCTAGTTGGTGCTCTAACCTCTGCTTCGCATGCAACTGATCAACGGGGCCATCCAGAATTACGCATGGGGAGACCGCAACGCCATTGCCAACCTTCTCGGCGTTGCACCCAATGGTCAGCCGCAAGCCGAACTGTGGTTTGGCACCAACCCTGGTGCTCCAAGCCACCTCGCCGATGGTCGCACGCTTGAGTCTGTTGCGGGCAAGCTGCCCTACCTCGTGAAGATCCTCGCTGCGGCCGAACCGTTGTCGCTGCAGGTGCACCCTTCGAGCCAACAAGCGCTCGAGGGGTACGAACGCGAGAACGCTGCCGGCATCGCTCTCGACGCACCCCAGCGCACATACCGTGACCCGTTTCATAAGCCCGAGTTGCTCTGTGCACTCACCCACTTCGAGGCCGTGTGCGGCATCGCTCCGCTCGACCGTACCGACACACTGCTCAGCGAACTTGGCCCCGCAGCAGCAGACATGCGCAGCATGCTTCGCGACACGGGCGTCGGCGGCGTCATCGCTCACGTGCTCAACAATCGCCCGCCGCTCGCAGCCTTGCTTGATGCCGCTGCACAGCACGACGACCCTCGCTGTCGCTGGTTGAACAAGCTCAGCCAACTGCACCCCGGCGACTCATCGGCAGCAATCATCTTGCTGCTCAACTACGTGGCGCTTGAGCCAGGCGAAGCTATCTACCTTGGCGCCGGAAATCTGCACGCCTATCTCGGCGGACTCGGCGTAGAAGTCATGGCCAACTCAGACAACGTGGTGCGCTGCGGCCTCACACCCAAGTTCGTCGACGCTCTCGAGGTGCTGCGCGTGCTCGACACAACGCCACTGCATGACCCCGTAGCGGTTCCCGAGGCGACCGCAGATGGGGGTCTGCGTTACCCAGTGCTCACCCCCGACTTTCGTTTCTCTGTGTACGAGATCGATGGCAGCATCACGTTCACGGCGCAGGGCACCGAGCTGTTG
>CANNMD010000046.1 GCA_947505655.1 Acidimicrobiaceae bacterium | reverse complement strand
CGAGCGTCACGGGTTAGCCCCGTTCGGCTCCGACGATCTGGCCCACATCGTGTTGCTGCATCACGAGTACCCGCAGGCGTACGAACGTGCTGCTGCCTTCGTCGAGCCAGTTGATGCAATCACGGCTCGACTTGTCGGCGTCGTGACGGCGAATCAGAACACAGCGTTCCCGTTGCTCTTGATCGATAACCGGGTGCATGGTGCCGTGCACTACGACACCGACCTCATCGAGCGCGCCGGTATTGATCCGCACAAGCTGCCAGCGCTGGTGCCGATGGGCGCTGTTGTAGGCGTGGTGCGTCGCTCAGTTGCCGACGAACTCGGTCTGCGCTCCGATGTCGTGGTGTTGAGCGGTTCGATCGATTCGACCACTTCAGCAGTTGGCACGGGCGCCACCAGACCCGAGCGTTGCGGTGTGGTGATCGGCACGACAGCAGTGGCCGTTTCGCATGTCACGTCGAGTCGCGCCGATCACATACGCGCACTCATGACCGCGCCCAGTCCGCTCGATTCGCAATACGTGGTATTGGCCGAGAACGGCGCAGGAGGCAAGGCGCTTGAACACGTTGGCGCACTGCTCGGTATGTCGCCAACCGAATTGCTCGCCGCGGCAGCCCAGGCCCCGCATGGGTCTGAGGGCACGATGTTTTTGCCATGGCTCGTGGGGGCAATGGCACCGGCTCCCGATGCAGGCGCTCGCGCCGGTTTCGTGGGCCTGACATTGGGCACGACATCGGCCCACATGGCGCGTGCAGTGCTCGAAGGAGTGGCCCTCAACATGGCCACGTTGTTGCCCGCTGTCGAACACTTTGTTGGGTCGAAGTTTGATGAGGTCACGTTTGGCGGAGGCGCCGCTGCATCAGCGTTGTGGGCGCAAATCATCGCTGACGCAAGCGGGTGCGTTGTGCGCCGCGTGCATGAACCCCGCGCCACCAACGCGCGCGGTGCTGCGCTGCTCGCGCTGCACCAGCTTGGCCGAATCGCTGTTGACGATCTGCCATCGCTCGTGCCTATCGAATCGATCCACGAACCCGACGTTGCGGCGAGAGCGTTTTATGCCGAGCAGCTCGATCGTCTTGTGGCAGCCCGCGAATTGGGCGCTACTAGATTGAGGCGATGAACATCACCGTCGCGGCCATCCAAATGGCCATGTCTGATTCTGTAGCCCACAACATCGCTACCGCCGAACGATTGGTTCGCGAAGCCGCATCAGACGGCGCGCAGATCATCGTGATTCCTGAGCTGTTCGAGGGTCCGTATTTCTGCATCGACATGCTGCCCGAGCACTTCGCTCGCGCGGTGCCGTTGCAGGGTCATCCCACCGTTGCTCACTTTCAGCATCTTGCGGCCGAACTCAATGTGGTGCTGCCCGTGAGTATCTACGAGCAGGCCAACAACGCCACGTTCAACACTGTGGTGATGATCGATGCCGACGGGTCGCAGCTTGGCATCTATCGCAAGAGCCACATTCCTGATGGCGTTGGCTATACCGAGAAGTTCTACTTCAATCCCGGCGATACCGGATTCAAAGTGTTTGCAACGAAGTACGGCGCTGTGGGTGTGGGCATCTGCTGGGACCAATGGTTCCCCGAGGCTGCGCGCTCGATGGCGTTGCAGGGCGCCGAGATCTTGCTGTACCCAACCGCTATTGGCAGCGAGCCGCTCGATCCTCAGTGGGACTCGAGTGGTCATTGGCAGCGGGTGATGCAGGGCCACGCTGGAGCCAACATCACCCCGGTGGTCGCGGCGAACCGCATCGGTCGCGAGGTCGGTCGCGATGGGCATCGCGAGATCACGTTCTATGGCTCGTCGTTCATTGCAGATGCAACTGGTGCCAAGGTGGCCGAAGCCGGGCGCGACGATGAGCGAGTCATCATGGCCAGCTTCGACCTCGCGGCAATCCGCTCAATGCGTCACGCGTGGGGGCTCTTTCGTGATCGGCGTCCCGAGCTGTATTCGTCGTTGCTCACGCTCGATGGAAATGTCGGTGAGCGATGACAATGCGCATGCCGGCCGAGTTCAGCGCGCACGAACGTACGGTGTTGTGCTGGCCCACTCGCGGCTCGGTCTACGGCGACTTAATGAGTCAAGCCGAAGACGCTCACGCCCAAGTGGCGCGGGCAATCGTGCAGTACGAACCCGTCTCCATGATTGTGAACCCGGGTCCTTCGGCAACGCGCGCCGCCGAACTGTGTGGTGGCCAGGTCGACATCGTCGAGCTACCGATCAACGATTCGTGGTTCCGCGATAGTGGCCCGATCTACGTGACCGATGGAGCTGGCGCACGCACCGCTACCGCATGGGACTTCAACGGATGGGGCACAAAGTTCACACCCTTCGATCTTGATGCTCAGGTAGCTACGCGATGGGCCGACCACGCTGGCCATCCGAGCCGACGCGTGCCGATGGTGTTCGAAGGTGGGTCGCTCGCGGTAGATGGCGAGGGCACGTTGGTCACCACAACCCAGTGCCTGATGCATCCAAACCGCAATCCAGATCTCACCAAGTTCGAGATCGAGACGCGCATTTGCGCCGAGCTCGGAGTGTCAACTGTGGTGTGGCTGCCCTATGGGTTGGCCGACGACGATGACACCGATGGTCACGTTGACAACGTTGCTGTGTTCGCTCGCCCAGGGCTGCTGGTGATGCAGGGCTGCGATGATCCGGCCGAAGCCGATTGGCTGCGTCTCAATGTGAACGCGCGTTGGGCGCGCGGCTCACACGATGCGGCAGGTCGCCTGTTGCAGGTTGTCGAGATTCCTGTGCTGCCGTTCGTTGAGATCGGTGGCTTCCGGTGCGCTGTGCCCTATGGCAACTACTACGTCGGAAACGGTTTCGTGCTCGTACCCACTGCCAACCATCCAGCCGATGCCGACATGCTGGCGATCATCGGCGAGCAGTATCCGGGGCGCGATGTCATCGGTCTCGACGTCGGCCCCATCTTGGCCTATGGCGGCGGCGGCATTCACTGCATCACCCAGCAGGTGCCCGCGGTCTGAGCAGTTGCGTCAGCTACGCGATTCGAGATGGCGCATCAACTGCAACACGCCGACATCGTCGTGCTGAGGGCCGATGATTTGTAGACCCACGGGCATACCCGCTGGGCTCTTGCCCACGGGCATCGTGCCAGCGGGCGAGCGGGTGAGGTTGAACGGATAGGTGGCGCGTACGAAGTTGACATCGCTGCCGTTCACGTTCACTGGGTCGCAGGCAAGCGTTGGTGTGAGCAGCAAATCACATGTCGAAAACAGTTCGACTAGGCGAAGGTTGAGGTAGTGGCAGGCATCCTCGGCGAGCACTATCTGCTGGGCCGTGATGCCGTCAGCCATACCCACGTAACTCGCAACCATCGGATCCATTTCGCTGCGATCGTGGTTACCTACCGAACGCTTGAGATAGCTGGCAACGAGTGTGATCCAGTCCATCACGGGATCGATGTCGAACACGGTTGGTATCTCGACGATCTCGATTCCGTCGCTCGCGAGCTGCTGCACGGCGACCTCGCAGGCCGCGATAACCGCGGGGTCGACATCGGCGTAACCGAGCGTTGGGCTCCAGGCCACGCGAGTTGGCATGGCGCGTTCGGCAACAGCGCGAGTCCACGGCGTGGTGGGCGTTGGCAGCGAGCGCAGGTCGGTTGGTTCGGCGCCGACGATGACATCGAGCACCGCGACCAATTCATCGACTGTGCGCGTAAGTACGCCACGACAGGTGAGGTCGAGCCAATCGACTGGTTGTGGACCGCCGTCGGGCACACGGCCGAGCGATGGCTTGAAACCAGGCAGGCCACAGGCGGCAGCCGGAATGCGAATTGAGCCGCCGCCGTCTGAACCGGTGGCGACGGGCACCATGCCGGTGGCCACTGCGACGGCCGAACCGCCCGAGGATCCACCCGATGTGAGGTCGAGATTGAACGGGTTGCGCGTGGCGCCAAACAATGGGTTGTCGGTAACGCCCTTGGCTGCGAGTTCGGGCGTGTTGGTCTTGCCGACCACGATGCAGCCAGCGGCCTTGAGGCGGCGCACAAGCACCGAGTCGCGTGTTGCGAGTGGCGCGTTGCGCCAGATGGGTGAACCAAACGTGGTGGGATAGCCAACGGTGTCTTCGGTGTCCTTCACGCCAAGCGGTACGCCGGCCAGTGGCCCGGCAACGCCACCGTTCGCGATGAGACCGTCGATCGCTGCTGCGTCGGCGAGGGCGCGCTCGCCCTGAACGGCGATGAAGGCGTTCACGCGCGGGTTTTGCGCATCGATCGCGGCAAGCGCCTCGGCCACTACGGCTACGGCAGAGCGTTCGCCGCTGCGGACTTGTTGGGAGGTGGTGATCAGCGAAGAGTCAGACATGGCTCCATCTTGGCGCATGGCGGCCCCGACATCTGCTAGCACAGACGAATGGAATTTGGTGCAGTACTTCCCACAACGGAGATCGGCAACGACACGGGCGCAGTGCGGGACTGGGCTCAAGCTGTTGAGCAGATGGGCTACGACCGCATCATTGCGTACGACCACGTGCTTGGCGCCGTGCATGCCGATCGCGAACCTCCGCTGTGGGGCCCGTACACAGAGACCGATCCGTTTCGCGAACCGATGGTGCTGTTTGGGTATCTCGCTGGCGTCACGAAGCATGTTGAGTTGATGACCGGTGTGCTCATCTTGCCTCAGCGCCAAACTGCCTTGGTCGCCAAGCAGGCCATCGAGATCGATCTGCTGTCCGATGGTCGATTCGTGCTTGGTGTCGGCACCGGTTGGAACCACGTTGAGTATGAATCGTTGGGCACCGAGTACCGCAACCGCGCGCGGCGGTTCGACGAGCAGATCGAGTTGCTGCGCCTGTTGTGGGGCGCTCCGGTTATCGACTACACGGGCCACTATCACCGAGTAGATCGCGCCGGTTTGCTGCCGGTGCCGCAGCGGCAGATTCCCATCTGGTTCGGTGGCGGATCCGACGCAGCAATGGCTCGCGCCGCGGCAGTGGGCGACGGGTTTTACTTCGGTGCGGCAGGTGGTCGCATCGAGGGAGCGCTCGAGCGTTTGCGGGCAATGCTTGTTGAGCGTGGGCGCGACTCGGTCACGTATCCGGTTGGGGCTCAGATCCACACTGGGCGCGGCGCCGAGAAGTGTGCATCCGAAGCCGCTGGGTGGAATTCCGTCGGCGGCACCCACCTGTCGGTGAGCACGATGTCATCGAAGATGCTGGGGGCAACCGATCGGTCGTGCGCGACGGTAGATGAGCATCTCGCGCTGCTCGAAGAATCGCTGCAGATGCTGCGCTCGCTCTAGTGGCGAACGGGGGAGCGAACCGAGCGCATCGGCGGGCGTTCGTCGAGGTTCAATGCTTCGCCGACACCATTGGGGCGTAGCAGCGCAAGGTGCTCGTGGGCGAAGGCTTTGTTGGCGCCAACGCGGGTGAGCAACGTGGCCATCACCTCGGCTGCTTGCACGCCGAGACGATCGAGCGTTTGGTGACGATGGTGGCGCTCGCCAACATCGACCTGTGCGATTGCTGCGGCGCCAAAGCGCTCGGCCACATCGGCCAGCATTGCGATCTCTACGCCCCACCCCTGCACGAACGGAATCTGTTCGATGGCGCTGCGACGTCCGGCGAACTCACCGCTGAGCGGCTGATGTAGCCCGGTGAGTTCGGGCAGAAACAAGCTGAGCAGTGGGCGGGCCACAAGCTCGGTTGTGCGGCCTCCGCCGCCGAGATCGGTGGGGCGGTGGTAGCTGGCCTTCACGAGGGCTACGTCGGTAGTGGTGAGCAACGGCATGAGTAAACGAAGCACCCAGCTCGGCTCGACGCTGGTGACGTCGCCATCGCACCACAAAATGAAGTCTCCGGTGCTCGCGGCCACTGTTGCCCAGAGGGCATTGCCCTTGCCGCGCCCTTCGCCGTAGACATCGTTGACCGTATTCACCGACACAACGGTGGCGCCGTTGGCGGCCGCAACGGCTGCCGTATCGTCGGTTGAGTTGTCGTCGAGCACGATCAGTTCGTCGACCAAGCCGTGGTTGTCGACCAGCATCGTTCGCAACATGTGCACCAGTTCGCCAATGGTGCCGGCCTCGTTCTTGCATGGAAGACACACGCTGATAGTGCGCGTTCCTTTGGCCGCAAGCGCCTCACTCATGGTGAACGACGATGCATCAAAAGTGCGCACAGGACTCACGTCGCTGAGGGTAGATGGACTCACGACCAATAACCTCGTTGAGCGTGGAACTGTTTGCTGTGATTAATGCCTCGCCCGACTCGCTGAACACTGACTCGATTGTTTCTGGGGTCGAACAGGCAGTCGCCCGTGCGCGCAAGTTGTTGGCCGATGGCGCCGACGGGATCGACCTTGGTGGCCAAGGCAGCACCGACGCGGCAACCGTGGTGGGCTGGGAGACCGAGTGGAAGCGACTTGAGTTCTTGGTGCCGGCTCTGGCTGCGCTGGGCACCCCGCTGAGCGTTGATACCTGGCGCCCGCAAGTGGCGCGCCGAGCTATCGAGGCTGGCGCCACGGTACTCAATGCTGCCGATGGTATGCAGACCGACGAGATGTGGGAGGTTGCCGCCGAGTTCGACGTGCCGATTGTGCTGCCGTTCTTGAGTGGCCCGAACCCACGTGAGATGCAGCACGTTCAGGCCGATCCGGTTGACACGCTGATCGAGTTCTTTGAGGCTCGGCTCATCGACGCCGATCGGTTCGGGATGCGCCATCGTTGCATCATCGATCCGGGTACTGGTTTCGCTCCCAGCAACTGGGCCTGGGAGGACCGCTACCTGTATCAAAAGCGGGTCTACAGCAATCTTGATCAGTTGCGGCGCTGGGATCTGCCGTTGTACATCGCGTTGCCATGGAAAGACACGCCGCAGCATTGGGAGCTGATGGAGATCGTGCTGCGTCAACGGCCCGAGTACGGCCGTGTGCATTACCCCGATCAGGTTCGCGCGCTCGAGCGAAAGCTCGGCCTGATCGACTAGCGATACGTCAATCACGAGCGGTCGATCAGTACAGATCGGCCAGCGGACCGAGCGGCGTGATGTCGTCGGGAGGCAGCGTTGTTTGCCAGTTCGCGGGACACAACTCGGGGGCGACTTCGGCCAATGGGGTGAGCACGAAACGCCGCTCGCCGTAGCGCGGGTGCGGGATGGTGAGTTCGGGGCTGGAGATGGTGATGTCGCCGAAGAACAACAGGTCGACATCGAGCGTGCGCGGACCCCAATGCACCACGCGTTGACGCAGCGCGAGTGACTCGATGCGCTGGCAGCGGCGCAACATCGCGAATGGATCGAGCGATGTTTCGATCGCCACAACCATGTTGAGGTACGCACCTTGGTTCTCGGGGCCGCCAACTGGGGCGGTCTCAAACACCTGCGACTGCCCGATCAAGCTATTGCCAAGTTCTTCGACGGCGAGCTTGAGGTAGGCGACGCGGTCGCCAAGGTTGGTGCCCAACGCGACGATGGCGCGGTGGCTGGTACGTGCAGGAATCTGAAGGTCAGCCCGCGTGCGTCGAATGCGCACGGCGGTGTGCTGCAAGTCTTCAGGGATTGGTGGGCGCAGTTTGCGCACGATGACATCGACAGCTTCGACGCGATCGAAGGTGAGCGCGTCTTCGGCGATGCGGTGCACCAATCGCTCGAGCAGTTCATCTTTGGATTCGCGCGCGATAGCTGCTGCGCGCTGGGCGACTAAGCCGTAGTGAGCGGTATCGGCGAGGTCATCGCTGACGCCAGCGTCGCGAAGGTCACCCTCGAGGATGATGTCGAACTCAAGTGGCTGGGCCGACTCGCGTTCGTGCGCCAGAACGCCAACGACGGTCATCACGCGGAGGCCGGTGATTTCGATCTTGTCCATGCGGAGTCCTTCGGGGGTGCTGTGGGTTGCCTATTGAACCCGTTTGCGGTGAAATTGATTCCAAACCGACGAAGAGAAACTAACGGTCACAGCGCCGTGGTCGACGATTGAGCCGCGGCCTAAAGGGTGAAAAGTGTCTCACGCGCCCCGACCCGTCTGCCCCATTCGCCCGATCTATCTGCATGGGCGCGATTTGGGACAGCAGCTGTCCCAAATCGCGCCCATGCAACCAAAAATGGGGGACGTGGGGACGTGGGGACGTGGGGACGTGGGGACGTGGGGACGTGGGGACGTGGGGGTGGTTAGGCGACGGCTATGCCGTGGCGCAGGACTTCGTATTGGCGCTTGGGATCGTTGGCTGCGGTGCGGTCGGCTGGGTTCGCGCTGTTGCGGATAATCGAGCCGGTCGGTGCGTACTGCACGATGTAGCTCTTGCGAACCTGATCGGTGCGATTCGGCCCGGTGCGATGCGGTGTGAGTGATGAGAACACCACGATGCTGCCGGCCGGCGCCTCCACTGGAATGGCGTCTTCGAACGAATCGAGGCAACTCAATCCGAATGGGCCAACTGTGTGCTCGAGCGTGCCGACGCGGTGGACTCCGGGAGCTACCCACGGACAACCGTTGTCGACGGTGGCGTCGGTGAGCGGCACCCAGCAGGTGAGGTATTGCTGGGGCTCAACGTATGCGTAGCCGTTGTCTTGATGCCACGGAAAGTCGCGCATCGGCTCGGGCTTTTTGTAGACGGCTTGGTCCCAATACATGCTCACGTTGTCGCCGATGAGATCGCCGGTCACGCCGAGCAGCGAATCGTGCCGAGTGAACTGGCGGCACACTTCGTTGCGCGCCACGAGGTGCACAGTGAAGGTGATTGCGTCGGCCTTGGCGATGAAGAAAGTCTCATCGGGCTGGGTGCGCAAGAAGTCGGTGCCTTGCTGCTCGTGGGGATCGATGGCCGCAGTGAGCGTTGCCAATGTCTCAGACGAGAAGGCGTTTTCAACGAGGCAGTAACCATCGCGGTCGAACTGCTCGATCTGCGTTGCCGACAAAAATGTGTGGCCGTTGGTGGCGGTAGTGGAACGCCATGCAAACGACTCGTTGAACGGGTGCAGTTTCATGATGCTGTCAGCGTAGAGGTTTGTTGGGGGAGCCGATCGAGAGCGGCGTTGGCCTCGACTCCAAGAAGAGCGACCATCGAATGAAGGCTCATCCAAGTGATGAGTCCGATGACCGATGCAAAGGTGCCGTAGACGGGAGCTGCGTTGGTGATTGCGTGCAGCACCACAGTGGCTCCGAAGACTTGCATCACAGCGAAGCTGAGGCCTGTGCCCACCGCACCAGGGAGCAGTTGACGCCTCGTGAGGTGGCGAGCTGTCAGCGCTCGGTAACTGCCAGCGACTACGGCGATGTTGATGACTACAGCGCTCAGCGCCAACAGCATTCGGTTGAGCCACGAGACGCCGCTGACGCCGATGATTCCGGTGACGATGGCGGTGCCGATCTGGGCCACGCCCACCACAGCAATTACGAGTAGCGCTCGAATTCGGCTTGCAGCGATGGTTGGCCGCTGATGGTCGGGGATCTCCCAGATGTCGTTGATCGCGGTCTGCGCAAACACGAACGTTTTGGTGCCGGCCCACAAGCTGCCACCGAGTCCGACGACGAGCACCACAACGTTGCCGTGAAGGTCGGCCGGGTTCACGCGCAGTGTCTGGCCGATGATTGGAATGTTGGCCAGCGCTGAGTTGATGATGCGATTACGCAACCCAGGATCGCCTTGCAACACGAAACCCAAGATGGTCGTGAGTGCCAGCAGCAAGGGAAAGATCGAGAGGAACCCATAGTGGGCAAGCAACGCAGCGTGGCGCCCGGT
The DNA here is from genome assembly GCA_947505655.1 of Acidimicrobiaceae bacterium. Lineage (GTDB taxonomy): Bacteria > Actinomycetota > Acidimicrobiia > Acidimicrobiales > Ilumatobacteraceae > WLMZ01. The sequence goes on along the minus strand of CANNMD010000046.1, from coordinate 5,928 downwards.
GCGATGCCGCCGGAACCCGTTGATGCCATTGAGCACGAAATCGAGTGTCTTTGAGCGACTTCGTAGTCGCAGCGCTAGCGCACGGCTGGTCCAATCCGGTTTCGGCTGTCTGGCTGACGCGGTCATCCAGTTCACAGTAGTGCTCCCTCAACGGTGTACGTTCTGGCCTGCATGGGGATGATCGAACGGATGAGGGGATCCGAGCCAGCGCGGCGTGCACGATTTGCCGCACTCGGCTTCGCGCTCATTGTCGCGCTCATTGTCGCGTTCAACCTGTGGCCGCTGCCATGGGGCGGGGCTGTGCGCGGGCTAGTGCTTGGCATGTTGAACGCGTTGTTGGCCATTGGCCTTGCGCTTGTCTACCGAGCCAACCGAGTACTGAACTTCGCCCAAGCCGACCTTGGTTCTGTGCCCACCTCGTTCGCTGTTGCTTTGGTGGTCTTCTCGCATTGGCCCTATCCCGTGGGCTTTGTCGTCGGCTTAGTAATTGCGGTGGCGCTTGGTGCCATCGTCGAGTTGGCCATCGTTCGCCGCTTTCGCAACGCGTCGCGGCTGGTGCTCACCGTTGCGACGTTGGGCATCACCCAGGTGCTTGTGCTGCTCGGCATCTTGGTGCCGCGTTGGTGGGGCAAGAACGCCGCCTCGCAGCGATTGCCGCAGATGTTTCCGTGGAAGCTCGATATCGGGCCGTTCCGTTTGCTTTCGAACGACTTTGTTGCGCTGATCGTTGCGCCAATCGTTATGGTGCTTGTGGCGCTGTTCCTTAACCGCACGCGCATCGGTGTTGCCGTGCGCGCATCGGCCGAGCGCAGCGACCGCGCCAACATGCTCGGTATCCCTGTTTCGCGGTTGTCCACTGTGGTGTGGGCGCTGGCCGCAGCGTTGTCGTTCGTTGCGCTGTTTCTTCGTGCGGGCATTCTTGGTGCGCCCATCGGCAGCGCCTTCGACGTCACCAACTTGTTGTTCGCTATGGCCGCCCTAGTAATCGGTCGGTTACAACATCTCGCAACGGTTGCCATCGCCGGTATCGCCATTGGGTTTCTTGACTACTGGGTCACGTGGCATGCCCAGAGCCCACTGCTTGTCGTGCCGATGGTCTCGGCAGTGGTGCTCGTGGTCTTGCTGTTCCAGCGCCGTTCGGTCAGCCGTAGTGACACCGATGCATCGTCGTCGTGGCGCGGCTCCGAAGAAGTTCGCCCACTCGACAACGGTGTTGCTCGTTTGACCCCAATGCGCATCGTTCGCTGGGGCGGCGCTTCTCTGCTTGCCGCCGCTCTTGTGCTGCTTCCGATGACGCTGCGAGTCGACCGCTTGATTCAACTCACCGAAGTGATCGTCTTCGTCGTCATCGGGCTGTCGTTGATGGTGCTGTCCGGTTGGGCCGGTCAGATCTCACTCGGTCAGATGGGGTTCGTTGCCGTCGGCGCCGCAGTCAGCGCGCTGTGTACGTCGCGCTGGCACGTTGATCTTTCGCTGGCGCTTCTCGCTGGTGCTCTCGCTGGTGCAGTAGCCGCGTTGCTCGTTGGCTTGCCGGCCTTGCGGCTTCAGGGCTTGTACCTTGCCGTGACCACGCTGGCATTTGGCCTCAGCGTGTCGTCGTGGTTGCTCAACGATCGGTTCTTTGGATGGATCCCGAACACCCGCCTGAAAATTGATCCGCTGTTTGGTCGCATCAACGTCGATACCCCGACTCGGTTCTATGTGTATTCGATGGTGGTGTTGGCGCTGATTATTCTTGTGGTGCGCGGCATTCGCCGCTCGCGCTCGGGCCGGGTCATTGTTGCGCTTCGCGAGAACGAACGTGCTGCGCAGAGCTTCTCGGTGGCCACCGTGCGATCCAAGCTTGCGGCCTTCATGCTCAGTGGCGCAATCGCTGGCATAGCGGGCGGATTGTTGGTGCACTCAAACCACGCCTTCAGCCTGTCTCAGTACTCGGTGGGCGAAAGCTTTGGTGTCTTTACGGCAGCCATCATCGGCGGGCTTGGCTCGATCACCGGCGTCATTATTGGCGCCGTCTACGCCCGCGGCTCGTTGCGCTTGCCCTCGATTGAATGGCGGCTGTTGTCTACCTCGGTGGGCATGATGTTCATTTTGTTGGTGATGCCAGGCGGACTCGGTAGCCAGGTGACCAAGTTGCGTGACTTGCTTGCGAAGTTCTCAACGGGGCGTCGCGATTCAGCCGCACAGCAAGCCGCACAGCACGCCGCAGCCGCAGCAGTAGCGAGTCAAGTAGCGAGTCAAGTAGCGAGCCCGACAGAACCGCAAGCCAACTCCGAGGTACAGGCATGATCAAGGCGTTTCTCGAAGGGCTCAGGCACCCAATGGTGTGGCTTCGCACCATCTGCGGCGGTGAGTCTGCCTTCCCGCTCGTCATCCTGTTTGGGCTCAACGCTGTCGACGAACTCGACCGCACAGCGTTCGGAATTTTGCTGCCGAACATTCGCGATGAGTTCAACATCAACCTCACCACGGCGCTTGCGCTCGTGGCCCTTGCCTCAATTGCGGCGCTCGCATTGCAGGTGCCTATCGCCCAGTACGCCGACCGTTCAAAGCGCATCCCGCTGGCCATCGGCGGCGCGATCGTGTGGTGTCTGTTCAGCGGTATGACCGGCCTTGCAATGGGTGTGGTGGTACTCACCATTGCCCGATCAGGTTCGTCTATTGGCAAGGCCGTTGTTGACCCCACGCACAACTCGCTGCTGGCCGACTACTACCCGATTGAAAGTCGTAGCCGGGTCTTCAGCGCCCACCGCGCCGCCAATGCGGTGGGCTCGTTTGTGGGCCCGCTGTCGGCCGGTATGTTGGCGTATTACTTCGGGTGGCGCACACCGTTTTTTGTCTTTATGGTGCCCACCATCATCTTCGCCGTGCTTGCGTTCAAAATGCGCGAGCCCATTCGCGGACGTTGGGAGCGTGCCGCAACGGGAGCCTCGGAAGAGGTCATCAACACCGAAGAAATTCCGGCTTCATTCGCCGAGAGTTGGCGCACGGTTCAAAAGGTGCAGAGCCTTCGCCGTATCTGGTGGTCGCTTCCGTTTCTCGCTACGGCGCTCACCGGATTCGTGACCCTTGCCTCGGTGCTCTACGACCGAGAATTCGGTCTCGACGAACGTGGTCGCGGGCTCGCCGCGGCGATCTCCGAACCGTTCCAGCTTGTGGGCATTGTGCTTGGCGCCCGGTTCGTCACCCGCAACTTCATGAACAACATGAAGGGCCTCATCCGCTTCTTGTCGTGGATCGCTATCTCCACATCGGTGTTGCTCGTGGCTTTCGCGTTGTCGCCCAACATCGGCACAGCCATCGCGATGAACTGCGCTATCTCTGCCACACTCGCCACGCTTGGGCCGGGCATCTTGGTTGCGTTCTCGTTGGCCATTCCGGCTCGCGCTCGGGCTACCGGATTCAGCGTTGCTTCGTTGTGGGTCATCCCCGGCCTTGTCGTGCTGCCGCTCATCGGCTGGGTTGCCGACAAATGGAACGTGCGAGTCGGCATGTTGGTGATGGTGCCGCTGTTCATCATCGGCAGCCTCATTTTGCGTAGCATCGCCGATGTCATCGACGCCGACATCGCCCAGGTGTGGCGCGCCGCAGCCGCTCGATCTGAGGCGTTGTATCAGCGCCGGGCCGGCGAATCTGATCTGTTGTTGGTACGTGGGGTCGACGCCGGCTACGGCGGCCGCCAGGTGCTTTTCGGTGTCGACATCGACGTGAAAGAGGGCGAGATTGTTGCGCTGCTCGGCACCAACGGCGCCGGTAAATCAACGTTGCTCAAAGCCATTAGCGGCATCGTCGAGGCCGATCGTGGCGCCGTGGTGCTCGATGGTCGCGACATCACCCACGCTCCGCCGAACGAGATCGCTGTGTTGGGTGTCTCGCAGATGCCCGGTGGAGCCGGGGTGTTCGGCTCGTTGTCGGTCGGCGAGAACCTGCGGTTGGCTGGGTGGACACAGCGCCGCAAGCGCGACGAGGTCGAGGCCAGCACCGCCGAAGTGCTCGAGATGTTCCCAATTCTGCAGCAACGCCTCGACGATGCGGCGGCCAACCTCAGTGGCGGCCAGCAGCAAATGCTTGCGCTTGGCATGGCGTTTATCGCTCGCCCGCGCGTGCTGCTCATCGACGAACTGTCGTTGGGGCTCGCCCCCATCATCGTTGGTCAACTGTTACCAATCGTCGAGCGCCTTGCGGCCAGCGGGGTTGCCATCATCATGGTCGAGCAGAGCGTCAACGTCGCTTTGTCGGTGGCCAAGCGCGCCTACTTCCTCGAGCGCGGCACAGTGCGCTTCAGCGGGCCAACCGCCGATCTGCTCGCTCGTCCCGATCTGTTGCGTTCAGTGTTTCTCTCGCACGCCAGCGTTGGTGACTCGGTAGAGCAAGTGCCTGTCGCTGCCGCCGAGGGAGAACCTGCGGTGTTGAAGGTCGACAACATGACGCGGTCGTTCGGCGGAATTCGAGCCGTCAACGATGTTTCGTTCGAGATTGCGCCTCGCGAAATTGTGGGCATCATTGGTCCCAATGGCGCTGGCAAGACAACGCTGTTCGATCTCATTTCGGGCTTTACGCCTACTGAGGTCGGTCGACTTTTCCTGAGCGGCAAAGAGGCCACCGAAGCCTCACCCGCAGAGCGCGCCGCAGCGGGTCTCGGCCGTAGCTTCCAAGACGCCAAGCTGTTCCCAGAGCTCACCGTCAGCGAAACTCTCGCGGTCGCAACCGAGCGTTTTGTCAAGAGCCGCAGCATGTTTGCCGCAGCGCTTCGTTTGCCGCAGACGTTCGACTCTGAGCAAAAGGTGGCCGAGCGAGTCGACGAACTCCTTGAGCTGATGGGCCTCACTCAGTATCGCCAATCGTTTATTCGCGAGTTGTCTACCGGCACGCGTCGAGTAGTCGATCTTGCCTGCCAGGTTGCGCATCGACCCACTGTGATTCTGCTCGACGAACCGTCGTCGGGAATCGCCCAACGCGAGGTCGAAGCGCTCGCGCCAGTGTTGTTGCGCCTGCGTGCAGAGATGGGCGCGGCGTTGGTCATCATCGAGCACGACATGCCGCTGATCAGTTCGATCTCTGATCGCTTGATCGCGCTCGACCAAGGCGCAGTAGTAACAACGGGCACGCCAAGCGCGGTGCTCGAAGATCCACGAGTGGTCGAGAGCTATCTCGGCACCTCAGCTGTGGCAATCACAAGATCCGGAACATAATCCGTTAACAAGGGGGAAGCTCATGCAACCAGTAAGTGCAGAAAGTGAAGCCAAGAAATCCACCACCCTGAAACGATTTGGGCCCGTCATCGGCCTCGTTGCAGCGGTTGCCATTGGTGTTGGCGTCTTGGTGATCTCGGGCGGCAAAGACGACAAGGTCGTTGCGCCTGTCTCTACCGAAGCCGGCGGATCGTCGTCTACGCCAGGCACCGGTGCTCCGGGAGAAGTCACCTATCCGATGAACTTCACCCAGGCTCAAGAGGCCGGGGTTACGGTCGACTGGGGCTCGCGCTGCGATACCACCACAGGCAAGGTTGCTGTTCCCGACTTCTTCGCATCGCAGTGTTACGTGCCGTTCACCGGCGATAACGGCGGCGCTACTGCCGAGGGCGTGACCGCTGACGAAATCATCATCGCGATGTATCAAGGCCAACCCGGTGACCCGATTATGGCCTACATCACCGACGCAGTGCAGGTGTCCGACACCAATGCGCAGGCCACCGAGACGATGCAGAACCTGCTCAAGTACTACGAGACGTACTACGAGACATATGGCCGCACCGTAAAGTTCGTGCCGTTTGTCGGCACTGGCAACGCGCTCGACGAGACCGCTGCACGCGCCGATGCGGTGCGCATTGCCGAAGAGATCAAGCCGTTCATGGTGTGGGGTGGACCAAACCTCAACAGTGCGTTCGGCGACGAACTCGCTGCTCACAAAATCTTGTGCATGAGCTGT
>CANNMD010000045.1 GCA_947505655.1 Acidimicrobiaceae bacterium | reverse complement strand
TTGTGTCGTCGGTTGTGGCCGCTGTGGTGTTCAACAACCCAACACGCGTCACCGGGGTCGTCGTGGCGTTGGTGTTGTTTGCCGTCGGAATCTTCGCCTTTTTGTGGAGCTACTGGACCGCGGTGCAGCGCAGCCGCACCGACAACATCGCTGTGGCCCAGCTGTATTTCCTCAGCGGCGGCACTGCCCCCAAGAGCGTGCAACGAACAATGAACTACGCGTTGATCGTGCAGGTGGTGTGCAGCTTGGCAACGGCGCTGTCGCGTAGCACCACCGATGGCCGCGCCGGCTCAACGCTGGCGTTCGGCATCTTGGTGCCGATGTTCGGCCTCGGTCTCAACGGATTGTGGTGTGCCACCTATGGCACCTTCGAACCCAGAGTTGCAGAAAATTCTCCAAATACACCGAGAGTCCCCCCATCGGACACCGAAGTAGAGCAGACTTCACCACATGGCTGAGACAGCATTCCAGACCATCACTACGGCCGCGCCAGTGGCACGGGTGTGGGAAATCGCAACCGACTTCGAGCGGTACCCCGAGTGGGCCAAAGATGTCAAAGAAGCGACCATCCGCACGCGTGACGATCAAGGCCGCGCCGTTGAGGTCGAATTCCGCACGTCTGCACTCGGACGAAGCACCCACTACACACTGAGCTACGACTACTCGAGCGCGCCCGCCGTGTTGGGTTGGCACATGCTTCGTGGCGACATTATGCGCGCTATCGACGGCGCATATCGTCTCGCCGAGACCGTCGATGGCGGCACCGAGATTCGCTACGACCTCGCGATCGAACTCGTTGTTCCTTTGCCTGGCTTCGTGAAGCGTCGCGCTGAGCAGCGAATCCTCAATACGGTCCGCGAGCTCAAGGTTCGCGCCGAGACGTGACCCGTTCTGCTGGCATTGATGTCGGCGGTACCAAGTTTCTCGGGGTCATCCTCGATGACAACGGCGACGTGCTCGTCGAGAAGCGGCGTGCCACTCCTACGGGCGCCGACACGCTCATTGGCGAACTCGTCGACTTCGCCCGCGAGCTTGGTGAATTCGACACCTTGTGTGTTGGTGTGCCTGGGCTCGTCACCCGATCGGGAGTGCTGCGTGCTGCTCCCAACCTGACAGGCGCGCATGAGCTCGCCGTTGGTCCAACGATGAGTGAGGCCTTAGGCCTTGCCGTGGCCGTCGACAACGATGCCACGTGTGCGGCGCTCGCCGAATGGCAACACGGTGCTGCTCGGGGGTTCGACGACGTTGTGCTGGTCACCCTGGGCACCGGCATCGGTGGTGGCGTCGTGATGGGCGGTCGCTTGCAGCGCGGAACCAATGGCTTTGCCGGCGAGATTGGTCATATGGTCGTGAAGCCCGACGGCCCAGCGTGCCCATGCGGTCGGCGCGGCTGCTGGGAGCGTTTCGCCTCGGGTCGCGGCCTGCAAATGCTTGCTGGCGGTAGGCGCGGCGAAGAAGTGGTCGAAGGAGCTCGATCGGGCGACCGCGAACTCCTCGAGGTCATCGATCAGTTCGCGCACTGGGTTGCGCTCGGGCTGGTGAACCTCACCAACATGCTCGACCCGGCGTGCATCGTGCTCGGCGGCGGCCTCACTGCAGCGCAAGATCTGTTCTTGCCGCCGATTGCCCGCGAGTTCGCAGCGTTGTTGTATTCGCCTGAGCATCGGCCCCATCCGGCGCTGAACTTCGCCCAACTCGGCGAGCGTGCCGGAGCGATTGGCGCGGCGCTGCTTCCTTCGTCCCAACACTGAGTCGGGTCGACGCCCGCAGCTAGTGCACGGGTCCTTTGTAGTTGCCGCGAGCCTTGCGAATCTCGTCCCACGCGGCCTCGCGCCCAGCGAGGCCACCGGTAGACGATGTCTTGCCCGGCTCGAGCGCTTTGTACACCTCGAAGAAGTGTTGGATTTCGGCGACCAACTGGGGCGTGAGGTCGTCGAGATCGTGCACGTTCTCCCAGCGCGGTTCGCGAGGTGGCACACACAAAATCTTGGCGTCTTCGCCCGCTTCGTCGTGCATGTACAACACGCCCACCGGACGGGCTTCTACCCAGACGCCGGGGTACACCGGATCCTCAAGCAGCACTAAGGCATCGAGTGGATCGCCGTCGCCACCCAAGGTGTTGGGAATGAAGCCGTAGTCGGCGGGATAGGTGGTGGCAGTGAACAGTCGACGATCGAGAAAGACTCGGCCGGTGTCGTGGTCGATTTCGTATTTGTTGCGACTGCCTCGAGGAATCTCGATGACGACGTGAATGCAACCTTCGCCCGGTTCGTTTGCCATCGCAACATCGTGGCACACGCCCGGCGGACGCGAGGTCTTGCTCGTTGCAAGTAGGCAGATCTCGCTGACCATAAGCCGCGGACACCGTTGCAGCAACTAACGTGAGCAAACTATGGAGTTCCGACGCATCACCAACCTGCCACCGTACGTGTTTACGATCATCAACAACTTGAAGATCGAGGCTCGACGAGCCGGTGCCGACGTGATCGACCTGGGTTTCGGTAACCCCGATATTCCCTCGCCGAACATTGCTGTTGAGAAGCTCATCGAGGCCGCGCAGAACCCCAAGAACCACCGCTATTCGCTCAGCCGCGGCCTTCCCAAGCTTCGTGAGGCGGTGGCCGCGTTGTACGAGCGTAAGTGGGGTGTACAGCTCGACCCTGAGCTCGAGATCACCAACACCATCGGGTCCAAAGAAGGCTTCAGCCACTTGATGTGGGTGCTGCTCGATCGTGGCGACGCTGCCATCGTGCCGAGCCCGAGCTACCCGATTCACATCTACGGTCCGCTCTTTGCTGGCGCCGATCTTCGTCAGGTGCCAATGCGTCACCTCGCCGATCCACGCGTGCAGGGCGACTTCACCGGCGACTTTTTCGACAGCCTCACCACCGCCTACGACGTCGGCTGGCCCAAGCCACGCGTGCTGGTGATCTCGTTCCCACATAACCCCACCGGCGCTGTTGTCGATCTCGACTTCATGCAGCGCGTTGTCGACTTCTGCCGCGAGCGCGAGATGATCGTGGTGCACGACTTCGCATACGCCGATGTTGGCTTCGAGGGCTATCAGCCGCCATCCATCCTGCAGGCCGAGGGCGCCAAGGAATGCGCTGTAGAGCTCTACAGCATGACCAAGAGCTTCTCGATGGCTGGCTGGCGTTGCGCCTTCCTCGTGGGCAATAAAGAGGTTGTGCAGGCTTTGGTGAAGCTGAAGAGCTACCTCGACTACGGCATGTTCCAGCCGGTGCAGATTGCTGCCACCGTCACCATGAACGAAGCCCCCGATTATCCCGAAGAGGTGTGCGCGATCTACGAGAGTCGTCGCGACGCACTCATCGATGGTCTCGGTCGCATTGGGTGGGACATCCCCAAGCCCAAGGGCTCAATGTTTGTATGGGCTCCAATTCCTGAGCCATACAGCGACATGAACTCTGTCGAGTTCTGTTCGCACGTTGTGCGTGAGTGCGATGTGGCGTTGTCGCCTGGTCTGGGTTTTGGCCCCGGCGGCGAAGGCTTCGCCCGTTTTGCGCTGATCGAAAACGAGCAGCGCATCCATCAGGGCATTCGCAACCTCAAAAAGGGTCTCACCAGGCTCGGATGATCGCAGCGCCAGTCGAGGGCGTCGCACACTTCGTTCTCAGCCGCGACTGCGCTCTACGGCGCGCAACCATTGCGCATGTTGAGCATCTGCCACTGCCCGATCTTGTGATGGGCTGAACTCTGCTTCAAGTTGCCACTGCGCGGAGATCGCCTCAAGCGACGGCCACACTCCTTCGGCGAGGCCAGCAAGGAACGCAGCGCCAAGCGCGGTGGTTTCTTGGTCGCTAGGGCGACGAACAGTGACACCGAGCTGGTCTGCTTGCATTTGCAGCATCATGTCGAGCACCGAGGCGCCACCATCGACGCGCAGATCGTGCAGCGTTGTGCCGGACACTGCGGTCATTGCATCGACCGCATCGCGCACTTGATATGTCATTGCCTCAACGACGGCGCGAGCGATGTGGGCGCGCGACGTGCCGCGGGTGATGCCCAAGATTGAGCCGCGGGCATACGGGTCCCACCACGGGCTGCCCAGGCCGGTAAACGCGGGCACGATATAGACGCCGCCAGAATCGGGAACACTTGCCGCGAGCGGGCCGATCTCTTCGCTCGACGAGATGATCTGCAGTCCGTCACGAAGCCACTGGACCGCAGCGCCGGTTACAAAGATGGCGCCCTCGAGCGCATAGGTGGTGGTGCCGTCAGCCAAGGTCCATGCCACGGTGGTGAGCATGCCTTCGCTGGGCTCGGGGCATGTTGACCCCACGTTGAGCAACACGAAGCTGCCGGTGCCGTAGGTGTTCTTGGCCATACCAGGGGTAAAGCACGCTTGTCCGAAGAGGGCGCTTTGCTGATCGCCAGCGATGCCGGAGATCGGAATGCCCGCAGGCACTCCGCTGTCTTCGCTGGTGAGTCCAAAGCGGCCGCTGGAGGGACGCACTTCGCCAAGCGCTTGCATCGGCACGTTGAGCAGGGCGCACAGGTCGGTGTCCCATGCGAGCGTGCCGATGTCGAACAGCATGGTTCGGCTGGCGTTAGATGGGTCGGTGGCGTGCACGCGGCCGCCGGTGAGGTTGAACAGTAACCAAGAGTCGATCGTGCCGAGCGCGAGGTCGTCATTGGCCTCGACGCCGCCGTGGGTGAGCATCCATTCGAACTTGGTGCCACTGAAGTACGGGTCGAGCACGAGGCCAGTGCGTTGGCGTACGAGCGGCAATGCGCCATCGGCCTCGAGCTGGTCGCAGCGCTCGGCGGTGCGGCGGTCCTGCCACACGATTGCGCGGTGCAGCGGGGCGCCCGTAGAGCGACTCCATGCGACAGCGGTCTCGCGCTGGTTGGTGATGCCAATGGCCACCGGCAACGCGTCGAGACGGCTCAGGACGTCGTTGATGGTTTCCTTTGCGGCCTGCCAGATCTCGAGCGCATCGTGCTCAACCCAGCCCGGTTGCGGGAAGTATTGGGTGAACTCGCGATACGACGACACGGGCGCACGTCCGTCGGTGAACACTGCCCGAGCGCGCACGCCGGTTGTGCCGGCATCAAGCGCAAGAACGCAGACATTGTTGGAGGGTGTGTTCGTCGTCATTGGGGCTAGACGGTAGCCGTAGAGCCCCCGAGCTAGCGACGCTTGGGTTTGTTGCCCTTGCGCTGCGACGATGGGCCACTCGAGGTGCGCCGAGTTGGCGCTGGCTTCGAGCGTGCGTTGCTGGTTGCGCTGGGCGCTGCTGCCTTTGATGCGGCAGCGGTGTCGCGCTCGGCGCGGAGGTCTTTGAAGGTCTTGCGCGCATATCCGAATTTGGCCAGCACCGCGCCGAACAACAGATACATCGGCCCGCTGGCAAAGAGCCCAGCAAAGAGGCCGAGTTGCAGGTCGTCTCGGTAGATGAAGAGAAAGGCGACAGTTGCAAATGCAACATAAATAATCCACTCGCGGATCAGTCGGCGCCACGGCACCGGCCTTGTTGAGTCCCATGCCATGCACATTTGATAGCACGTCGTCGCCTATCGTCGGGGGATATGCGCGTAGGACTGCTTACCGGTGGCGGCGATTGCCCCGGACTCAATGCAGTCATTCGCGCCGTGGTACGCAAGGGCGAGATGGTCTATGGCGACGAGGTCGTCGGCTTCCTCGACGCGTGGGATGGTGTTCTTGAGCGGCGAACGATGCCACTCGACGTGCACTCGATGCGCGGCATGCTGCCAAAGGGTGGCACGTTGTTGGGCACGCGTCGGGGGAGTCCCTATGACCATCCCGATGGCCTCGAAAGGGTCGCCGCGACAATGCACGACATGTCGCTTGATGCGCTCATTGTGGTTGGCGGAAACGGTTCGCTCACGGTTGCCTCGAACCTGCACCGCGACATTGGCCTGCCCGTGATTGGTGTGCCGAAGACCATCGATAACGATGTCGTGGGCACCGACATAACGTTTGGTTTCAACACCGCTGTGCAGATTGCCACCGATGCAATCGATCGCTTGCACACCACTGCCGAAAGCCACGACCGAGTCATCGTGGTCGAGGTCATGGGTCGCGACTCTGGCTGGATCGCAACCCAGGCAGGCATCGCTGGGGGAGCCACGGTCATCTTGATTCCTGAGCAGCCGTTCTACGTCGACGACGTGTGCGAGATCCTCAAGACGCGGCATCAACGCGGCCGCTATGCGTCGATCGTTGTAGTGGCCGAAGGCGCCGAACCAGTTGGTGGCACGCTGCCCGACCAAGAAGTGGTGCACGACGCGTTTGGTCACGTTCGCCACCGAAGTGTCGCCGATCGCATAGCGCCCGAGATTGAGGGTCGCACCGGATTTGAAACGCGTGTCGTGATGCTGGGGCACATCCAGCGGGGCGGAACGCCATCGGCATACGACCGAGTACTCGCCACGCGCTATGGGCTTGCGGCAATTGACGCCGTGCATCAGCGTGCGTGGGGCAGCATGGTGGCCTCGATTAACGATGCGATTGTGCAGCGGCCCCTCAGCGACGCCGCCGGCAAAACCCGTTCGGTCGACCTGAGCCTCTACCGCGACGTCGCTTCAATCTTCTTCGGTTGAGCCTTAGGCGTTTGGCGACGGAACAGCCGGAAAGTTCGGCTGGCTAGTCTCGATCAAGCCCGGAAAGTCGAAGGCGCTGAGCGCAGTTGTGCGAAGCGAACCGTCGCCGCCAGGCCACTGCTGGCTGGTGCCGTTCACCAGTAGCTGCACGCGCTGTACGTTTCGTACCTCGAGTGCAGTGAAGACAATTTGTGCGACGGACTCGATGAGCGCTCCGCTCGACAACGAAAGAATTTCATCGGTGACATCGATGGTCAACGTGCCGTTGGTCTTCAGAGTCGCTGAATGTAGATGCAGCCCCTCGGGGATAGCGGTGAGCAATCGTGCTTGAGTCTCGGCGACGCTGAGTGGGCCGAACAGTGAATTGAGGCGGGCCTCGATGGATGAGCCGACATCTCGAGGCGTTGCGCGTAAACGACTTGGCTGGTCGGGTAGCTGAGGGGCGAGCAAAAAGATGCGGTCGGTGCCAGTGCTTGTGGCTGGCGCCTGCACCGGAGCATCGATCAACGCCGAACGTTGCTGGAGGGGAATATCTCGTGGCGCTGCGTCGTTGGCGATGCCGCACGCCGACACCGCTAACGCGGCGACGCAGATGAGCCCAAGACGATGACGTGCGTTCATGATCAGAGTTCTTCCGCTGGCAGTTCGATCACGAACCGAGCGCCAGGCTCGTCGTCGAGCCGGTCTTCGATCCACACGTTGCCGCCGTGGAGGCGCACGTGCTCGTCGACAAGGGCGAGTCCGAGTCCGGCTCCGTCGCTCGAACTGCGTCGCCCAGCAACAGCGCCGCGAGCAAACCGTTCGAAAATGAGGTGGCGCTCGTCGAGCGGCACGCCGGCGCCGTGGTCTTGCACGGCGATCCAGACATGACCGATTGGCTCGCCTTCGTTCTCGGCCTCAGACACGATGACCTCGGGCTCGCCGCCGCCGTGTAGCCGGGCGTTATCGATGAGGTTTGCGATCACGCGAGCGAGTCGGCGTCGATCGACATGCATCACGAAGTTCTCGGCGCGCTCAGACACAGTGACCTTGGTTTGGGGCAGGCTGCTGACGCCGATGGCCTGACGCACGAACTCGGCCACGATGAGGTCTTCGAGGTGAAGCCGAATCGCGCCAGCATCGAATCGGGAGATTTCGAGCAGGTCTTCGACGAGTCCTTGAAATCGCGACACATCGGCCACTAATAGGTCGAGCGCCGATTGGGCTCGTTCGGGCATGTCGTCGCGGCGGGCCATCATCACCTCGACGGACGCCGCAAGTGTCATCAGCGGCGAACGGAGTTCGTGGCTGACATCGCTTGCGAAGCGAGCGTCGCGTTCGACGCGTTGTTGCAACGCGGAGGCCATGTCGTTGAACGAATTAGCGAGCAGTTTCAAGTCGTGGTCGTCGGTGGTCTCGAGGCGAGTGTCGAGGCGTCCGCCAGCGATGGCCTTGGCTGCCTGTGCTGCATCGGCGAGTGGTCGCACGGCGCGCCGTGATGCCACGTAGCCCAGGATCACGCCGAACGTGGTTGTGATGAAGCCGGCGAACATCAGCGACAGACCAACGCTGTTGAGCGTGGAGTCGACTTCGGTGAGGGTGGCGAACTCGAAATATGCAGCGCCTACCTCGGGTAGTGGGATGCCGATTGCGAGCACCCGTTCGTCTCCGACGGTGAGAGCCATCCGCGAGGGAACACTGGTGATGATCACTCGCTCGACGAGTGACGGGGGAAGGACCTCGGGTCCAAATCGGGCGGCGCCGGCAGTCCATACATCGCGGTAGTTGATGAGCGGTCGGGCGATGCCAAGGCTCGACAAACTGTCGATCACTGGTTGTGCCGAGGCAGGCGACGAGCGCAGACCGGTGAGTGCCACGCTGGCATCTCGGTACGCCTGCTCGACGCTGGTTCGGTCGTGCTGATCGACCAAGGTGCTGCGCGTGAAGCTGTATGTGATCACGGCCAAGAACACCGACAGACCGAAAAAGCCGACGGTGAAGGTGAGCATGATTCGGGTGCGCAGGCCGAAGCGCTTGGGTCGAATACGGGCGAGTCGGTTGCCCAATCGCGTCCGCATCGTGTCGCGGGTCGGGGCTTGTTGTGTATCGGTCACGACTGGAGTCGGTAGCCCAGTCCTCGAACCGTGACTACGTGACGAGGGTTTGCTGGGTCGGCCTCGACCTTGGTGCGCAAGCGACGAATGTGCACGTCGACGAGCCGCCCGTCGCCGAAATAGTCGTAGCCCCACACTTTGTCGAGGAGCAGTTCGCGGCTGAAGACGCGTCCGGGGCTCTGCGCCAATTCGACCAGCAAACGGAACTCGGTTTTGGTGAGGTGCAGTTCTTCGCCTGCGAGCGACACTTTGCCCTCGTCGGCGATGATCTCGAGGTCGCCAAATACCAAGCGTGCATGCGCCGGACCCATTGGGCGGATACGGCGGAGCAACGCACGAATGCGTGCCGAGAGTTCTTTGGGCGCAAACGGCTTGGTGAGATAGTCGTCGGCGCCGGCCTCGAGGCCGGCAACCACATCGTGGGTGTCGACGCGTGCGGTCACCATCACGATGGGAACATCACTGGTTTTGCGCAGGTGCCGGCACAGTTCGAAACCGTCGATGCCCGGCAGCATGATGTCGATGAGCACCACGTCGGGTGGGGTGCGACGGAACAGCTCGATCGCCTCTTCGCCGCTGCCTGCTTCATCGACTGTCCAGCCCTCGTCCTCGAGAGCAAGCTTCACTGCGGTTCTGATGCGTTCGTCGTCTTCGACGGTCAGGATTCGTGTACCCACGTCTGCCATGATGCCCTACTTGCGGGGGTCGTCTGCGCGATACATCGAAATCGTGTGCTGGGTAACTGTGCCGTCAGTTTTCGGTGGCACAGATTACGTCGGCTTTGTTGATCAGGGCACGCAATGGTTCGAACAGTGCTGGGTTCGAAACGAGTACCTGCGCCGGATGTACGGGGCCGCCGCTGAGGTCGCCGCTGATGCAGCCCGCCTCTCGTGCGATGAGTTCGCCAGCGGCGAGATCCCACGGGCCGAGGTGCTCTTCGAAATATGCGTCGACGCGCCCGGCAGCCACGTAGCACAGGTCTGGAGCGGCGGCACCGAACCGGCGGATGTCGCGTACTTCGCCGATGATGTGCGTAAGACGCGTCATGTGCTTGCGTCGGAGTTCGGGTTGATAGCTGAAGCCGGTGGCAACGAGTGCTTGCGAGAGCGACGTGGTGCTTGAGCATCCGATTCGTTCGCCGTTGAGCCATGCGCCGTGGCCGCGGGCGGCGCTGAACAGTTCGTTGGTTGTGGGCACAAAGACAGCGCCGGCCAGCGACCCGTGAGCGTCGCGGGCGCCGATGGACACCGCGTAGCCGGGCAGGCCGTAGAAGAAGTTTGTGGTGCCGTCGATGGGGTCGATGAGCCAATCAATGCCACTCACGCCAGCCAGCGAGGTGCCCTCTTCGCCGACAATGCCGTCGTTGGGTCGGTGCTCGCGAAGAGAGCCAACGATGAGGTTCTCTGATGCTCGGTCGAACACAGTAACGAGGTCGGTGGCGGTGGACTTTGTGTCAACCGAGCCAACGCCGCTGCGCCGGCCCTCGAGGATGAGCGCGCCAGCTCGTAGCGCGAGGTCGCACGCAAACTGGCGAAGTTGTTCACCGAGATCGTGGTGCTCAATCTGCGGCGACGAGGTCACGAGCCTTGGCCGCCACCGTTGACGCGGCGGTCTTCGATGTCGCGCCACTCGCCAACGGCGCGAAGCACCAACACGGCCACGATGCTCATGCCGATGGCTGCCGAGGATGCGCCGATAAGCGCTCCCAAGCCCTTGCCGACACCGCATTGTCCGCTGCACTGCACGCGAACCAAGCTGTACCCAATGAGTCCGCCAGCGAGGCCTCCGATGAGGATTGCGGCGAATGCAGCAGCACGCGCGGCCGGCGACGGGAGGGCGGACAAGGGGCGAGGCGTAGCGCTATCTGGCACCCGCTCACTGTAGGACGTTTGCCGAGGGGAACCGCAGTCGCTCTAAGCTGGGGGTTGTGCGTTCAGTAGCCATCGTGCCCACCTATAACGAGGCCGACAATATTGAGGCACTCTGTCGATCAATCCGGTTGCACGCTCCTGGCGTCGGCATTCTCGTGGTCGACGACAACAGCCCCGATGGCACCGCCAAGATCGCCGAGGGCCTCGCCGATGAACTGGGTGACATCAGCGTGCTGCATCGCCCCGGCAAGTCGGGTCTCGGCGCGGCGTACCGCGCAGGAATCCGCGCCGCCATCGATGCGGGCGCCGAGATCTGCATCCAGATCGACGCCGACCTCTCGCACGATCCCGTTGAAATTCCAGCGCTTGTCTCCGCAGTAGAGCACGGCGTCGATCTGGCTGTCGGCAGTCGCTATGTGCCGGGTGGCATCACCGAGAACTGGCCGCGCAAACGGCGCTGGTTGTCGCGATGGGGCAACCGTTACGCATCTGGTGTGTTGGGGCTTGCGATCAACGACGCCACAGCGGGGTTTCGTGCCTATCGCAGTTCGGCACTGCTCGACAAGATGCAGTTCGAAACGGTGAAGGCCGATGGTTATGGCTTCCAAGTCGAGATGACCCACCGCCTCGTGCGCTCCGGCGGCAAGATCGTTGAGATCCCCATCACGTTCAGAGATCGCACGGCTGGGCAATCGAAGATGTCGCAAAACATCGTGCAAGAAGCGTTGATCATGGTGCTCAAATTGTGGGTCGATGATCGCCGCGGTCGTCGTCAACGACGAATTCAGGGCGGCTGACTCAACCGTCCGGTGCCTCGCTCGAATTCCATGCGAGAATCGTGCATGCGTTCATTTCGGGTCGGCGGAGGCCTCATTGTTGTCGAGAACCGACTGCTCTTGGCGGCCAATCGACGCAAGCACGGTGCCATCGAATGGACCCCGCCGGGCGGAGTCATCGACAGCGGAGAATCGGTGCGCACGGGTATCACGCGTGAGGTGCGCGAGGAAACCGGGCTTCATGTGGCCGAGTGGCACGAGTGCCATTACACCGTTTCGGTAGAAGCCCCCGATATGGGTTGGACCATGTCGGTCGAGTCGTGGTTCAGTTCCGCAGTCGAGGGCGAAATTGCACTCGATGATCCCGATGGCATTGTTGAACAGGCCCTCTTTGTCGACCTCGATAAGGTCGAGGAACTGCTTGTCGAGTCGCCGATGTGGGTTCGCGTGCCATTGATGGCATGGATCAACGGCGGCATGGGGCCGGCGGGCGACTTCTCGTTCATGCTCATCGGGTCCGATCGTTCGACGGCGCGAGTGGAGCAGATCTCACGGTGACATCTCGGGCGACACAGCGCACCATCTTGCATGTCGATATGGACGCGTTCTATGTGTCGGTTGAGCTTCGTCGTCGACCCGAGTTGCGCGGCAAACCAGTGGTGGTCGGCGGAACCGGCTCTCGCGGCGTCGTCGCCGCAGCGTCGTACGAGGCGCGCCGATACGGAATCCACTCAGCAATGCCCGGCGCCGTGGCGCGCCGCCTGTGTCCTGCAGCGGTGTTCTTGCCCGGCGATCACGAGTTGTACTCACAGGTCAGTCGGCAGATCAACGAGATCTTTCATGAGGCCACGCCGTACGTTGAGCCACTGTCGCTCGACGAGGCATTTCTCGACGTGACCGGCTCGCTGCGCCTGCTCGGCGAAGGTGTGGTGATCGCCAAACACATTCGCGAGCGCATCGCCAGCCAGCTCGATCTCACCTGTTCTGTGGGTGTCGCACCCAACAAATTTCTGGCGAAGTTGGCATCGGTAGCCGCAAAGCCGAAGGCTTCGGCGAGCGGAGTCGAACCCGGCCTCGGAGTCTTTGAGGTGCTCGCCGGGCGCGAGCTTGAGTTCTTGCTTCCTCTACCCGTGCAAGCGTTGTGGGGGGTTGGCCCAGCAACGCTCGAGCGGCTCAGTCGCTTGGGCGTCAAGACGGTGAGCGATCTCAACGCGCTGGGCGAAGCCACCTTGGTTTCGGCGCTCGGCAAAGCAAGTGGGCGCCACCTCTACGCGCTGTCGTGCGGGCGCGACGAACGCGGGGTCGAGACCAATCGCGCCACCAAGTCGATCGGCCACGAAGAAACGTTTGCGCGAGATCTGCACGATGTCGCCGATTTGCACACTGAGTTGGTTCGTCTCAGCGATGGGGTCGCGTCGCGATTGCGTGCCGCCGGATTCGGTGCGCGCACGCTCACGCTCAAGGTTCGTTTCGCAGGATTCACCACGATCACCCGATCAACGACGTTGCCGTCGCCGGTTGCCACAGCAGCGGCCATCATCGGCGCCGTGGCGCCCCTGCTTGCCAGCATCGACCCGTCGTCTGGCGTGCGGCTGGTCGGAGTGCACGCCTCGAACTTCGGTCCACCTGTCGAGCAACTGCAATTCGATGATTTGTTCGCCGATGATCAGGCCCCGGCGCCAGCCGATTGGGTCGAGGCATCCGCCGCAATTGATGCGATTCGCGAACGATTCGGCGACGCCGCGATCGGGCCCGCGAGTGCCGTGAGCACCCGCGGGCTGCGACTCGTGCGCAGGGGTGCCCAGCAGTGGGGTCCCGACCACGACACCCCGGTTCGCGGCGATACTCCGAATCCGGGTTAGGGGCGCTGGAAAGAGGCAGCTAGAGCGCGTTGCCAGATCGGGCCTAACGTGCGACAATGGCCAGAACCCGCATTCCGCGGGCAGGCTCGTAAGGGAGTAACCCGGTGCCGCTCTCCGAAGAAGAACAGCGCATCTTGCATCAGATTGAGGAACAACTGAAGGCTGACCCTTCTTTTGACCTCAAGGTGACGCAGCGCGGTCATTCCGGAGCCTCACCGCGTCACCTCGTCTGGTCATCGGTGGTCTTGGTCGTCTCATTGCTGGTGGTCGTTGCGGCCCTGCAAATCAGCGCCCTGCTGTCGTTCGTGGCCTTCATCGTGATGGTCGTCGCCGGTGTCTTTCTCGAGCGCGAACTCACGGCTC
The DNA here is from genome assembly GCA_947505655.1 of Acidimicrobiaceae bacterium. GTDB lineage: Bacteria > Actinomycetota > Acidimicrobiia > Acidimicrobiales > Ilumatobacteraceae > WLMZ01. The sequence goes on along the minus strand of CANNMD010000045.1, from coordinate 2,182 downwards.
GCGGACGCGATCAACTGAGCCGTATTCCCGAAGAACTTCGTCGTCGCGCTGCTCGCGGCGCCGGCCCTCGCCCCCGCTAACGCCTCGCTCACCTGCGCTCACGCAGGAAGCAGAACCTTGGCCATTCGGGGATCGAACACAGCGATCAGTCGTTGCCGTGCATCGAGTTGGTCCCTCACGGCAAGCACGATTTCAGCGCTGAGTTGCTCGGCGCGCTGCACTCTGATCTCGCTGCCTCGGTTGCCGTAGACCGCAGCGGTGCAATCGAGTGCAAGTTGTTGCACTGCGTGGGCGTCAATCTCGAAGTCGGCGCCAACCCGGTGGGCGTGCTCAATGAATGTCTCGCCAGCGCGGGGCCCAGCGCCCACGAGAGCCAAGGCGTGAGTCGCTCGTTGCCAACTGCGGGCAATGGCTTGTTGCGAAGTGGTCGGCGGCCGAGCGAGTCGAATTCGCCTGAGCACGCGGGGCAGTGCAAACGCCCACGTTGCCATGGCGGCAACGAGGAGCACCACAAGTACGAGCCAGATCGATGGGCCATTCGATGACGATGACGATGAGTCGGTTGACGTTGGCACCGACGTTTGCGGAGTTCCGCCGGGAGTGTTGGCGATTGTTGTTGTGGGCCCGCCTGGTTGCGTGACAGGTGTTGTGGTGGGGGTGGTGATTGGCGTCGCCGAATTGGGATCGCCAGCGTCAGCTTGCTGTGGGATGACCCCGGTTCGCTCTTGGGCGCCGGGTTGGCCGCGCCCCGGTGTTGGCTCGAACGACACCCAGCCAACGTCTTGAAACCAGACCTCCGGCCAGGCGTGGGCGTTGCGGCCATACACGTGAAAGCGGCCGTCGGCGGCAACGTCGCCAGGGGTGAACCCAACGGCCACCCGCGCGGGGATGCCAACCGAGCGGGCCATTGCTGCGAAGGCTCCGGAGAACTGCTCGCAAAATCCGCGACGCACGCGCAGGAAGTTCTCGATGGCGTCGTCGCTATGGCCGCGCTGCACAGTGAGGTCGTAGACGAACTGGCTGCGGAACCAGTTTTGCAGGGCTAACGCCTTGCCGTAGCGACTGGCGCCGCCAGCGGTGACTTCGAAGGCTATTTGCGTCACGGACTCGGGGAAGTTGTTCGGCAAACTGATCGATGGGTCGCCGTCTGGCAGCGTTTCTGGTGCGGTACCAAGCCGCGAAGCGGCCACGTCGGTGACGCTCGAAACAACGGTGTAGTTGGATCCTTTCTGCAACCCGAATCCAGGCACCACCAGCGTTCCGGTCTTGTCGACCCAGTAGGCCTTGCCGTCTTGCAAGCTGACAGCGCTATACGCGGCGGGTAACAGGTTGCCGCCAAGCGCCGAAATGTGAATCTGCTGCACCACATTGTGCGACTGCGGGGCAGGCGTGGCAAAGGACCCATCGACCGGTGCCAGATTGCCGTCGGGAAGTTTCCACGTGCTGCCATCGAACTCGGTGAGCGCTGTGGCCCGCCAGTAGTTCGGTTCGGCTGCAGCGACCGTGAAGAGTTCGGTGTCTGACAATGTGACCAGGCGACTGCGAATATCGACAAGTGGGCTGAGCACTTGTGTGACGTCGTTCTTCTTGCTCGGCTTGAATAACGCGGCTTCTCCGGCGCCGGGTAGTCGCGGTCCCACGATGGCCGCGCCGGCGGCGGCGCATCCGGCGAGCACCGCTGCCACCGGCAATGAGCGTGCGAGAACCCGAGATCGCTTGCCGATCCACACGTGCTCGACCTGAGCGTGGGTGACGCGCAATGCAGCGATGACAGCGAGCGCGCATGCCAACCATGCGGTAGTGATGGCCACTCGATGGCGGTCTGCGCCAAGTGCTGATGCAAAGACGAAGAGCACGGCGTTCGGGACGGTTGTCTCGACTCGTCCGTAGGCGCGAAACGCGAAAGCGTCGGAGAGGATTGCCGCAGCGGCAGTGCTGGCTGTGGCAAGCACGATGAACCCGCCAACCGCAGCCACTGGAGCCACCGAACTCGGGAACTGGCCGCGGGCGAGTTGCATGTCGGCCAAGAACGCCTGCCACGACTCGGGCGTGGGGAAGGGCCCTGACATCGTGTCGGGGTAGTACTTCCAGGCCAGCAGGGTGAACATCAGGGCGAACGCCGCAGGAATCGCGACGTAGCCGCGCACCTTGAACAGCCTGAGTGCGAGGCAAAAGGCGTGCA
>CANNMD010000044.1 GCA_947505655.1 Acidimicrobiaceae bacterium | reverse complement strand
TTTTGGTACACCAACAGGTCCATGCCAACGCTGTGCGCCATGCGATCACGGAACTCGTACATCTCATGGAACTTCCATGTGGTGTCCACGTGCAGCAGCGGAAACGGCGGAAGCGAAGGCGCGAACGCCTTGATTGCGAGATGCAACATCACCGCGCTGTCTTTGCCAACTGAGTACAGCATCGCTGGACGCTCAGACTCAGACACGGCCTCTCGAAAGATCTGAATGCTCTCGGCTTCAAGTCGCTGCAAGTGAGTTAGCGCACGCATCTGGCCATCCCGGGCGTCGCCTCTGCGGCAATCAAGGAGTGCTCCAGCGCGCCAACTCAGTCTGCAACCAACCGTGCTCCCAGAAGCTTTCGTCGCCGCCATGATCGAGCAAGTAGCGGTGCGCTGATGCCATCAGATTGCGGAGTCCCGAAGTGGTGGGGTCCACCGAAGCAACGGCCTCGCCGATGCGAATGGCGAGCACGGCGTCACCGCGCGAGAGCGCTGCCGAAGCTCGCTCGAGAGCGGCCGAGCCGCCGGTAACCGCCACGAGTTCGCCCAGCGCAGCGTCAGCCGAATCGGGATACAACTCGGTAGTGGACTGCAGTTTGAACCAACCGATGTAGGTCTCCCACAGCGTGCGCACAGCCCATGCAACCTTGCCGTAGCCCTGCCCGACTCGAAGCTCGGGTGGTAGCTGAATCTCACGCATCAGTGTGGCGACATCGGTGCCGGCGTTGAAGCCCTCGAGCGCGCGTTGATGCACATAATCAACTGCACCATGAAGGCGTTCGAGCGATGCATCGATGAGCTCTGCTCCAACAATCGCGTCGGCCCTGCCGGTGATGAGCACCTCGGGCTTGAGATCGCGAACCATGCGGTTGGTAGCGAGATACGGCTCAACAAAGCGATACCTGTCGCCACGAATGGTGTTGAGGTTTGGGAAGTGCGGGAACAGCGGACCGAAGAGATTGCTCACCATGGCGATGCGTTGCGCGGGCAGCCACACAACGAGGCAATCGATGGTCTCGCCGACAGCGGCGATGAGTTCGATGTCGAGTCCGTCGACATGCAACGCGAGTCGGTCATGAACGAACACATCGGGGATGGGGTTCGACTGCCGCATCGACACGCCTGGGTTCTGGCCAGCGATGCGGCGAGCGTCGGTGCCGAGCATGTCGAACCAGATGCCAGCAGTGCGCATGCGCAGACCCTGGATGCGTTTGTCGTCGGCCTGACAGGCCACGTTGTTGGCCTGCGCAATGTAGGTGGTGCCCTCTTGCTTGAACAGATCGACACCACCCACATGATCAACGTGCGCTTGCGTGGAGATGACATGGTGGGTCGGCCCCGGACGAATCGCATCGAACACTCGCTTGTGGTGCGGCGCTTCGTAACCCATGCCGCTGTTCACGATGATGCGCCCCGTGTCGGTAAGCACCATGTACGACGCGGTGGTGCCGCCCGAGCGATACACAAGGCCATCGACAATCGGATACGCGGGATCGTCGTAGGTGGGCGTCAGCAATACTTTGCCGGGCCGGGTATCGATCAAGTGATCGACCTGCTGCTGAATGTTCACTGAACCTCAATTCGCACGGGGAAGCGCTCGTAGTAAAAGTCGAACGGAGCGCGGAGTTCTTCTGGAGTAACCGAGAATTGGCGGCGAAGGTCGTAGATAACCCTGCCCTCTTTGCCGCGTGGGTGAGCGGCTTGGTAGGCCCCAATTTCGGCGACTGCTTGAGGTGTGAATTCAAGGCCGGCACACTCGTAAATGGATGCAAGCGTGCCCATCTCATCGGCCATGTATTCGTGGAACAACACATGAATCGTGCGTCCCTCGGGCAACAGGTGCCGATCGCGAATCGACGACTCAAGCAGCAACCGGATGCGCTCGGCCCAGTAGTCGCGATACCACTCGGGTTTCGTTGATCGATACGCGGTGCGAGCCCCGTAGCAATTCATCGTGATGGTGGATTGCACCACCGCCACCGGATCGCGATGGGTGACCACGATGGTCGCATCAGGAAAGGTGGCCATCAGCGGACCGAGTTGCTCAAGGTGCTGCGGCGACTTGAGCACCCAACGCTGCCGAGGCCGATACCACTGCATGATCTGCAGCACGGTCTTCATATAGGCATAGTGCTCGGTCTGATCGTGAGCGAGGTAGTAGTCGCGCCACTTCGGCGTGCGAGCCACCCATTCGACGTTGTAGTTCGAGAAGTCGGGCGCCATCAGCTCGTTCTCTTCGTGAACGTGGTCGGGCTCCATTGGGTGCATTGCGGCGATGAACGGCGCCGCTCGCTGCATTGCCTTCCATGTCTGGTTGCATCGAGTCCAGCGCGGATCAATCGCACCGGCCTCAACGACCTCGTTGGGATGAGGCACCGGTTCGTACGACTCCCACAACGGCATCGACCGGAACCGAGTGTCGGCTGCGAGCAGGTTCACCAAATGGGTCGTGCCGGAACGCGGAAGGCCCACGACGATGACCGGCTTCTCGATCGGGATCTCAAGGATCTCAGGATGGCGCTTGAGGAGATCGTTGATCAACAAGCGATTGGCGGCATATCGCGAGCAATCGCCGAACATCAGCATCCGTCCGATGCCGGTGCGATCTGGGTCGTCGTTCATCTCGGTGAGCTGCACGTTGAGACGCTCTCGGAAATCGTTGGGCCCGAAGTCACTCAGACCGGTGCTCGCCATCGCAGCCGCACACACCGCATCGACGCTGAGTTCTGTGTGCACCGACTCGCCGTACTCGAGCGCCATGCGCTGCATGTCGTTGAGCACCGGAGCAGCCAGGTCGTCGATTCGAATTTCGTTGCTCATTCGATATCCCCCAAAGTGATCATCACGTATCAGTATTCGCTGGCACCTTCATGCGCTTTAACCAATTACGCAGCGAATCGTAGCGTAAGTCGCGACTCGGCCAAGAGCTGCAGTGCAACGCTCATCGCGGGCGCACGCCATCAAGAACGATGGACACCAGTTCGGCGATCCAACGCTCGTTGACATGGGCGGCCCCACCCGCAAACACCTCGTTCAGCACCGGCCCAGCAATGAGCGAAGCAAGCACACGGGTGTCGACATCGGCGCGAATCTCACCGCGGACTTTGGCACGGTTCAGGCGATCGATCACTCGCTTCGACGCCATCGCTGCGGCTGTTGACCGAGCCACTCGCTCAGAGCGTGACTCACCCAAGATGCCAACCACCGCGGCTAACGCTGCTGGGCGGGCAAGCTTCTCGGCAGCCCATCGAACCATCGAAGCGATGTCGACAGCAATGTTGTCAGTCTCAGCCACGACGTCGTCGCCCTCGGTTCGGAACACGGCGTGCGCGACCAACTCAGACTTCGACTTCCAACGTCGATAGATAGCCGTCGTAGATGTGCCGGCGCGCTCGGCCACAGCGGCGAGGCTCATGTCGTTGTAGCCGCGCTCTTCGAGTAACTCAATTGTGGCGGCCACGATCGCATCATCGAGACGCGCATCTCTGGGTCGCCCGGCACGTTCGATCTTCAACGCTTGCTCCATCGTGGCGATGACCGTACTGCTGCAGCGACCTTTCGTCCAGCAACGCTCGCAACGAGTTGCTCAAGAGTTCTTGGCGTGGTGAACTCATCAACGTGACGAACAGAATTGAGATCTCCCGAGATATAGCCGCTTCCCCGCAAGAGGCCTATGCCGCAATTTCTGATGTCACCCGCATGGGCGAGTGGTCGCAGGAGTGCCATGCGTGTGAGTGGCACGATGGGTTCGACGGCCCAGTCGTGGGAGCCATCTTCGATGGGCACAATCGCAACGACGAGTTCGAGTGGAGCACGCAGGGCAAGGTCATCGAGGCCGACCCGGGTCGGGCCTTTGCCTTCGAGTGTTCCATGCGCGATTTTCACTTCTCCACCTGGGGCTATCGCTTCGAGCCAACAGAGACGGGTTGTCGGGTCACGGAGTGGAGCGACGACCTGAGGCCCGAGTCGGTGTTGGAGTTCAGCAAGAAGATGTCGGGAATCGATGATCGAACAGAGCGCAACCGCTCGACGATGAGCCACACACTCGAACGTCTCGCCGCAGCCCTCGAGAGCTGATCCAAGCCAGCGGAGTAGGCGACCTGCAAACGAATGTGGCTTACCATCGCATTACCATCCACATCTCAGGAGAAGCCGTCATGACCATCGGAACCAAGGACGATCCATGGAAGCTCACCACTCCCCCGGGCAGTCGACGACCTCCATGCGTGGCTCCTCGCTCAGGGGGACTGGGTCCTGCTTGGCGCCGCCGACGAGAATAAGGAGACTGCGCCTGGCACCGTCGAAGCGTTTGGACGAGCGACGGACAATCCGGTCGGCGGCTGGTGCGGACTTCGCAAGGGGTATCGGGGCAGGTTCGCCATGTACCTGCCTCCATTGCTCGAGACTCTTGGCTTGGCCGAACTCACTCACGATGCGCGCAACAACAGCATGCGCGGTGTGCCATGACCGAAACTCGCGTCATCCGCTATCGCACAAAGCTCGAGTGTGCCGACGAGAACGCCCGACTCATTTCAGTCAGGCCTCGGCGACGACTATGCCCAATCGTGTCGCACGCCGATCGTCAGACCTGCAGGCGTTCGATGGACTGGCCGGTGATCGCGGCAATGAGGTCGAAGTCTTTGTCGACGTGCAACACCGTGAGTCGTGCGATCTCAGCGGTCGCAGCGATCAGCAGATCGGGAATCGACGGCGCCCGATGCTGGCCAAGGTCGGCCAGCAGCATCTGAATCTCAAGGGCACGAGCTTCGATTGCCGGCGTGAGATGTTCAACGTTCATCGACGACACTGGTGGTTCGCCGAGTGTCGTGCGGTGTTCGGCGCCGTTGCGTGTCGAGAAGCCGACCTCAAGCAACGTAACCGTTGAGATCCTCACCAGGCCGCGTTGGATTCGTAACAGCCACTCGTCGCTCGCGGTGTTGATACGGGCGAGGGCTGACTTATCGATGAGCCATCTGGTCACCGCCATGCAGTAACCATCACCTCGGGATCACCCAAATCGGCCGTGCGTTGGGCGAAACGGTGCAGATGGTCGCGCGTGAGCGCCGGTGGTTGCTGATCGGCGAGCACCCGGCGCAAATACTCGGCGCGCGTGATGCCCGCGCGTTGTGCGTTGGCGTCGAGTGCTGCAACGACGTTGTCAGGCACATCACGTATGAGGATATCAGTCACGCCGACGACGATATCATCTTGGCGACGGTAGCAGGACTGGTAACGCATTGAATTTGACAACAACGAGTGGGCGTTCAGGGACGGCTTTCGAACCCCCGCGACGCGTTCCTCGCAATGAGGGGACTTCTGCCGGTCGTGCTCGGACGCCCGGTCCCGACTCGCAGGGCAGACCCGGTGGTGGCGCACCTGGCACGAGTTCGCTCCGAGGAAGTCGATCCGTCGTCGAACGTGTCGTGACGTGAACCCGGATCGCTGGTCAGGCGATCAGGCCCTCAGGGCGGCGGACACGAGCCGCCTGCGCATCAACGGGCGATGCGAGCCGACGGTGCCGATTGCTGCGCGATGTGCGGCCACCTCGGTTCAGCCCGCATCGGCACTCGGCACGGAGGCCATGATCACGCGCGCCACCGCAGCGCGTGCGCGGGCGATCGGAGTCTCGTCGTCGTGCAACAGGAACGCCGTGTTCGCTGCGACCACCAGTGCGTTTAGCTCGAAGACCAACATCGCTACGTCGGTGTCGGCCAGCAACTCGCCGCAGCGCACGGCTTCCTCGGCGGCATCCGTGAGCAGGCGCATCCAGTCCCGCTGGTTCGCCGCCACGCGAGCCTTCAGCGGCCCTTGGCGACCGCCCAATTCGGCGGCGGCAGCAGCGAAAAAGCAGCCGCCGGGCAGCGTACGCCGCTCGACGAAGTGCAGGAACGACTCACAGAGCGCCCGAAGGCGTGCAATCCCCTCGCTTGCGAGTGCCGGCGCCACGACATCGGCGATGAACAGGTCGCGGGCGGTGTCCACCGTGGCCAACTGCAGGTCCTCCTTCGACTCGAAATGGGCGTACACACCGCTCTTGCTGATACCGGTGGCGGTGGCGAGCGTGCCGATGCTCAACCCGTCGAGCCCCTCCACCGTGGCTAGGCGGACGGCGGTGTCAAGAATCTGGTGACGTGTGCGCTGGCCGTCGAGCCGTACCCGGCGAGGCGCTACAACAGGTTCCGCAGTCATTGTTGACAACCTAGCACGATCGGTCGTACTGTCAGAAAGCACGACCGATCGTGCTCGTTAGGAGACGCCATGACCGCTATGTCCACCAATGAGGCACCAGACCGCAGCGATTGGAGGGAGGCCGGGCGCGGTTGGGGCGCTCAGGCGACGGACTGGGCCTACCTGTTCGAGCCGTATGCGCGGCCAGCGAACGACTTGCTGCTCGATCGCCTCGGTGTCGGCGCTGGCACGCGCCTGCTCGACGTGGCCTGCGGCTCCGGTTTGGCGGCGAATGCCGCCGCCCGACGTGGAGCGACCGTGAGCGGGCTGGATGCCGCGTCGGCACTGATCGACATTGCCATGGCGCGCACGCCGGAGGCCGATTTCCGCGTCGGCGACATGTTCGATCTCCCATTCACCGATCGATCGTTCGACGTGGTCACCAGCTTCAACGGCATTTGGAACGGGTGCGACGGCGCATTGGTCGAGGCCCGGCGTGTCCTCACGGAATCCGGTCGTCTCGGACTGACCTACTGGGGCGCCTACGAACGCATGGGCCTGCTGCCCTACTTCGGGGCCGTCATCCAACACTCCCCCGCCAGCCACCAGGCAGCGACGACGCGTCTCGGCGACACGTCCGCCGTCGCCGAGGCGATGCTGGCCGCCGCAGGATTCGAACTGACTGATCGCGGTACGGTCGAGGTGGTCAACGAATGGCCCGATGTCGACACTGCGGTCAGGGCACTCGCCTCCGCCGGCCCGTCGATCCCCGCCATCCATGCGATCGGCCGCGATGCCTTCTGCCAGGCGCTCCGAGACATTGTTGCCCCGTGGCACGACCCTCGGTTGGGCGTACGAGTCTCCTCCGAGTTCGGCTGGGTGACCGCGCGGCCATGCTGACCCGCCAGCTCGTTGATGGACGATGCTGCCATTGCACGTCGACGGGCGGTCCTGCAAGTACGAGCACGACTTGGTTACCGGGGGCCAGTCAACCATCGTTCAGCCACAGCGTCTGCGCCACGTCGATGGGAATCGACGTGGGTGCAACCGACGTCTGAGGCCCTGTCGTCTACACCCAGTCGTGCCCCGTGTCGATCTCGAGCGACACCAGCTCAACTGCCCCGTCCCGGCCCAGTTGACCGACGACGGAGTACGCACGCACGAGCACTCCCGTCGAGATCAGGACGCGGTAGTCGCGCCGCCCAAGAATGAGCTCGGGCAGATCATCGAAGCCAGACGCGAAGCGTTCGACGATCTGCAACAGCTCAAACGTCTGGAAGTCGTTTGTCGACGGCTCGCCGTTCGGTCCACGTTCACCGTGGAGTTGGCGATCAAGGTCCTGGAAGAACTCAAGCGTCGCGCGGACCTCGCGACGTTCACCGCTCACCCTCGCTGAGCCTCGGACTGAGCTATCCGCTGGTAAATCCGCGTACGGGTCCGCTCGATCAAATCTTGGGGTGCCTGGTCGAGATCGGTCACGACGCTGGCGTCAAAAAGCGAGTGGCGCTCGGCCGGGCTGAGCTTCTCCAGTTCTGCTGCAGTCCATACCTTCTGTTCCATGCCGCGAACCCTACCTCGTTCGACGACCGACAGCGGTTCCAACTGCAAGCGGTGCTGGCTCCGCGTGACGGGTCGGAAGTGCACGGGCCGGAAGCGCCGCGGACCGGACGGAGACACCTTCGACTCCTCTTTCAAACCCCGCCATGACCAGGGACGTGTTGTGAAATCGACAACAACGAGTGGGCGCAGAGGGACTCGAACCCCCGACCATTGCCTTGTAAGGGCAGTGCTCTACCAACTGAGCTATGCGCCCGCGAACGGAGACCGAATCCTAACTCGGCGTATTGCCGCAACGTACCGACAATCCCCCAAATCAGCGACCTTGGCAACTACGGTTCGCGTCAATGGCATCACGCAGCGGTGACTCCGGAGGGGACGACGTTCTCCGCCGCTATCTCGAAGAGATCGGCGCGCACGCTCTGCTCACTATCGAAGACGAGCGCACACTTGCAGCCCGCATCGAAATTGGCCGCGCTGCGCAAGAGCAACTCGATACGACGCCGCCGATCAGCGTGAAGCGCCGCGCCGAGCTCGACGGCTTTATCGCCGCCGCAGCAGCCGCCCGCCAGACATTTATTCAGAGCAACTTGCGTCTGGTGGTCAGCATCGCCAAGCGTTTCGATGGTCACGGTCTTGGCCTGCTCGACCTGATTCAAGAAGGCAACGTCGGCTTGATGAAAGCGGTCGAAAAGTTCGATCACACCAAGGGCTTCAAGTTCAGCACCTACGCAACTTGGTGGATTCGCCAAGCCATTGGTCGCGCCGTCAACGACACATCGCGCACCATCCGCGTGCCGTCACACGTTCGCGAGCAATACAGCCTTATCGATCAGAGCACCGCAAAGTTGTGGGAGTCGCTCGATCGCCAGCCCACCAGCGAAGAGATCTCTGCCGATACCGGCATCACCGCCGAGCGCATCGGCCTCGTGCAGCAACATCGCCGCGGCATCATGTCGTTGTCGTCCCCACTGGGTGACGATAGCGAAGCAGTGCTGGGCGACATGGTCGAAGACCCCGATGCGATCGCACCTTTCGACGCCGCCGCCTCGGCGCTCGAACGTCAGGCCTTGCACGCCCAACTCGCGCGACTCAGCGAACGCGAGCGCGCTGTGCTTTCGGCACGATTCGGAATTGGCCACGACATTCAGACCTTGTCCGAAATCGGCGCCACGTTCGACCTCACCCGTGAGCGCATCCGCCAGATCGAAGCCCGCGCCTTGGGCAAGCTGCGTCACCCCACTGCCACGCGTAGTTGGAACGATGGCGAGCGCAGTCCCGTCGCGGGCTGAGCGTGTCGCTAGATAAAGCTGCCGCGCGCTGACATCAGTTGTTGCAGCAGTTGCGGCGTAGCGCCAGCCACCGGAGTGCGCTTCATGGCCGGATCACGAACCAACAGGTCTCGTCCCAACGCATCGCTCGCGCCGGCACCGGCCTCGCTGCAGATGAGCACCCCGGCCGCGTAATCCCAAACTCCGTGAGCGTCGATACTGCAATCGATAAAGCCATCGAGCACACCAGACGCGACCAAACACAGATCGAGCGCCGCGGCTCCAAGTGCACGAAACTGACGCCACCCAAGATGCCGTGGCGGCAGACCACTGAGACCCACGAACGCGTCGGCCAGATCGGTACACCGCGAAGCTGACAACTTGGTGTCACCGCACCAAGCGCCTTGGCCGCGAATCGCGGTATAGGTCTCGCCGCTTGCTTGGTTGCGCACGAGCGCCACTGCTGCTCCGTCGGCATCGACGAGGCAGAGCGACGTAGCGAACCACGGCACTCCGTGGCTGGCATTGGTAGAGCCATCGAGCGGATCGACGATGACGAGATCGGCGCTGCCACGAATGGTGAGTCCGCTCTCTTCGGACAACACGCTGAGATCAGCCTCGGCAAGCGCCGCGAGCACTATCTGATCAGCAATCAGATCGGCGCTGTACTGGCCCTCACGTTGACCAGAAGGACCCCAGTCGGTGACGGCGCGTAAGCCCGCGCCGACCGCATCGGCAATCGACCCAAAAAGCGCGAGGGCGTCGAGCAACATCGCTTCAGGGTAGTGTCAGGACATCGCTCGCCGAGCGAAATACACACAGAAGGGTCCGACTTGGCTGTTATCGATGTTGCCGGTTTCATCGCCGATGTGAAGAGTCACGCCATCGACCATGGCTTTCACGTGCACGACGAGCGCCATTTCGTAGAGACCTACTCGCTTCGTCAACTCTGGGAAGTAGACCTGCACCCCGAAGAAGCGTGTAGCGGACCCATCGACCTGCACCTGTCGCTCGAGGTTGATCCCCGCGCCTTACTCGGCTTCGAAGACGAAGTGCTGAAAATGGACGACCCCGACGATCAACCGCCGTCAGGGTTCGCGTTTCCCGTGCACTTCACTTGGACGCTTCCGCCTTTGGTGCATCCACCCGATCTGCTCATCTTGGCCACCGAGCTCGCAGGTGTTGGCGGCATCGATCTTCCGGTCGAAGTGTCGGCCATCGACTCGTTCGCCAGCGTCACCGATGCTCCCGATCGCAGCCTGTCCATTGTGGCGCGTTTGTCGATCGAGCTTGCCGACGTGTACTCGAGCCTCGACGAACCACTGTGCGCAACCCTCGACCGCTGCAAGGATGTGAGCCTATTTCTGTTGGCTCAAGCACCTGCTTGGTTGGACGAACACTAATAAGCCGGTAAAACTCACAGGTCGCAATGAAAGGGACTGATTATGCGTGTGCGAGAACTCATTGACATTTTGCGTGACCAGCCACCAGATGCCGAGGTAGAGCTTGCTGTTGTGGCCCCTGTCGACGACAACCACGACGACATCACGGTCGACCGGTACTCGGTCGAAGGCGTGCTTCCTTGGGAAGACGAAGGCGACGACGGAGTGGTCATTTGGCTCGTGGGCGGAGAAGACGACGACGTCGACTCATTCCTCGACGCCATCGAACAAGACGGCGAGTGATTCGCGGCGCTTAGGCGCCAAGCACTTCAAGGCTGAACTGCTTCACTACATCGCGAGCAACAACATCGGTGCCCGCAAGCGCCTGTGCCTCGGCTGAGCCAAGCGCCAACCACACCATTGCTGCTGCTGGAATCTCTGGCGACTGTCCCGTCGCTTCACTGCCCGCCCGTTGCGCCCGCGCTCGACCCACTTCGGTGACCACGTGGCCTGGGTTCAGGTTGTAGGCACGGATACCCGACGCCGCGAGTTCTACGTGCAGCACGCCAACCATGCGATGTGCGCCACCCTTGGCGATGGCGTACGCAAGGCCCCACCCGCCCTGACCGAACGGCGCTCGCGGTGCCAAGGTTGCGGCGCCCGACGTGAGGTGAATCACCACTCCCCCGCTGCGCTCGAGCATCGAGGCCAACGCTGCGTGAACCAGGATCAACGGCGTGATGGTGTCGGCGGCAACCACGCGATCAACGTCTTCGGCCAGCGTGGCCATCACCGAATCGTTCAGGCCGGGGCCCTGATAAATGGCGTTGTTTACGTAGACATCAACGCGACCAAAGGCGGCAACCATCGCCGCCGCAGCAGCGGTGACCGAATCACGATCGGTGAGGTCCATCGGCACGCATACGCAGCGCGCTCCGTGCGCTTCAATCGCTGCGGCAACCTCGGGCAAGCCACCCGGCAACACCGCTCCAGCATCGGGGTCATTGTGTGTGGTGCCAGCGAACGGCACCGACGTTGCAGTGACAGACCGAGCGGTGATCACCACGTCGTAGCCAGCACGCGCCAGCGCGATTGCGGTTGACCGACCGATTCCTCGGCTGGCACCGGTGACTACTGCTACTGGTCGATCGCTCATCCAACGCAAGCTAGTCGGCGAGCCACCCTCACCACCATCGACGGCAGCGCGCTGAACTAGATTGGCGTTCTCATGCAGCACTGGTTGTTCAAGTCAGAACCCGAGTCGTTCGGAATCGAACATCTCAAGAAAGCCAAGACCACGGTGTGGGATGGCGTGCGCAACTATCAAGCGCGCAACTTTCTGCGCACTGCCACGGTTGGCGATCTTGCGTTCTTCTATCACTCGAAAGTTCAGCCGCCCGGAATCGCTGGACTGTGCGAGGTGATTGCGGTCAACGTGACCGACCCCACTCAGTTCGATCCCACGTCGCACTACTTCGACTCAAAGAGTTCTCCCGATAACCCACGTTGGCAAACCGTGAAGGTCCGCTACGTGGAAACCTTCGCCAACTACATCTCTCTCGACACGCTGCGCGACACATTCAGCGACGACGACCTAATGATCCTGAAAGCTGGAAGCCGTCTGTCTGTGACTCCGGTAAGCAACAAGGTGGCTAACCGAATTCTGAAGATGGCACGAGCATGAGTTCCTCGCCATCGGCCGACCCAACAATGCGTTTCGATGGCCAAGTCGTCATCGTCACCGGCGCAGCGCGTGGCATCGGACGCGAGCACGCGCTGCTGCTCGGAGCCCGCGGCGCGGCTGTCGTTGTGAACGATGTGTCGCAGTCTCACTCAGACCGCACCGTGGCCGACATCGTTGCTGCGGGTGGCATCGCTCACGCTCACATCGGTTCGGTTGCCGACCCAGAAGCCGCGGCCGCTCTCGTCAACGAAACATTCGCGCGGCACGGTCGCCTCGATGCGTTACTCAACAACGCTGGCAACGGCGGACCCACCGGGCCCATCGACACTGTCGACAACGAGTTGCTGCACAAGATCGTCGACTCACATCTGCTCGGCTCGTTCTACACAGCGCGGGCTGCGTGGTCCATCATGACTGCCGCTGGCGGCGGCCGCATCGTGTTCACATCGTCGGGTAGTTCTATGGGCGCCGCCGGTATGCCGGTGTACTCAATGGCCAAGGCCGGCCTGTGGGGCCTCACGCGAGCGCTCGCTGTTGAAGGCGCTCCGCACAACATCAAGGTCAACGCGATTCTGCCAATGGGCTACACACGTGCCGCTGCGTTGAATCCAAACGAAGACACGCGACAGTGGATGGAACACAACTTTCCGCCGCATCTCTGTGCGCCTGCGGGCGCATTGCTGTGCCATCCCGATGCGCCATGCACGGGCGAGTTCATCAGCAGCGGCGGCGGCCGGGTGGCGCGCATCGCCACGGTCGGCGTACCCGGTTTCGAGGTGGGGTCCGAACTCACTATCGAAATGCTTCGCGACAACTGGAACGACGTTGTCTCAATGAATGAGCACAAGGTGCTGATGATGGGGCGAGACGAGTTGCCCTTCTACCAAGGTCATCCATGAACAGGCACGAGTTCATCTCGATGGCTCGCGAGAACATCGCGCACGTGCTCGCTGGCAACACGCCGTCACAAGCCGCCGATATATACCGAGTGCCTGCAGCCAACTATCTCGACCCGGCGCGGTGGCAGCGCGAAGTCAACATGTTTCGTCGCATGCCGCTGATGCTTGCGCTGGGCGGCGAACTGCAAGAGCCGGGTTCGTACAAGGCGATGACCGTGATGGACACCCCGGTGTTGATCACCCGCGGCAACGACGGCCAAGCGCGAGCGTTCATCAACTCGTGCAGCCATCGCGGCGCCGTGGTGGTGCCTGACGGCAGCGGAACTGCGCGCCGCTTCGCGTGTCCGTATCACAATTGGACGTACAACTCAGGTGGCGAGTTGGTGGGGGTCACCGACCGCGAACACTTCGGCGACATCGACACGTCGTGCCTTGGGCTCACGGCGTTACCGGTGGCCGAGCGCTCCGGGCTTGTATTCGTAGTGCTCACTCCGGGCGCACCAATCGACATCGACAAGCACCTGTGCGGATACGACCAAGTGCTCGATTTCTTTGGGTTCGCCAACTGGCACCTCATCTCCAGCAAACAACTGGTTGGCCCCAACTGGAAGATTGCGTACGACGGATACCTCGACTTTTATCACCTGCCGTTTTTGCACCGCGACACGTTTGGCACCGAGATCAGCAACAAAGCCATCTACCGCGCATGGGGCCCGCATCAGCGAATGACATCTCCCGACCCGAAGCTGTTGGCGCTGCGCGATGTACCCGAAGACCAATGGGATCTCAACGAAATGTGTAGTGGCGTGTGGACTATCTTCCCGCACATCTCGTTCGCCGGAACCAGCGGTGGCGGTCTCGTGAGCCAACTGTTTCCTGGCCCCACCCCCGACACCTCGATCACGATCCAGAACTACTTTGTGGCGCACGCACCAACCGTCGCCGAGCGAGCCGACGCCAACCGGCGGGCCGCGTTTCTCGAGATGGTTGTGCGCGACGAGGATTACCCCACCGGAGTGAACCAGCAACGCGCACTGGCCACCGGAGCAAAGTCGCATGTGCTGTTCGGACGCAACGAAGGCGGTGGCCAACTGTTCCATCAGCTGCTCGATCAGTTTCTCGAAACCGCCGGCGACGCCTGACGTGCACATGCCTACTCGGCGCCTACTGTCGCGCACCCCTTTGACACACTGACCCCATGGGCAAAAGCAGCCACAAACGTCGCGCACAAGCACAGCGCCAGATCGTCGATCCCGACACCCTCGACTCCGATAGCCAACAGCACACACCCGAGGCCATTGGGCGAATGATCGCGGGCGCTTCGTACGCCGCTGTTGGGCACGGCGCCGATACCCCGTTGTTCAACCAGTTCATACGGCGGCTCACACAAATTGAGCTCAGCGTGGCGAGCGCTATGCGGCCCACAGTTTTGCTGAGTCTCGACATCCAACGCCGAATCAGCGCACTCTACGAACAGGGTTGGCAGCCCGCCGACATCGCTCACGCCATCAAACGGCAATTCACCGTGCGAGCGTGGCGGTTAGTGATCGCGTTCATTGCCGCCGATGCCCGCGCCACCGATGCTGTCAATCGGGCCCCCGCCGCCTGGCTGAGCCAACTCGAAGAACTGCACGTTGTCAACGTCGCTCGCGATGCAATCATTGGCGGCCGCGACCAACCACTCGCGGTATGGGCGCGCGTCGAGAAGCTCGACCCCGACGAGATCATCTCGGTGGCGATTCAGGTCAACGCACAACTGCTCCGGCTCCCTGTGGTTTCGGTGTTGGTCACTCCCCCGTCAGCATGGGGTGCCAGCAACAAGGGCCTTCCGCCAACCACGCCTCGCGCTTCATCATCGGCTCCGCCGTCGGCATCGGCGGCATCGTCGGCATCGGGCAGCGCAGCCGACATCGATGCCAAGGCGCTCAAGCTCATCAGAGCGCTGTTGGCAAAAGCCGAAGCCACCACGTTTCCTGCCGAGGCCGACTCGTTCACAGCCAAGGCGCAGCAGATGATGACCCGCTACTCAATCGATGCTGCGGTGCTGGCCTCGGGAGCAGCCGGCGACAAACGAGCGAGCGGTATCGAGCAGCGACGCGTTCATATCGACAATCCATACGCCGACGAGAAGGCCGACTTCATTGCGGTGCTCGCCCATGTAAACGGCGCTCGCTGCGTGTGGTCGCCCAGCCTTGGCTTCGCCACCATCATCGGCTTCCCCGTAGATCTGCATCTCACCGACCTGTTGTTCACATCACTGCTACTGCAGGCAACCCGCGCCTCGGCCGAGGCAACGGCCAACGATCGCGATCTGCGGACGGCGTCATTTCGGCGGGCGTTTCTCATTGCCTTCGCCGATCGCATCGGCGAACGTCTCGAGGCCACTAAGAAATCCGCAGCGGCCGAAGCCGAGGCCGAATACGGCTCAGCGTTGCTACCTATTTTGGCCAGCCGCCAAGTTGCTGTAGCCGATGCCTTTGCCGAGGCGTTCCCCAATGTCACGTTCACGCAGAGCCGAAGCCTCAACGCCCACGGTTGGCACGCTGGGCGCGCCGCAGGCGATCGCGCCACCATCGGCACCGGCGAAGCCATCACCTCGGGCTAGTCAGCCCGCACGAGCCGCCGGTGCGCTCAGCTCGCCGACGGGGCAACAAGTGGCCACGGTCGCTCACGCTCGAAGGCCAAGGCAACATCAAACAACAACTCGTCGCGGTGATGCGGCGCCAGCACTTGCATCCCGATAGGCAAACCGTCGATGGTTCCGGCAGGAATAGATACTGCGGGATTGCCGTACAGATTTGAGATCATCGTGAGG
>CANNMD010000043.1 GCA_947505655.1 Acidimicrobiaceae bacterium | reverse complement strand
TTCCGAATCCGGTGGTTCTAATGCAACTGATTACCCCGCGTTGGGCTAAGTTACGGTCGCGTTCGCGCGCCTTCGGGGCGTGCTCGCTTGAGTGTTGAGCAACGAGGGGTTAGTCATGGAATTCGGTCTGTTTAATCAGATGTACCACCCGGTTCACCGGCGCGCCGAGCGCACCGAATACGACGTGCTGCGCGAAGAGATCGCCCTCATCGAAGTGGCCGACCGGGTCGGTTTCAAATACGCGTGGGCCAGCGAGCATCACTTCCTCGACGAGTATTCGCACCTCTCGGCTAGCGAAGCCTTCATGGCATTTGCGTTGGCTCGCACCAAGAACATCCACATCGGCTCGGGCATCATCAACATCACCCCAAACGTGTCGCCGCCATCACGCGTCGCCGAAAAAGTGGCGATGCTCGATCACCTCGGTCAGGGTCGTTTCGAGTGGGGCACCGGCCGCGGCTCGTCGAGTACCGAGGTGTTTGGTTTCAACATCGACTCGATGGATGTCACCCGCGAGATGTACGACGAGACACTGCCCGAGATCATCAAGATGATGCGCGCCGGCGAGTACGGCCCGTTCGAGGGCAAGCACTTCACCATGCCCCGCCGCAATGTGTTGCCAAAGCCCTACACCAATCCGCATCCACCGATCTGGGTGGCCGCAGGTTCGCCGGGCACGTTCGAGAAAGCAGCGCGGCTCGGACTTGGCGTGTTGTGCTTCACGCTGGGCACCCCCGACACGCTTGCGCCAATGATCGAGCTCTACAAGAAGACCATCGAGAAGGCCGAGCCAGTGGGCGGTTACGTGAACAACAACATCATGGTCACCACCGACATGATGGTGCTCGAAGACGGCAAGCGCGCCCGCGAGATTTCGCTGAACAACCGCGGCAACTATCACACCGCGTTGCTCCTCAAGTACCTCGACAGCTTCCCCATCTCCGAGGGTCAGCCGAAGTGGCCCGAGATTCCACCGCCCGCACAGCCCGAAGGTCTTGAGTACGCCATCCGCAAGGGCATCGTCGCTGTTGGTTCGCCCGACGAAGCAATTGCCTCGCTGAAGCGTTACGAGGCAATCGGTGCAGACCAGATTGCGTTCGGAACCTTCTCGACTGATGTGTCACTCGAGAACGCCACCGAGGCCTACGAGACCTTCGGTAAGTATGTGTTGCCCGAGTTCGACAAGGACCCAGTGCACAGCACGAAGCGTCAGCGTGAGGCTCAGTTGGGCCCCGACTCGTTGGTCCCAGGGATCTGACCAATGGACATCGGCGACTCCGTAGAAGAAGCAACCTTCAGGGCCGAGGCTCGCGCCTGGCTCGAACAAAACGCGCCTCACCGCGATCCAACGAAACGGCACAAGCAGTCGTCCACCGACACCGAGCAAGATGAACACGCTCAGGCGTGCCGAAACTGGCAACGCGTGTTGTACGACGGCGGATGGGCGGGGCTCACGTGGCCCAAGCGTTTCGGTGGCCGCGGTGGCACACCATGGCAGGCAGCGATCTTCGGCGAAGAGCAGAGCAAGTTCGAAGTATCAACCGGCGCGTTTGCTGTGGCGCACGGAATGGTTGCGCCCACGCTGATGATGCACGGCACCGACGAACAGCGCGGCTACCTCGATGCCATGCTGCGCGGCGACGAGGTGTGGTGCCAGTTGTTCAGCGAGCCCGAAGCGGGCAGCGACCTTGCCAACATCGGCACTCGCGCTGTGCTCGACGGCGGCGAGTGGATCATCAACGGACAAAAGGTATGGACCTCTGGCGCCCAGCACAGTGAGTTCGCGATTCTTCTTGCCCGCACCGATCCTGACGCACCAAAGCATGCGGGCATCACCTACTTCATTCTCGATATGAATACGCCTGGTATCGAGGTTCGTCCGCTGCGACAGATCACCGGCGTGGCTCACTTCAACGAAGTGTTCCTCACCGACGTTCGCATTCCGGTCGCCAATGTTGTGGGCGAAGTGAACGCCGGATGGAAGATTGCCCACACCACGTTGTCGAACGAGAGGGCGCTCATCGGCGGCGGCAATACAGCGTGGAGCATCCAGGAGCTCATCGAGATGGCGCGGCACTATGGCCGCACCCACGATCCCGTCGTGCGTCAGGGCATCGCCAAGGCGCATTCACGCGCAGCCGTGCTGCAGTACATGGGCTACCGCTTGCGTACCTCGATTAGTCGCGGTGAGATGCCTGGCGTAGTGGCCAGCACGATGAAGCTGTTCTATGCCCGCCACTGGGCGCAGACCACCGGATTGGCGCTCACTATTCAAGGCGCCAACGGTTCGTTGTGGGGCGATTCAGCCCTCGACGACG
The DNA here is from genome assembly GCA_947505655.1 of Acidimicrobiaceae bacterium. GTDB lineage: Bacteria > Actinomycetota > Acidimicrobiia > Acidimicrobiales > Ilumatobacteraceae > WLMZ01. The sequence goes on along the minus strand of CANNMD010000043.1, from coordinate 13,481 downwards.
GGCTGTGGCAGCAAACGTTCTTAGGCCAGTACGCCGTGCGACTCGGCGGCGGCACCGACGAAATTCAGGGCAACGTGATCGGCGAGCGCGCGCTCGGCCTGCCACGCGAACCCGCCGCCGACCGCGACCTTCCATGGCGCGAAACTCGAGGGAGCACACGATGACAACAGCACCCACCGACACCACTGACTCAGCCGCGTTCGAAGCATCGCTGCTGCAGTTCGTGGGTCTCGAAATCGGCGTCGTCGCTGTGGCCCCCGACGAAGTCAACGTTCCAATGGTGCGCCACTGGTGCGAGGCAATGGGCGACACGAACCCGGTGTACCTCGACGCATCGGCCGCTGCGGCTTCGGTGCACGGTGGCCTTGTGGCCCCGCCAACCATGCTGCAGGCGTGGGTGATGCGACCGTTCGGTCAAGGACGCGACGAGAGCGAATCAAACCCATACAGCCAACTCACCAAGGCCGTTGAGTCGCATGGTTTCACCTCGGTGGTGGCCACCAACTGCGAGCAGACATACGACCGTTACCTTCGCCCTGGCGACCACCTCACCATGCGTACCGTGATCGACTCGGTGTCTGGCGAGAAGACCACAGGCCTTGGCGCCGGGCACTTCATCACCACCCGTCAGGACTACTACGACGCCACTGGCGAGCGTGTTGGATCGATGTTGTTTCGCATTCTCAAGTTCAGGCCTGCGCCCAAGCCAGCCCCGGCAGCGCCGAAGCCATTGCGCCCACGCCCGTCGCTTACCTTTGACCATCTGTTCTGGTTCGAAGGTCTCAAGCAGGGCAAGTTGCTTATTCAGCGCTGTGCCGAATGCGGCGTGTTGCGCCACCCAGCGGCACCGATGTGTCGCGAGTGTCGCTCGATTGTTTGGGACACCATCGAGGCTGGCGGCGGTGGCCGTATTCATAGCTTCGTCGTGGTGCACTATCCGCAGATTCCGAGCATCGAATATCCCAACCAAGTGGTGTTGGTCGATCTCGACGAAGGCGTGCGAGTCGTGGCCAACACTGTCGATACCAATGCCGATCAACTCGTGATCGGCGCAGCAGTTCAACTCGAGGTCCGCATGTGCGACGACGACCTGTCGTTGCCATTCTTCAAGGTGGTGCAATCGTGAACTTTGATCTCAGCGACGAACAAAAGGTCGTCAGCGATCTCGCTCGGCAGATTTTTGAAGGCCACGCATCGGTCGAGCGCGTGAAGTTCATCGAGCGCGAAGGCGATGGCTTCGACCGCGACTTGTGGAGCGAACTCGCCAAAGCAAACCTGCTCGGTTTGTGCATCCCCGAAGACGACGGCGGCAGCGGCTTTGGCTTGGTTGAGCTCGGTTTGATCCTCGAAGAGCAGGGTCGCCGCGTCGCGCCGGTGCCGTTTTGGGCCACCGTGGTGTTGGGTGCGTTGCCTATCGCCGAATTCGGCACAGCAGCGCAGCGCAGGCAGTGGCTGCCAGGTGTGTGCGCCGGCGATGTCGTGCTCAGCGCGGCCCTGAACGAACGCGGAGCCGACGACGCGTTGCGTCCACTCACCACCGCTACCCGCACAGCGAACGGTTGGCATCTGAAAGGCTTCAAGCCAACGGTTCCGGCAGCTCAGTTCGCTCAGCGCGTGCTCATCACTGCTCGTCAAGACGACGGGCGCATCGGCGTGTTTCTGCTCGATCCAACTCAAGCGGGTGTTGTGGTCGAGCCTGTGCGCGCCACGAACCATCAGCCGCATGCACACCTTGTGATCGACACCGTGGTGTCGGCCGATGATCGTCTCGGCGGGCCCAATGGCGATGGCGAAGAGCAACTGCATTTCATTCTCGAACGAGCGCTCGTTGGGTTGTGCGCCTTGCAGCTTGGCGTCTGCGGTGCGGCCATCGAGCAGACCGCTGCATACACCAGCGGCCGTTTGCAGTTCTCGAAGCCGCTCAGCACGTTCCAAGCAGTGGGGCACCAAGCCGCCGACGCATTCATCCTCACCGAGCCGATGCGCGTCACAATGCTGCAGGCCGCTTGGCGCTTGATGCATGGCTTGCCGTCACGCCAAGAAGTACTCATCGCGAAGTACTGGGCCAGCGAGGGCGGCCAAAAGGTGGTGCACCTTTGTCAGCATCTGCATGGTGGTATGGGCTCCGACATTGATTACCCGATTCACCGCTACTTCCTGTGGGGCGTACAGATTGAGACCACCCTCGGCGCAGGCAGCGCGCAGCTCGCCCGCATCGGCGAACTCATTGCGAGGGAGGGCCGATGAACTCTCTGCATGACACCGATGTCAACGTCGGCGATCAGCTCGCCCCGTTGGTGCTGCCGCTCACGCGCAGCCTCATCGTGGCCACCGCGTTGGCGTCACGCGACTACCAAGATGTGCATCACGACCCAACGCTTGCTCAGCAAAAGGGTTCGCAAGACATCTTCATGAACATCCTCACCACCAACGGTCTCATCGGGCGCTACATCACCGATTGGGCCGGCCCCGATTCGATCATCAAGAACGTGTCGATCCGGCTCGGCGTGCCCAACTATGCGGGCGACACGATGACCATCACCGGCACGGTCACCAGCAAGCAAGACGGTCAGATCGTGGTGGGCGTCGTTGGCGCGAACAGCATGGGCAATCACGTCACCGGCACGGTCACGTTGGTGCTCGGCGCTACTGGTCAGGGCGGCACCAAATGAGCCACTCCAACCGCTTAGGCGGCACCTCGGCAATCGTGGGCATCGGCGCCACTGAGTTCTCAAAAGACTCTGGTCGCAGCGAGATGAGTCTGGCGTGCGAAGCCGTTGTGGCCGCACTCGACGACGCCGGTATCCATCCCAGCGAGGTCGACGGCTTTGCCTGCTTCGGACCTGAGAACAACCCCGAGATCGAGATCGCTCGCCACACAGGCATGAACGAACTCACCTTCTTCGGCCGCGTTCATTACGGCGGAGGCGCTGCGTGTGGCACCGTGCATCAAGCCGCTATGGCCGTTGCTTCTGGCGCTGCCGATGTGGTGGTTTGTTACCGCGCGTTCAACGAACGCTCTGGCCGTCGCTTCGGCGCAGGCGTGCAAGATATTCAGCCGGCGCCAACCGCCGAGCGCGCTCAGTTCAACTGGTACGCCCCGATGGGTCTACTCACTCCAGCGGCATGGGTTGCCATGGTGGCTCGTCGTTACATGCACGAGTACGGCGCCACCAGCGAAGACTTTGGTCGCGTTGCGGTGGCCGATCGCAAGCACGCCGCCAACAACCCCAAAGCATGGTTCTACAACGAGCCCATCACGCTCGAGCAGCACCAAGCCAGCCGTTGGATTGCCGAGCCATTGCACTTGCTCGACTGTTGCCAAGAGACCGATGGCGGCCAAGCCTTGGTGGTCACCAGTGTCGAGCGTGCTCGTGATCTCGCCAACCGCCCCGCCGTGATTGCGTCTGTCGCCCAAGGCACTGGCGTCGATCAGCACGTGATGACCAGCTTCTATCGCGACGACATCGCCCAGCTTCCTGAGATGGGTGTGGTGGCTCGTCAGTTGTGGGCCGGTTCGGGTCTCACCCCGGCCGACATTCAGACAGCAATCTTGTACGACCACTTCACGCCATACGTGCTGATGCAGCTCGAAGAGTTCGGCTTTTGTGGCCGTGGCGAAGCGAAAGACTTTGTGCGCGATGGCGCCATCGAAATGGGTGGTCGCTTGCCGATCAACACCCACGGCGGCCAACTGGGCGAGGCCTACATCCACGGCATGAACGGAATCGCCGAGGGTGTTCGTCAGATTCGCGGCACCTCGGTGAACCCGGTGAGCAACGTAGAAAATGTGCTCGTCACTGCTGGCACCGGTGTGCCAACCAGTGGGCTCATCTTGAGTACCGATCGATAGAACACGCTGCTGGTATGCGCACTGCTACTGGCATCTACCATGAGTCAACGCTCGCAACGAAACATCCCTGAACACACCGCACCACCTTGGAGTACGAAATGACATTCGCCGACGAAGTCAACATTGGCAGCCACGACGTATTCGTCAACTCTGTTCCGCATGATCGCTTTGCCCGGTTGCGTCGCGAGGCTCCGGTGTATCTGCATCCGCAGAGCGAGATCGATCAGCCAGCCGATGGCTACTGGGTCATTAGTCGTCACGCCGACGTGGTCAAGGCCAACCGTCAGTGGGAGAACTTCTCGTCGGGCCTCAAGGGCGCGATCATGGTCGAGGATCGTCCCGACCTCGAGATGGCGCGCATGATCATCGACCTCGACCCACCTGAGCAGACTCGCTTGCGCACCTTGGTCAGCCGTGGCTTCACGCCCAAGGTCATCCGCTCAATGGAGGGTCACTACCGCGAGGTCACCCGCACCATCGTGGCCGAGGCCGTTGCCAAAGACAGCTTCGACTTCGTCACCGAGATTGCAGCCGAGCTCCCCTTGGTTGCCATCGCTGAGCTGCTTGGTTTGCCCATCGAAGACCGCCACAAGGTGTTCACCTGGTCGAACACAATGATCGGCAACTCCGACCCCGAATACGCTGGCACCCCCGACATGGCCCAGGCCGCGATGGGTGAGCTGTACATGTACGCCAACGAGTTGGCGGCAGCACGCAAGATTGAGCCACGCCAAGACATCATCACCGTGTTGTTGTCTGCCGAAGGCGATCAGCAACTCAGCGAGCACGAGTTCGACCTGTTCGTGTTGCTGCTCGCAGTTGCCGGCAACGAGACCACTCGCAACGCGCTGGCGCACGGCCTCAATGCGTTCTTGCAGTTCCCCGATCAGTGGGCCAAGGCCAAGAGCGATCCAGGCAAGTACCTCGATGGTGCAATCGAAGAGATCCTTCGTTTCGCTACTCCTGTCATGCAGTTCCGTCGCACCGCCACGCACGACATCGAGATGCATGGCGTCACCATCAAAGAAGGCGACGCCGTGATGCTCAACTACATGGCGGCCAACTACGACGAGACCGTGTTCGAGAACCCACTCGAGTTCGACATCACCCGCTCACCGAACCCACACGTGGCGTTCGGCGGGGGAGGCCCTCATCACTGTCTCGGCGTGAGCTTGGCTCGTCTCGAAATGCGCATCTTGTTCGAAGAGCTGTTGGTGCAGGTTGATCACTTCGAGCAGGTGGCACCCGCCGAGCGGCTGCGCTCGAACTTCATCAATGGCATCAAGCACCTGCAGGTTCGCGCGATTCCTGTCGCCTAATCGACAACCGTTTGGCTAGCGCGCAGGCGTGAGCGCAAACTCGGCTTTGCTGATTCCGGCAATGATCGAGCTGCGCGTGCGCTGCGCATTGCCCAACAACTCGATCGACTCGTATCGATCGAGGGCCTCATTGAGTACCACGGCTAATTCTTGTCGAGCCAACGCGGCCCCGATGCAATAGTGAGTGCCGAAGCCGAAGGCCAGATGCGGGTTGGGTGAGCGAGCGATATCGAACTGGTGAGCGGTTGGCCCAAACACCGATTCGTCGCGGTTGGCGCTGGCGTAATGCAACACCACGTGTTCGCCCGCAGCGATGTGTGCGTTGCCGAGCTCGGTGTCGGTGACTGCAGTGCGCATGAAATAGATCACTGAGCTTGACCAGCGCAGCATCTCTTCGGCCGCCGAACCAATCAGGCTGCGGTCGGCGCGCAGACGTTGCCACTGGTCGGGGTTCTGGGCAAGCGCCACGAGGCCCGCCGACATTGTGTTGCGCACGGTCTCGTTGCCAGCGGTGAGCAACTGCACGGCGAACATCGCGATCTCGAAATCGGTGAGACCCGCTGCAGCCAAGATCGAGAACACATCGTCGCTGGGATGCAACTTCTTGTGGGCCACCACGCCAAGCAGGTAGCGCACCATCTCGCCTTGAATCACCAGCTTCTCTTCGGCGGTGTGGTTCGAAGCCCCGGGCACCGACACCTCGCTCCAGAGGTAGAACTTCTCCCATTCGTCGGCGGGAACACCGAGCAACTCACAGATCACGAGCAACGGAAACGGCACCGTGAGTTCGTGTACGAGATCGACAACCGACTGCGTGGCGAATGATTGGTAGAGGCGTTGCGCATGCGCCTCGATGCGCGGCTGCAGTGCTTTCATCGCCGAGGGCCTGAACGCCGGTGCAACCAGAGTGCGATAACGGGTGTGGTCTGGCGGATCGGTGTGCATCATCGTGGGCGGCGCCGGATATTGATGCCCGATTTCGAACGTGAGGATTCCTTGCCCGCTACAAAAACGTGCGGGGTCAACCGATGCCTGCTGCACCTCGCGGTGGTGGCTGGCAATCCAGTAGCCACCCGCTTCGTTCCACGACACGGCTGCGACGGCGCGCAGCGCTTCGAGGTGTTGCCATGGGTTGTCGACGATCTCGCCAGCCAAAAACCCGTCGGTGAGAACAGCTTCGGTGAGCGGTTCGTGAACTCTGCGGCCGGGCGTGTTCATGTCAGGCGTGCTGCGAGCTGACCGAGACGACCTCGCCGGTCATGTAGCTGCTGTAGTCGCTGGCGAGGAACACCATCACGTTGGCGATCTCCCATGGTTCTGCGTAGCGGCCGAAGGCCTCGCGCTGGGTGAGTTCGTCGAGTAGTTCGTCGCTGGTGACCTTGGCGAGAAACGGATGCATTGCCAGGCTTGGGGCAACCGCATTGATGCGCACTCCGCGGCCGCCAGCTTCGATGGCTGCGCAGCGGGTGAGCGCCATCACGCCGGCCTTCGCGGCGGCATAGTGAGCCTGCCCAGCCTGGGCTCGCCAGCCCAACACCGACGCGTTGTTCACGATGACGCCCTTGCCTCGTGGGTACATGTGGTTGAGTCCGGCGCGCATACAGCGGAAGGTGCCGTTGAGGGTGACGTCGAGCACGGTGCTCCATTGGCCATCGGTCATTTCGTGCAGTTCGGCGGTGCCGCCAAGGCCAGCGTTGTTGATGAGTACATCGATGCCACCGAGGTGTGCGGCGGCTCCATCGATGAGCGCCTGCACGGACTCTTCGTTCGTGACATCGCACGGAATGCCGAGCACGCCAAGTTCTTCGGCCGACTCGGCACAACGACGCTCGTGCTTATCGCTGATGACAACCGTGGCGCCTTCTTCGACGCAGCGCTTCGCCGTGGCGAAGCCAATACCGGTGCCAGCCGCAGCGGTGATGAGCACCGTCTTGCCCACCAGTAGTCCGTGCGCGGGTACGTAATCGGGTGCGGTCATCGTGGTTCCGTTCAGGAGGGTTCTTTAGGTAGGCCGAGCACGCGCTCGCCGAGGACATTGCGTTGGATTTCGTTGCTGCCACCGTAGATGGTGTCGCTGCGGGTGAAGAGGAACAGCTTTTGTTCGAGCGACAGTTCGTAGGGCAGGTGATCGCCGATGAGCGCCGAGGCACCCATGATGTCGACAATAAGTTCGCCGAGATCGCTGTGCCATGTGCCCCAGAACAACTTGCCGATGCTGGCTTCGGGACCGGGCACACCGGCACCCATCGAGCGCAGCGCGTTCCACCGCATGAGTTGCAGCCCGGTGTGTGCTTTGACGAGACGTTGGCGAATCACGGGGTAATCGAGTTTGCCGTGTTGGCGGGCAAGCTCGATGGCGCCTTCGAGTTCGCGCTCGAAACCAACTTGCTGAGCAAGTGTCGAGATGCCGCGCTCGAACCCGAGCAAACCCATCGCTACGCGCCAGCCTTCGCCGGGAGCGCCCACGATCATGTCGGCGGGGGTGACTGCATCGGTGAAGAAGGTCTCGTTGAACTCGCCGCCGCCAGTGATCTGACGGATGATGCGCGTCTCGACGCCAGGTTGGTCCATCGCAACGAGCAAGAACGACAAGCCTTTGTGACGTAATGAGCCGGGCTCGGTGCGAGCGACAATGAAACACCAGTGGCTCACGTGAGCCAACGAGGTCCACACCTTTTGTCCGTTGAGCACCCACTGCGCATCTGCAGCATCGGACCCGCTGGACGATGGTGTGAGCACCGCTTTGGTCTGCACGTTGGCGAGATCGCTGCCTGCATTAGGTTCGCTGTAACCCTGGCACCAACGCTCGGTGCCGTTGAGAATGCCGGGCAGGAAGCGCTCGCACTGTGCCGCTGTGCCGTATTCGATGAGCGTTGGGCCAAGCAGGTTTTCGCCCATGTGGTTCACGCGTGCAGGTGCTTGAGCTCGCGTGTATTCCTCGGCCCAGATGATCTGTTGGTTCACCGACGCGCCGCGTCCGCCGTGTGTCTCGGGCCAGCCGAGACCGATCCACCCGGCGCGGCCAAGCTCGAGCTCCCATGCGACGCGTACGTCGAAGCCCACTTCTTCGTCGCCGGGCCCACCGCGGCCTTTGAGTTCGGCGTAGTGGCCGACAACGTGAGCCGTAAGCCACCGCTGGGCGTGGCTGCGGAAGTCGTCGTCGGACATCGACGTGAAAGACGCCTGCGACGTCTCGACGGCCGACATCGGCTCGTTCATCAGTTGGGTGTTTCCTTCGCGGCCGCGGCGCGCTTCATCTCTTCGACCATGTCGAGGAACGGCAAGCGCTCGAACTTCACCGTGGCGGGCAAACGCTCTTCGATGAGCTCTGGCGTCCAACGGGTGTCGTTGTACATCGCGCGTACTTCTTTGGGCTGGCTCCACACGGCGATCTTGTTGCCGACGGCTGAGTAGACCTGACCGGTGATGTGCTTGCTCTTGTCGCTGAGCAAGTAGACCGCCATTGGGGCGATGTCTTCGGGCTCGCCGTTTTCGGCCAACTGCATGGGCACGTTTGCGCTCATGCGGGTGCGGGCCACAGGAGCAATCACGTTGGCGCGCACGCCGTAGCGCTCGAGGCCAACGGCTGCCGAATACGACAAGCTCACGATGCCGCCCTTGGCCGCTGCATAGTTGGCCTGGGCCACAGAACCCAATGCCCACACGCCGCTGGTGAAGGCAATGAGGCTGCCGCCTTCGGGCTGCTTACGCATCGCAGCGGCTGCAGCGCGGTACACCGTGAAGGTTCCCTTGAGGTGCACGCGGATGACATCGTCGAACTCTTCTTCGCTCATGTTGAACAACATGCGCTCGCGCAAGATGCCGGCCACGCACACGGCGCCGTCGATGCGGCCGTAGGTGTCGAGCGCGGCGGCGACGATGCTCTCGCCGCCAGCCATGGTGCCCACGTCGCTGGCGATGGCCACTGCCTCGCCGCCGGCTGCTTTGATCTCAGCAACCACGCTGTCGGCCACCTCGGAGCTTGGCTCGTTGCCGTCCATGCTTACACCGAAGTCGGCCACCACGATGCGGGCGCCTTCGGCTGCCGCGAGCAGTGCAATCGATCGACCGATGCCGCGGCCGGAACCGGTGATGGCAATGACTTTGTCCTGTAAGTAACCCGACACGAAATCCCCTTGTTATCTCTGTGGCGCACCCGCGCCGAAACCTGCTGCTAACCCTGCATTGAACCTTGCCAAGACTCCCGAAAAATCCCTCGACAAAGTTTCTGACACGGTGTCAGAAACAAACGTAGCATCGACTATTCTTGGCTTTCGCATGCACCTCGCTGAAACTCCAGAACAAGAAAACCTCCGTAAAGAGCTACGCGAATACTTCGCACAGTTGCTGCCCCGCGAGGTGCGCGACAACATGGGCGATAGTGGCGAAGGCAACCCCGAGTTCCGCCGCATCGTGCGCCAGATGGGCACCGATGGCTGGCTCGGTCTGGGTTGGCCAAAAGAGTACGGCGGCCAGGGTCGACCACCCACCGACCAGTTCATTTTGTTCGACGAAGTGCAACGCGCTCACGCACCGTTTCCGTTCGTCACGATCAACACGGTTGGCCCCACGCTCATCGCTTACGGCACGCAAGAGCAAAAGGATCAGTTCCTGCCTGGCATCTTGGCCGGTGAGACAAACTTCGCGATTGGTTACACCGAACCCGAGTCGGGCACCGACCTTGCGTCGCTGCGCACGTCTGCGGTGCTCGATGGTGACGAATGGGTCATCAACGGCAACAAGGTCTATACCAGCGGAGCCAACCAGGCCGACTATGTGTGGCTGGCTTGTCGCACCGACCCCGAAGCTCCCAAGCACAAGGGCATCTCGATCATTATCGTGCCCACCAACGCACCTGGCTTTTCGTGGACGCCCATCGTCACGGTTGGCGGCAACGTCACAACCGCCACCTATTACACCGATGTGCGCGTGCCCAAGGGCAACGTGGTCAGCGACATCAACCGCGGCTGGCAGCTCATCACCACGCAGCTCAACCACGAGCGCGTTGGCCTCGCAGCGCTCACCGCTCTCACGCACCGTCTGTACGACGATGTCGTTGCGTGGGCGTCGCTCGAGCCATCGGGCGCGGCCAACGATCAACGCATGCTCGATCTGCCATGGGTGCAGGCCGACTTCGCGAGGTGCAAGGCCATTCTTGAGGCCCTCAAATTGATGAACTGGAAGCTTGTGCGCTCCGTCAACGACGGCACGCTCACGCCACAAGCGTCGTCGTCGGTCAAGGTGTTTGGCACCGAGCGCGCCGTCGAGGTGTACAAGCTGCTCATCGGAATCCTCGGGCCCTATGGTCACCTGCGTGCTGGCTCGCCCGGCGCAGTGCTGCACGGCGAAGTCGAGCAGGCCGGTCGCATGGCGCAGATCAACACCTTTGGTGGCGGCGTCAACGAGATCCAGCGAGACATCGTGGCCACTGTTGGCCTCGGCATGACCCGCGCCTCACGATGAAATTTTGGTGCGCCACTGCATTCATGAACACCAACGAGTTGGTGCACATTGCGCATCTGCTCGATCAAGCCGGTTATCACGGTCTGCTGATTAGCGATCACCTTGCCTACCCGCGCGAGCTCGTGAGCAAGTACCCCTACTCGCCACACCCCGACGGCCGTCCCATCTGGGCCCCCGAGACCTCGTGGCCAGATCCGTGGGTGCTCATCGGTGCGATGAGCAGCGTGACCACGCAGTTGCACTTCACCACCAACATCTACATCGCCGGTCATCGGCCGATCTTGCAAGTGGCCAAAGAAGTGGCCACCGCTGCAGTGCTTTCAAACGGTCGCGTTGCGCTTGGCGTCGGTGCCGGGTGGATGAAGGAAGAGTTCGATCTGCAGGGCCAAGACTTCTCAAACCGCGGCAAGCGGCTCAACGAGATGATCCCGGCACTGCGCGAATTGTGGAAGGGCGGATGGGTCGAGTGGCATGGCGAGCACTACGACATCCCTGCGCTCACCCTTGAGCCGCATCCGCCAACGCCGGTGCCCATCTATACCGGAGGCCACACCGACGCTGCGCTCAAGCGTGCCGCTCGCTACGCCGACGGCTGGATTGGTAACGCCTATCCGTGGGACGAAGCCGCACATTATGTGGGTCGGCTCAAAGAGTTGTTGGCAGCCGAAGATCGCGACACATCGTCGTTCGAGATCATCTGTGGTCTCTACGAAATGCCAACGCTCGACATCTACCGACGCGCCGAAGAAGAGCTTGGTATCACGGGCACCATTTGCATGCCGTGGGCGATGGGCAACGTGAGCGCCGGCGATCGCCGCAACCTCAACGAAGTTGCGGCGGCCTACAAGGGCTACATCGACCAGTTCGCGACCGACATCGTGTTGCCGCTGAGCTGAGCTCGTCCAGTGGTCGGCCTCAGCCGGGCCAGACGATGGTCTGCATCTCGGTGTAGGCAATCATGCCGAAGTCGCCGCCGTCGCGACCCACGCCGCTCATCTTGAAACCACCAAACGGTGCGTCGTGGTTGCGCTGTGCGGTGTTGATGCCCACGTTGCCGCTGCGCAGTTGCTTGGCGGTGCGATAGGCGCGGTCGCTGTCGGTGCTGAACACGTAGTCGTACAAACCAAAGTCGGTGCTGTTCGCAATCGAGATGGCTTCTTCGTCTTCATCGAACGGAACAACCACAACCACGGGTCCGAAGATTTCTTCTTGCACTGGGGTCATGCCCTGACGGCAATTGGCGAGCAGTGTTGGTGCTACGTAGAAGCCGCGGTCCATATGGGCTGGACGGCGACCATCGACCACGATCTCGGCGCCCTCGTTGGCGCCCGCAGCGATGTATCCCTCGATACGGTCGCGCTGGGCGGCCGAGATGACCGGACCCACCAAGGTGTCGGCGGCCGTGGGGTCGCCCACCTTGAGATGCGATGCGTAGGTGGTGAGCCGAGTGACGAGTTCGTCGTAGCGGCTGCGGTGCACGATGGCGCGGGTTGGGGCGGTACAGATCTGGCCGGTGTGGAATGACCACACGCTGCCGATAGCGCCAACGGCCACATCGAGGTTGGCGTCGGCGAGCACGAGGCCCGCACCCTTGCCGCCGAGTTCGAGCAGCAGGCGCTTCATGGTTTTGCCGCCCGCTTCGAAGATGCGCTCACCCACGCCGGTAGAGCCGGTGAAGCTGACCATGTCGACGTCGCGCGTTTCGGTGAGTGCAACCGAAGGCTCTGGGCGAGACGAGGTGATCACGTTGATGACGCCCGGCGGGAAGCCGACTTCGCGCATGATCTCGGCGAGTTCGATGACAGCAAGCGGATCTTGTGGTGCTGGCTTCATCACGACGGTGCAACCCACGGCCAGTGCCGGAGCGATCTTGCCGACCATGTTCACGAGTGGGAAGTTGTAGGGCGAAATACAGGCCACCACGCCAACGGGCTGACGATTGACTACAGCGCCGATGAGTCCGCCAGGCGCAAGCGGAGTGGCCTGCGTTGGTGATGGCGAAAGCGGGATGTTGAGGTCTTTCATTGCGCCACGTGCGTAGCGCTCGAAGCGCTCGATGGCCACGGGCACTTGCATGCGCGAACCCACGGTTGCGGTGGCGCCGGTCTCGCTGATGATGAGCGGGACGAGATCGCCTGCGCGCTCGCGCAGCTTGGCGCTGACGGCGTCGAGCAGGCGGGCACGCTCTGCTGGGGGAGTGCTGGCCCACTTGGGGAACGCCGCTTGTGCGGCGCGTGCGGCAGCCAGCGCTTGGTCTACTGAGGCCTCGGGCGCTTCGCCCACGATCTCTTCGGTGGCGGGGTTCACAATGCTGTAGGTGCCGTTGGCTCCGTCGACCCATTCGCCGCCGATCAATAACCGATAGTGCTTCGACATGTCGTGTCCCCCTGTGTAGCTCTGAATGAATGAGCGGTACCTCGTGGCCCTTGGGAGGCCGCCGACAGTCTAGAATCTGACGGTCCGTCAGATTCTAATGGGGAGCTCCAATGGAGAGCAGGGCAATGTTCGATCTCATCGTTTCAGGTGGCACGGTGATCGATGGCACCGGTGCCGCAGCAGTGGTCGCCGACATCGGCGTCCGCGATGGTCGCATCGTTGCGATCGGAAAAATCACCGACGCAGCCACCGAAGTTTTCGATGCCACCGGACTCGTTGTTGCCCCGGGCATCGTCGATCCGCACACGCACTACGACGCTCAGTTGCTGTGGGATCCCACCGCAAGCCCATCGAGCAACCATGGCGTCACCACAGTCATCGGTGGCAACTGTGGTTTCACGCTGGCGCCCTTGCTTCCGGGTGATGCCGACTATCTGCGCAAGATGATGGCCAAGGTCGAGGGCATGCCG
>CANNMD010000042.1 GCA_947505655.1 Acidimicrobiaceae bacterium | reverse complement strand
TCTGGAAGCTTCGCCGTGTGTTGTCGGGTCTTGCAGCCGACGGAAACGCGGCACCTGGTCTCGAACTGCTCATCGATCGTCTGCGCACGTTCCGTACAAACGACGAGTTCTTGGCCGAGATTTCCAAACAACCAGCGATGTAGGCAACACCAAGGTCGGAAATTCTTTTCGGCCGCTATCATTTCCCGTCCGTTCTATTTTGGAGATCGTCATGAAGACCGACATCCACCCCGTTTACGCCGATGTCACCGTGAAGTGCACGTGCGGCAATGTTTTCCTCACGCAGAGCACTCGCACCGGCACGCTCAGCCTTGAATTGTGCAACGAGTGCCACCCGTACTTCACCGGCAAGCAAAAGCTCGTCGATGCTGGCGGCCGCGTCGAGCGCTTCAACAAGCGTTACGGAGCCCGCAAGGGTCAGTAATTCCTTGCAGCGTTGCTGCAGGTTTTGTTTTGTGCAGATGCCATTCGGTCGAGAGATCGGGTGGCATCTGTCGTTTTCGTTGCGCCATTGGAACAGATGGCGTGATGCCGCCGATGCTGCTCATGCTGTCGACGCTTTCGGCTCGTAGTCTGTCGAGGTGACTACGTCGGCCGCTCCTGTAGACCCCACGCGCCGCGCCGCGCTGCTGTCGATCAAGCTCAGAGCACTGGTGAGCGACCATCTTGGGCCCCACGCCTTGCCAAGCGCGGCCGATGCACCAGCGGGCGCTTCGTTTGGTCGCGGCGCAGCGTTGATCGTGGGCGACTGTGCATGGGTGCTGCTCGACGAACAGCCCGAACGCGGCCTGGGTGCGGCACTGGCGTGGGCAACTCGTCACAGCGATGTGCGTTCCCTGGCGGTCATCGCCGAGGCGTCTACGGGCATCCTGGCCCGTCGTGCGGCGCTGTTCGAGATGCCCATCGCCGTGTGGCAAGCGCAGGGTCGTTCGCTTGTGGCGGCCCACCACGAGCCGTATCCGGTGTCGGCCGCCATTGACCCCGCTCATGAAATCTGGCGAGCGGTCATCGAGCAGGGTGGCGCCGAACCTGTCGAAGAGCACGGCGTGCTTGCCGGCGAAATCCGCGGGCTCGAGGTGTGCCGCGTGGTCACCGATGCGTATTCGGGCGAGGTTCGCCTTGAGGTAGGTGTTGGGGCGCACGACCGCGAATCATTCATGATGCTGCACGGCAATAAGCCAACCGCTGAGGCGCTCGCCGGCGTGGTCGATGCCGTGAGCGGGCATCGTCAGCAAGACGCACCGTTGCATCCGCTCAACCGTTTAGGCGCCGAACGTTTCTTGCGCTGGTTGGCCATCAACGATCCATCCCGAGTTGGTGCACTGCACCTTCGCTCGGCCGATCCACCGGTTCGGCGTGCGAATTTGAAAGATCCGATCCCGTGCGTGGCCGTTGGCGAGACGACCAACGGCGCGCCTCTTGTGGCGGTGTGCTCGGTGGGCATCGATCTCGATCTCGTGCCCTTTGGGCTCGACGCCCGCGAGATGTACGGGGCCGACGCCGAGTTGGTGCTGGTTGTTCCCGAGCGCGATGCCTCGCCGGTGACACAGCGGGTTGCCGCGCTGGCCCGAGGGTCAATCTCTGTACTCACTTGGGCCTAGATCGCTGCGAACACTCGGCAGCGACGTAGCCTGCATGCGCTGTGATTGATCGATTGGCTGCCGTAGAAGACGAATACCTCACCGTTGAGGCCGAGCTTTCCGACCCCGCAATTCTCACCGACGCTGCGCTGCTGCGCATCAAGACCACGCGCTACAAAGAGCTCACGCCAATCGTCACGTTGATCAGGGCGCTTCGCTCGGTACACGAAGATGCCGATGCCGCCCGCGAACTGCTCACGTTTGCCAGCGCCGACGAGCGTGATGCTCTGCGCCAAGACCTCGCCGCATCCGAGGCCGAGGTTGAGCGAATCGAAGCCGAGATTCGTTTGCTGTTGTTGCCGCGCGACCCCAACGATGGCAAGGCTGTCATCGTCGAGATCCGTGGCGCCGAAGGCGGCGAAGAAGCCAACTTGTTTGCTCGTGACCTGTTCGAGATGTACTCGGGCTACGCAACCCAGCAGGGTTGGAGCATCGATGTGTTGTCTACCGATGTCAGCGACCTTGGCGGATTCAACCAGATCACGCTCATGGTGAAGGGCGACTCTTCGTGGAGCCACCTCAAGTACGAAGGCGGCACGCACCGCGTGCAACGGGTGCCCGTTACTGAGAGCCAGGGTCGTATTCACACGTCGTCGGCGACAGTGCTGATTCTGGCCGAGGCCGAAGAAGTCGAGATCGACATCGACGAAAAAGATCTGCAGATCGATGTGTACCGCGCCAGTGGTCCTGGTGGGCAGGGCGTGAACACCACCGACTCGGCGGTGCGCATCACGCATAAGCCAACGGGAATTGCCGTGGCCATGCAAGACGAGCGCAGCCAGTTGCAGAACCGGGCGCGGGCGATGACTGTGCTGCGTGCGCGTTTGTTGCAGGCCGCGCAAGACGAAGCCGACGCGAAAGCCTCGGTCGAACGCAAGTCGCAGGTTGGCACCGGTGGGCGTGGCGAGAAAATTCGCACCTACAACTACAAAGAGAACCGACTCACCGATCATCGCATCGGGTTCACGATCTATCGGTTGCAAGAAGTGCTCGCGGGCAACCTCACTGATGTCGTCGAGGCGTTGGCCGCCGACGAACGCACTCGTCAACTTGCCAATGGTGATGACTGATAGCGAACACGTCACGTGGCGTGAGTTGTGGGCGCAGGCCACCACCGCGTTGGGCGATCGCCATCACGCGCGATGGATGTGCGAGGTAGCCAGCGGATGTGATGGGCCCGAGTTCTTGGCCGAGCTTGATGAGCCAGCGATGCACGGCATGGTGGCGCATCTCGACGCAATGCTTGCTCGTCGTGCCGCTGGCGAACCGTTGCAATATGTGCTCGGCCGTTGGCAGTTTCGCCGACTCGACATGATGGTCGATCAGCGAGTGCTCATCCCTCGACCCGAAACCGAATGGGTGTGCGAGACGGCTCTCGGCCTTGCCCGGTCGTTGCTTGCCGCCGATCGCACAGCCGAGCGATTGTTGATCGCCGATTTGGGCACGGGCAGCGGAGCCATTGGCCTGTCGATCGCGGCCGAACTGCCGATCGATTCAGCGCATGTGTGGTTGGCCGATGTGTCAGCCGATGCGGTTGACGTTGCCTCAGCCAATCTCGCGGGCATCGGGCGCAACGCGCAGAGCGTACGCATCGTGCAGGGCTCGTGGTTTCTTGCGTTGCCCAGCGACCTTCGTGGTCGTCTCGATCTCGTTGTTGCGAATCCCCCGTACATCGCTCTCGATGATCCCGATGTCGAAGCCGAGGTGTCTCAGTGGGAGCCACACCTCGCGTTGTTCGGCGGCGCCGATGGCCTCCGCGACATTCGCGTTATCGTCGCCGACGCGACCTTGTGGCTACGCCCCGGCGGATACTTGGTGCTTGAAATCGGTGCCGGCCAAGGGGCAGCAGTGATGGCGCTGCTCAACGAAGCAGGTCTCGCAAATGGCGAGATTCGTAGCGATCTTGCGGGGCTCGATCGAATCGCTGTTGCTCGCCGCTAGACGCGGCTGCGACGTTGCTGAATCAGTCGAAGCGAGCGGCGAGAAGTTCGAGCAGATTTCGCTCGTGCAGATCGAGCGTGCGGTCGACACCAGCGACATCGCGAGCGGCCGAGAACAGCGATGCGCGCAGCACCTTGCTGGTGATACGCAGATCTACCGAATCGAGGAACTCGTCGATGGTGTCGGTGGCAACTGCTTGGCGAACCGTGGCCATTGCTTGACCGAAGTAACGATCGAACGAGAACGTGTCGTTTTCCCAACCGGAGTCCTCGCTAATGCGACGGATTTCGTTGAGTTCTTCTTCGCTGATGTGGTGATCGACGATCATCACGAGCAAGAGCAATTCGACGGCTGCCTCGTGTTC
Source organism: Acidimicrobiaceae bacterium (assembly GCA_947505655.1). Classification (GTDB taxonomy): domain Bacteria; phylum Actinomycetota; class Acidimicrobiia; order Acidimicrobiales; family Ilumatobacteraceae; genus WLMZ01. Next base: position 12,033 of record CANNMD010000042.1, on the reverse strand, counting down.
GCGGTCTTGCGTGGCATGCACCGCCACGTTGGCGTAGAGGTGTTCCAAAGTCGAAGTCACTCTGTCAACGTAGCCTCTGGCTCAGGTCTGAATCCGTAATACCCGACGCAAAAACTCGAGTTGATGCAGGAGCAGGTTCTCCGCAACGATTTCCTGCGGTGTCATGTGCGTTACGCCGGACAACGGCAGTACTTCGTGCGATTTCCCGGCCGCCAAAAGGGCTGACGAGAGGCGCAACGTATGCGCCGCCACCACGTTGTCGTCGGCCAGACCGTGGATGAGCAGCAGCGGTTGAGTGAGCAAATGGGCGATGTCGAGCAGTGACGAGCGGTCGTAGGGCTCGGGATCGGTGAAGGGATCGCCGAGGTAACGCTCGGTGTAGTGCGTGTCGTACAAACGCCACTCGGTGACGGGTGCGCCGGCAACGGCCGCGTGAAAGATGTCGGGTCGCTGGATTACCGCGAGCGCTGCGAGGTAGCCGCCAAAGCTCCAGCCGCGAATACCGACCCGTTGGCGGTCGAGCCGAATGCCGTCGCGGGCGAGGATCTCGGTGACTCCTTCGAGGGCGCGCACCTGATCGTCGAGCACTGGCCCGGCGAGGTCGAGATGCACCGCACGCTCCCACTCGGTGCCGCGCCCAGGCGTGCCCCGACCGTCGGTGATGATGACCGCAAATCCTTGATCGGCAAACCACTGCGATGAGAGATAGGCGCTTCGGGCGCTGACAACGCGCTGGCTGTGTGGGCCACCGTATGGGTCGATCAGCACGGGCAAAGGACCGCTGATGACGCCGTGTGGCAACACCACGGCAACCGCCAAGTTGTCGTCGCCAACTCGGTGGATCGAGACGTTGGGCTCGACCAAGGGAGTTTGTGCATACGACGCGATGATGGTGTTACCCACGCGCAACGTGGAGCCGTGCGCGGCAAGTGTGGACGAACGAATCGCGATGGTCTCGCCGCCCACTGTTGCGGCGTGCACGCCCTCTTCGGTGGTGAGGCATGTGCATCCGGTGTCGGCCGACCACGTCCACACGTGTTGCACGGTGGGGTCGTCGAGTGGATTGGCCGAGAATGTGACGGTGCCGTCAGCAACCGCCGTGACCGAGCGCACCTGTTGATCGGGTGGCGATACGACGTTGCCGTCTACGAGCAGTCGTCGGGCTCCGGCGCGATCTGCGGCCATCACCAAGCGGCCATCGCCGAGCACGGCAGGGGTGCCAGCAACGAGATCGACCCATTGGTCATCATGATCGGCGAACACCACGTTGGTGATGCCGGTTGCGGGGTCGGCTTCGAGCACCAAGAGTTGGGTTTGATCACGCGACTGCACGGTGAGCAGCAGTCGGTCTTTGGTAGCCCAAGTGACGTTGGCGAGATATGGGAAGCTGTCGGTGTCCCAGTGCATCTGCACACGACTCGCTGCAGTGCGTTGCCCAAGCGTGATGACGAACAACGACACCAAGGCGTTGTCGGTGCCTGCGGCCGGATATCGATGTTGCGTGGGCACGGTCTCGGGATGCGCTGGGTCGGCGATATGCCAGATCGAGACCGGCGATGTGTCGGCGCGCTCGACTGCGATGGCGGCGCCATCGGGAGACCACCAATACCCGCGGTGGCGGCCCATTTCTTCGGCGGCAACGAACTCGGCGCTGCCCCAGGTGGCATTGGGATTGTGGGGCTCGGACGCCAATTCCCAACTGCTGTTGTCGAGTTCGCCGATGCGAATGGTGGCGCCACACACGTATGCAACACGCGCTGCGGTTGGGTCTGGTCGTGGGTCGAACACCGGGCCAGCAACAGTCAGTTCTCGCGCTGTGCCGCTGATGAGACCGGCGCCAAACAGTCGGCCGCCTAATGAGAACGAAGCGATCGTCACTGCTGAGTCGGTGGCGTAACTCACTACGCCGCCCGCGCCTTCGCGGGTGCGCTCGCGTCGGGCGCGCTCTTCGGCGGGCTCGTTGCTGTCGGCCGCGGCGAGCAGTTGCCGTGGGTCGGCCACGAGTCGCTCGGTGCCAGTTGGTACATCGAGCACCCACAAAGAGTTCACCGGATCATCGCCGCTGTCGCTTCGGCAGAACACCACGCGTTGCCCGTCGGGAGAAACTGTGACGGTGCGTGGGTCGCCCAATGTGAGCCGCTGAGTGCGTGCGTACTGTCGAGGAAATGTCAGGTCGCTCGGGGCGTCGCCGTTGACGAACGAATCACTCATTCGGATGGTCCTTACGGCTTGACGAGAATCTTGGCGTGCGCCTCAGGGTTGGCCAGATCGGTGAACGCCTGCGGCACGCCGTCGATGTTGACGGTGCCGGTAATCCACGATGAAAGGTCCACCTTGCCCTCGGCGATTGCCTCGAGCGCGGCCGAGAATTCGGCGGGCTCGTAACCCAGAGCGAACTGGATGTTGAGCTCGCCCTGGATGCCGAGCATCGGGTGAATGTGGTCTTGCTGCATGCACACACCAACCACGAGGATGCGGGTGTCTTTGGGTGCAACCCGCATTGCTTCGTTGATCATTCCGGGCACGCCGACAGCTTCGAAGATGACCAGCGGACGAGAGCCATCGATCTTGCGCCATGCATCGATAGCGGTGGTCTCGCGCGGGTCGACAGCGATGTCGACGCCGAGTTTCTCGGCGAGTGCGCGTCGGCGTGGCGAGAAGTCGGCAGCGATGATGGGGCCAATGCCGCGCATGCGGAGTTCGGCGATACACGCCAAGCCCACTGGGCCAAGGCCCATCACGATGGCGGCGTCGCCCGCAGCGATGCGGCTCTTAGCCACGGCGTGCACACCAACAGCGAGTGGCTCGGTGAGCGCAGCGAGATCTGTAGGCAGGCCAGCGGGAACCTTGATGCCGAGCATCTCGTTGAGCACCATCATCTCGGCGTAGCCGCCGTTGTAGGTGTTGCTGAAACCAATGCCGTGTAGGCCAGAGTTATCGAACGCCACGGGCATCGAAACGATGACATCGCCAACAGCGAAACGGTTTGCTCCGGGGCCGAGCTCGACGACCTCGCAGCAGAATTCGTGGCCCATCACCATGTCGCGTTCGGGCACGAACATCTGCATGCTCACTGGGTTCGGTGCCAGACCCTCGCGGAACTTCTCGGCCATGTCGCGCTGCTCTTTGCCGTGGGACAGCAAGTGAAGATCGCTGCCACAGATACCGCACGCCAACACCTTGGTGAGCACTTGGCCCGGACCCGGTGTTGGGATGTCGATGTCGTCGACCCTGAGTTGCCAATCACGAATTACGGCTGCACGCATGGTGGTGAGAGTACCGCGGCAGCGAACGTGGGGGACTGTCCGGCGAGGTTGGCTAGCTGCTGAAGTGGGCGATAGCGGCGACGATCACATCGAACGCAGCGTCGGCTTCGACATGGGTGAGCACATCGCAGTTCGGTGGGCGACGCTCGATGAGCGCGCGCTCGTCGATGAGGGTCATGCCGCGGGTGTGGTCGCCAGCGGTCTCGATGACCACATGGCGCTGCACGATGGTGAACAACTCTGGGTGAGTGAGTGCCATCACCGCAAGTGGATCATGCACGGCTGCGCCGCCCATGTCGTCGTGGCGGGTCATGTAGGTGGCGCTGAAGAAATGCAAGAGGTCGGCGAGTAGTTCTGCGAGCCGACCGGGAAGCGCGCTGACCTTGGCAATGCGATCGGGGGTGGCCTGAAACTGGTGGGTCACGTCGAGCCCGGCCATCTTCAGCGGGCCGCCGTATTCGTAGACCATCGCGGCGGCCTCAGGGTCGGCCCAGATGTTGAACTCGGCAGCAGCTGAGCGGTTACCGAACGAACCGCCGCCCATCAGCGAGATCCCAGCGATGCGGTGTTTGAGATCACTCGCAAGGCGCAGAGCGAGCGCGATATTGGTGAGCGGACCGACCGGCACAAGCCAGATGCCCTCGGTGCTGCGGCATGACTCGATGATGAACTCAACTGCGTTGTCGCCATCGACCCCGCGCGTGGGCTCGGGAAGGTCGGCGCCGTCAAGGCCGCTTTCGCCGTGCACGTACCCGGCGTGTCGTGGTGGGGCAACAAGAGGTCGGTCGGCGCCGCTGTGCACGGGCGTGTCGAGGCCGAGCAGGTCGGTCATGATCAGCGCGTTGCGCGTGGTCATCGTGAGCGGCGCGTTACCTGCGACGGTGGTGATGCCCACCAAGTTGGTGTGCAGGGCGGCGACGACAATTGCAATTGCGTCGTCGTGGCCGGGATCGCAGTCGAGAATGATCGATGGCTTTGATGCGTTGAGGGGCGACGTGTTGGTTGACGGCATGGCGTAGAGCATGCCACCGGCAGCTAGGCGGCGTTGATTTTTCCGTCGGCGTCTCGGGTGACACTGCGGTTCACCCATTCGCCAACACACATCGCTGCGGCGAGATCGGCGTCGGACGATGTAGCCCACGCGCGGCGTCCGTCGGGCAATAGGCATGCCACGTTGGCGGTTTCTGGGACGCCGTCGCGGTTGTGCATGACCGTGTAGGCCTCGATAGTGACCGTGCCTGCTGCATCGGCGCCGTCGGCCAGTTCGCGGCGGGGAAGCGCATCGATTTCGGCCTGCGGATCGGCGTGACGAAATGGATTCGCAGATGGCTGGGTGCTGTACACGCCAAACGAATGCTTTGTTGCGTAGCCGCCGTTGCCCCACACGAGCCCGTTGGTGCCTGCGCCATCGCGGAGATCGTTCATCGTGGTGGCGATGGCATGCATCACGTAGTTGTTCCAGGGGCCGCCAGCGAATGGCAAACCGCCGGTGCGGGTGAGCTGGCGGTCAAGCGAGAGCCCCAACGATTGGGCGCCCAACTGAACGGCCGAAGGGAAGCAGCTGTAGAGGTCGACGATGTCGATGTCGTCGATAGTCATACCCGCGAGCTCGAGTGCCAAGCGACCGCCGAGTTCGACTGCCGGGGTCTGAGCGAAGCTGTAACGGTTGGACATGAAGCTGTGCTCGTGGCAATCGGCGCCCGAATGCATGAACACCCAACGGTCTCGTGGTACGCCCAGCGCCTGTGCCTTTTCGGCGCTGCACATGATGAGCGCCGCGCCCATGTCGACGTCGTTGTTCGAGTTCATGTACTTCGTGTACGGGAAGCCGATCATGCGGTTCGAGGCACTTGGCGTACGGATTTCTTCGGCTGTGCGCGCCTGGTGGCTCCATGCGTTTGGGTTCTTTGCGGCGACCTCGCTGAAACGAGCCCAGAGTTCACTGGTAATGAGCTCTTGTTCTTCGACCGTGCGGCCAGCGGCAGCGCGAATGGCTGTCTCGAACATCGGATACACCTGAACGGGCATGAATATGCCATGGGCGCGTTCGGTGGGATGACTCATGTCGAGGTCTTTACCCATCACCGTTGGGACCTGAGTGTCTGGCGCCTTGGGCCAGTCGAAATCAATGCCGTCGCGTCGGGCCCGCATGCGGCTCCGTGATGCCTCGGCACCGGTGAGGATTGCGATGTCGAGCTCGCCATTTTGAATCTGCGAAGCGGTGGAGTTCACCAGTGTTTGCGGGCTGTTGCCACCGTTGGTTGTGAGTACCGTTTCGCGCGGGCTCAGGCCGAGTTGCTGGGCCAGCACGTAGGCCGGGTCGCCGTAGCGCCACGTGAGCAAACTGATAACGCGAATCGAATCGGGATTGGGCGTTGAGGCCAAGCCTGCGTCGGCAGTGGCGCGTTCTACTGCAGTGGCCATGAGCTCTACCGGATGCATTGCATCGGCGAGCTGCGCGGCGTGGTGGGCATATTGTCCGCCACCGATGAGTACGGGGGTTCGTGGGTCGAGAGGCATAGGCGCTGAGGCTACGTGCAACTCTGCGTTAGGGGCGAGTGCAGCCCGCCGCTCTACACTCGACACGTGTCACGCATCGCCATTGGGTCTGATCATGCCGGCTTCGAACTGAAGGAGCACCTCGTGAAGGTGCTCGAGGCGGGCGGCCATGTGGTCGATAACCAAGGCACCCACAGTGCCGAGAGTTGCGACTATCCGCCCATCTGCGCAGGCGTGGGCCGCACGGTTCGCGATGGCGACGCCGACTTTGGCATCGTGCTTGGCGGCAGCGGCCAAGGCGAGCAGCTTGCGGCGAACAAGGTTCGTGGTGTGCGCGCAGCGCTCTGCAACGACCTCTACACCGCACGCATGGCCCGCGAGCACAACAACGCCAACGTGCTCAGCATGGGAGCGCGGGTCGTTGGTCTCGGCCTTGCCGAAGAGATCGTTGCGTTGTTCTTGAAGACCGCGTTCGAGGGCGGTCGTCACGAGCGCCGTGTCGAGCAGATCACCGAAATCGAAACCCAAGAATTCTTTCGCTGACGTTTCGGCACTCGCCGATTCGTCGCCACACACAGGAGACACACCCACATGCCTTGGCCATCTGAGATTGCCCCAGACACAGCGGTATTCGACCTCATCGACCGAGAGGTCACGCGTCAGTCCACCGGGCTGCAGCTCATTGCCAGCGAGAACTTCACGTCGCCTGCGGTCATGCGGGCAACGGGTTCGGTGCTCACCAACAAGTACTCCGAGGGTTACCCAGGCAAGCGCTACTACGGCGGCAACGTGATCGTCGACGACATCGAGGCGCTCGCAATTTCACGCGTCAAAGAGTTGTTCGGCGCCGAGCACGCCAACGTGCAGCCTCACAGCGGCGCCAGCGCGAACATGGCGGTCTATCTCGGTCTGCTCGAGCCCGGCGACACCGTGATGGGCCTCAGTCTCGATCATGGCGGCCATCTCACCCACGGCTCGCCCGTGAATGCCAGCGGCATCTTCTACAACTTCGTGTCGTACAAGGTTGATCCCAGCGACGAGCGCATCGACTACGACAAGATGCGCGACCTCGCGCTCGAGCATCGCCCCAAGATGATCGTCGCTGGCACCACCAGCTACCCGCGTCGTCTCGACCCCGAGGTCTTCAAGAGCGTTGCCGACGAAGTGGGCGCGCTGCTCATGTTCGATGTGGCCCACTTGGCCGGCCTCATCGCGGGTGGTGCTCACCCCAACCCTGTGCCGTACTCAGACATCGTCACGTTCACCACGCACAAGACCTTGCGCGGCCCGCGCGGTGGTTGCATCTTGTCCAAGGCCGAGCACGCGGCCAAGATCGACAAGGCGGTGTTCCCAGGTAGCCAAGGTGGTCCGCTCGAGCACGCCATAGCTGGCAAGGCCGTGGCCTTCCACGAGGCAATGCACCCAAGCTTTAGCGTGTACGCGCATCAGATTGTTGCAAATGCATCTTCTTTGGCCGCAGCCTTGGCGCATCAGGGTTTCCGCCTTGTCAGCGGCGGCACCGACAACCATTTGATGGTGGTCGATCTGCGTCCATTCGATGCCGAACTCACCGGTAAGCAAGCGCAGAGCGTGCTCGACGAAGCGGGCATCACGCTCAACAAGAACAACGTTCCGAATGACACGCGCAGCCCGTTCGTGACCAGTGGCGTTCGAATCGGTACGCCCAGCGTCACCACGCAGGGTATGAAAGAGCCAGAGATGGTTCAGATCGCTGCGCTGATTGCCGAGGCATTGCGTGGTCGTGACGACACCGCTGTTCTCGCCGACGTTCGCCAACGCGTCGCCGCGTTGTGCGCTCGTTTCCCTGTCTATTCCTGAGGCTCTTGTTGGTGGGGTTGGCGAACTAATGTCGTCCCGATGCCAGATACAGCCGCATACCTCATCGTTGGCGGCTGCGCGGCTGGCACCACATTTGTCCTCACGCCGGTTGTCATCAAGGTTGCCAATCGACTCGGATGGGTAGTGGCCCCCGACGAGCGTCGCGTACACAAAGTTGCAACGCCCGATGTGGGCGGCATCGCAATGTTCATTGGCTTTGTGGCTGCGCTCGCGCTGAGCCGGCTGATGGATTCGTTCGATTCGCTGTACTCGCGAAACTCTGAGCCCCGCGGAGTTCTCATTGCGGCCGCGATCATTTTCGGCCTTGGCTTGCTCGACGACGTGCGCGATATCTCTGCGCCAGCAAAGGTGTTGGGCACCGTGCTCGCTGGCAGCGCATTGGTGTACTACGGCGTCACCATGTTCTATTTTCGCGTGCCTCGAGTCGATGTGTTCTTTCTCCCCGACGAATGGGTTCCGTTCGTCACCATCGTGTGGTTGCTCGGAATGACGCAGGCCATCAACCTCATCGATGGGCTCGACGGACTCGCCGCAGGCATCGTCGCCATCGCCTCGGGGTCGTTCTTTTTGTACAGCACCGAATTGCAGAACAAGGGCCTGCTCGCCAACGACAGCATCGGCCCGTTGGTGTGCATCATCGCCGTAGGTATCTGCCTTGGCTTCATGCCACACAACTTCAACCCCGCCAAGATCTTCATGGGCGATGGTGGGGCGCTCCTGCTTGGCTTGTTGATGGCCTCCGCCACCAGTGTCGTCGGAGGCCGAGCCGACCCGGTCACACAGCAGCAGTTCGGTCAGTCGTACTTCTTCTTCGCTCCGTTGTTCATCCCGTTATTTATTCTTGGTGTGCCCATCCTCGACACGCTGTTCGCGATTATTCGGCGCACCAGTAGAGGGCAAGGGCTTGCGACGGCCGACAAGGGTCACCTGCACCACCGCTTGATGAACCTCGGTCACGGTCAGCGCCGCAGCGTGCTGATTTTGTGGCTCTGGACAGCGTTGCTGTCGGCGTTTGTGCTCTATCCGGTCTTCACTACCGGAGGCGCCACGCTTGCGACATTGGGTGTGTTGGCGCTCGGCTTGGGCCTGTACACGGTGTTGCATCCCGAGGTCCGCCGCAACCGGGCATTGCGCGCCGAGAACAACGACTCCGAATTGGAGAATTCCGAAACCGGACGCTAGATTGTTCCCGCATTCACAAGCGCTTCGACACCGTCGTCGAAGCCGTGTGAGCACACCCCACGACATGGACCTCCGCCCCCGCAAACGCGTGAACACCAACGACGGCCTCGGCCGCGGCATGGAATTTGCCATTCTCGTGGTGATTTTCTTGGGCCTCGGTTATGCGCTCGACACATGGCTCGGCACGAAGCCTGTCTTCATGATCGTGTTCGTCGTGCTTGGAATCGTTGGCCAGTTTGCGAGCTTGTGGTACGGCTACGACGCACGCATGAAAGAGCTAGAGTCGCAGCGACGCGACATCAGCCGCGATGGCAAGGCGGCGGTTCGGTGATGACCGATACATCGTCCCCAATGACCACTCGCTTCGAGGGCGCAGCCCCCGAGGTCGAAGTGTCTCGCGACATGATCCGTCGGGGCCTCATCGTTGGGCCAGTGCTCATCGCCTTGTGCGGCATCATCTGGTCGATGTCGGGCGTTGCGTCGTCGGCCTACGCGCTCGCTTTGGTGCTCGTCAACTTCGCCATCGCCGCAGGTCTGATCGCTGTTACCGCTCGAATTTCACTCGGACTGATGATGGGTGCCATTCTGTTCGGGTACCTGATCCGTCTTGCAATGCTTTTCTTGGCCGTTTACTTGGTCAAAGATGCTGGCTGGATTTCGCGTCCAGCACTCGGATTGACAATTATCGTGTCGCACCTCGGTCTCCTCGCATGGGAACTGAAGTACGTCGCAGCCTCGCTGGCTTACCCCGGCCTTAAACCATCTCGCTCGCACTGAGAGGAACCGATCAAAAGTGTTCGGTCTTGAATTTCCACCAATCAACGAAATCCTGCGCTGGCACGACCTCTTTTCGTCGTTCAACAAGATCTCGCTCATCGCCGTTGCCGCAGCGGTAATTGGCAGCCTCGTGTTTTTGCTTGCCGGCAGCAAGGACGCCACAGTGGCGCCTACCGGCATTCGCAACTTGGCCGAGACGTCGGTTGAGTTCATCGAAGACAGCGTCATCATGCAGACCATGGGCAAAGAGGGGCTTGCTTGGACCCCGTTCTTGCTCAGCCTGTTCGTGTTCATCTTCTTGTGCAACCTCACCGGCATCGTGCCGATCTTGCAGATGCCCGCCACGGCGCGTATCGCCATCCCACTGTTCTTGTCGCTGCTGGTCTGGGTGATCTTCATCGGCACCGGCCTCAAGCACCAGAAGCTGAGCTACTTGACCCACCTGCTCTGGCCCCCAGGCGTGCCAGTGGCATTGAAGCCACTCGTGGGCCTCATCGAATTCTTCTCCACGATCATCGTTCGCCCATTGTCGCTCACTGTGCGACTCTTCGCGAACATGCTCGCTGGTCACATCCTGCTGGTCACGTTTGCATTGCTCAGCGAGGCAATGTTCCAGGCCGAAACCTACGTTCCGATTCTTACCATCGGCGGCATCTTGCCGTTCTTCATGCTGGTGTTCCTCACCGCCTTCGAAGTGCTCGTGGTCTTCTTGCAGGCGTACATCTTCACTATCTTGACCGCTGTTTATATCGCTAGCTCGACACACGCCGAGCACTAACCCATCTCCCACAGAGAAACCAACACAGGAGAATCCATCCCATGGAAGCAATTTCACACATCGCTGCAGTAGCCCTCACCGGCGACGAGCAGAAGAAGGCCAACGCAGCAATCGGTGCCGGTTTTGCCTACGGCATCGCTGCAATCGGACCTGGCATCGGCATTGGCTACATCGTCGGCAAGTCCGTCGAAGCCATGGCTCGCCAGCCTGAGGCTGCCGGCATGGTGCGTACCACCATGTTCCTCGGCATCGCGTTTACTGAAGCACTGGCCCTCATCGGCTTCGTGGTCTTCATCCTCATCGGCCTCTAAATCCATCCGTCCACCCACTCCCACAAGGAGCTGACGTGCTGACAGCCGTCGTCACCCAGTCGGGTTCGGCATACACGGTGCATCTTGCATCCGTGCCGCCGGACTCAACTGCAGAACAGACAATTAGTTCAGAGCCAGTCGCTTTAGCGACCGTTACCTCCGATTCCGCTACCTCAGAGACTCTTGCGTTTGAACCGCAGATCGCTGAATCAGGCGTGGTCACTGCGAGCGAAGCGGAACACGAAGCAACTGTCGAAGTGAACCCAGGTCCGAGCCCCATCGCGCCCGAGCTCAAAGAAGTCGCTTGGGGCGGTGGATCATTCGTGGTCTTCGCCGTGCTCATGCGCTATGTGCTGTACCCACGTCTGAAGAAGGGTATGGATGCTCGCTACGCAAGCATCCGCGCTTCTCACGAGGGTGCCGACGCAACACGTGCCGAGGCCAAGGCCGAAGTCGCTGGTTACGAAGCACAGCTCGCTGGTGTCAAGGCCGAGGCTGCAGCTCACATCGATGCCGCTCGCCAGACCCTCGAAACCGAACGCGCCGCCAAGTTGGCTGCGGTTGGTGCCGAGATCGCCGAGCAGCGTGCAGCGGCGTCAGCCGCCAACGATGCAGCGCGCCAAGCGGTGCAGTCGCAGATCGAGTCAGCGGTTGGCGATGTCAGCGGTCGGGCCATCGAGCTTGCTGTTGGCAAGACGCCTGATGCTGCAGTGGTCAGCCGAGTGGTTCTCGAAGTCATGAGCGTAGGGGTCGCACGATGAACGCATTGATTCGCATCGCCAATCTCTTCGCCCAGTCCGAGAAGGAACCTCGCCAAGACGCCGAAGGCATCACCAGCCATTCGTGGATTCTTCCCGAAAAGGCCGAGATGATCTACGGCATTCTTGCGGCGCTGATCATCTTTGGTCTGCTCTTCAAGTTCGCCGGGCCCAGCATCAAAAAGGCCATGGCCGCTCGCACCGCGCGCATCCAAAAAGAACTCGACGACGCAGCCGCCGACAAGGCATCTGCGGCCACCGAGGCCGCTGGCATTCGCCAGGCCAAGGGCGACATTGGCGCCGAGCGCCAGCGTCTTCTCGCCGATGCTGCTCTGCAGGCCGACGCAATGTTGGCCGATGGTCGCACTCGTCTCGAGGCCGAAGTTGTCGAACTCAAGGCTCGCGCCATTGCCGACATCGACACCGCACGGGGTCGCAGCGCCGACGAATTGCGCGGCGAGATCGCCCGCCTTTCGGCTACCGCCGCCGAACGAGCAGTCACCGAGTCGATCAACGATGCAACGCATCAGGACTTGATCGAAGCATTCATCCAGAAAGTGGGTGCCACCGCATGAGTGACGCACGTATTGGGGGCTACGCCC
>CANNMD010000041.1 GCA_947505655.1 Acidimicrobiaceae bacterium | reverse complement strand
CGCAACAGCGGAGTTTTCACCAACGGCCGCCACGGCTTCCCCGGTTTCGTCGATCACCTCATCGACTTTCCCAAGCCGTTGTTCTGCGCGGTCAACGGCCTTGCGCTTGGCATTGGGGCAACGATGCTGGCGCTCAGCGATCTGGTCTTCATCTCTAGTGACGCTCGCGTTCGATGCCCATTCACTCGTTTGGGCGTTGCTCCCGAGGCAGCCAGCAGTGTGTCGTTTCCCCGACTACTCGGCCGCCAGAACGCCACGTGGGCGCTGATGAGCAGCGAGTGGCTGTCGGCCACCGAATGTGTGCAGATGGGCCTCGCCTGGCGCGAGTGCGCACCCGACGACTTGATGGCCGAAACCCTTCGTCACGCGCAGGTGTTGGCCAGCAAGCCAATCAACTCGCTCGTCGAGACGAAGCGAACCATCGTCGAACCAATGCGGGCCGAGTTCGCTGCAGCGCGACGACGCGAAGATGCTGCGTTTGGCGTGCTGCTCGGCGGCCCTGCCAACATCGAATCATTGATCGCTTTCGCCGAGCGCCGCGAACCCGATTTCAGTGCCATCGACGACTCACCAATCATTCGCTGACCACCCGCCACGCTGCCGCAACCCAACCTGTTCTTGATCGGAAAACTGTGCCGTTCGCTCAGCTCACGAATGCAAATCTGCACTACTACGAATACGGCACGGGCCCGCAACGGGTGGTGCTGATCCACGGGTTCGAGGCATCGGCGCGCATCTGGCAGCTCGTGCAGGAAGACCTGTCGCCCGAGCAATATCACACGATCGCGATCGATAATCGTGGCGCCGGCGAGTCGAGTGCTCCTGACGATGCCAGCGACTACGGCGTGGGCATTTTCGCCTCTGACGCGTTAGAGCTCATCGACCAACTGGGCTGGAGCGACTTCACTCTCGTTGGCCACTCGCTGGGCGGAGCAACAGCGTGCATCATGGCGCTGCAGCGTCCCGAACTCGTGAAGGGTTTGATGCTGCTCGACCCGGTTGACCCCGACGGCCGAACTGAGACCGCCGAGGACATCGATGCGTTCTTCGACGGCTGGGCAACGCAGCGCCGAGTTCGGCTCGCGGCTGCGGCTGCAGCCGGCGACGGCGACGGCGACGGCGACGGCGACAATCGTGGCGACGATCGTGGCGAGTCCGACTTCGCACGACTGCTCAACGCCGACATGGCCGCCGCGCCCGATGCGCGCTTGCGCGGCTCGCTGCACTCAATGTGCCAGCTCGGTTTGGGGTCGGCGTGTGCAACGTTGCCAATGCCCATCTTGGTTGCGTGCGGCGACGCCGATGACACCATTCCGATTGCGGCGATGCTCGCCACGTGGGCCAAGTTCCCCAAGGGCACCGGCCTACACGTATGGCACGGCGCGGGTCACTCGCCAAACATGGATATGCCCGGCAGGTTCGCCCGCGTGCTGGGCCGGTTCATCAACAAGACGATTCCCCGCCACCAAGGCAGGTAACCGCCGGGGGCTACGAGCGGTCGCGGATTGCCTTCACGACTTCGTCGAGGTGGGCCTGACCCTCGTAGAGCGAGCGCAGCATCCAGAACCGCCAAAAGCGAACGAGTGCCGTGCGAATCCACAGTGCTGATCCGACCACGGCCATCGCGATACAAGCCAGCCCAAGCACGATGACTTCGTTCTGATCGAGCGCATTGTCGGCTTGACCAACCTGAATGTAGGAGCCGATGCCAATGAGGATCGAGGCGACCATCAGCGCGATGCCAAGCGACGAGGCCGCCTTTTCGGTGCTGGCCTTGCCCGACGTTCTCACCTGCATTTTGGCGATGTCGTTCTTGAATTGCTCGAACCGATCATCCGAGGAGTTCGTGTCTTGGGTCATGGTTATCCCTTTCCGCCGAGGTAGGCCGATGAAAGTTCTTCAGCGAGTTCGGCAGGAGCGCCGATACGCGTGATTCGTCCGCTGAGCATGATGGCAGCCCGATCGGCAATGCCAAGAACGCTCTGCGCAAACTGCTCGACGACGAGTACCGAGACTCCGGTCTCAGCGACCTGAGCAACGATTTCGTACAGTCGAGCGACGACGAGAGGCGCGAGGCCCATCGACAATTCATCAAGCAACAGCACCGCTGGGTTCGTTGCGAGAGCACGTGACATCGCGAGCATCTGTTGCTCGCCACCCGACATCGTGCCGGCGAGTTGTGAGCGCCGATCACCGAGTCGCGGGAAGCGTGTGTACGCCACTTCTTCGACATCGCTGAGCTTGGCGCCGGTATGCGTGGCCATCATCAGGTTCTCGCGAACCGTGAGGTTTGGAAACACGCCTTTGCCTTCGGGAATAGAGCACAACCCAAGACGAGCCAACTTGTCGGCTGAGACCCCGGCAACCGAGCGAGAAGCCAAATGAACGTCGCCGCTCATGATGTCGACCAAGCCCGAGATCACCTTGAGCGTGGTGGACTTTCCGCCGCCGTTGGGGCCAAGCAACGCCAGCACTTCGCCGCGGCCAACCGCCAGCGATACGCCGTGCAGCACTTCGATGGTGCCGTACCCAGCGCGCACATCGAGTAGTTCGAGGACGGTCTCGCTCATGCCGAGTGATCCTCGCCCAGGTAGGCCTCGAGCACCGCTGGGTTGGTCTGAATCTCGGCGGGCGTACCCGATGCAATGAGACGACCGAAGTCGAGCACTTGGATGAACGAGCAGACCTTCATCACCAACGACACATCGTGCTCGACAAGCAAGATTGCGGTGCCTTCGTCGCGTACGTGCAGCAAGAGTTCGCCGAACTCTTCGGTCTCTTGTTCGTCTTGCCCCGAGGCGGGCTCGTCGAGCAACAAGATGCGCGGGCGGGTCATCAAGGCCCGGCCCATTTCGACTCGGCGGGCCATGCCCGTTGGAATCTCGGCGACATCACGATCGGCGAGGCCCGATAGGCCCATGAGCTCGATGATGTGGTCGGCCTCGGCGTGCGAGTCGCTCTTGCCTTTGCCTTTATTCCAACGACTGCGAATCTCGCCCGCAACACGAATGTTGTCGCGAACGCTGAGCGAGGTAAACAGTTCGAGGCGCTGAAACGTGCGGGCCACACCAAGGCGGGCACGCCGAAACGGCGCCAGCTTGGTGATATCTGTGCCATCGAGCATGACCTCACCCGACGTTGGTTCGAGCAGACCGGTGATGCAGTTAAACATGGTGGTCTTGCCAGCACCGTTGGGTCCGATGAGCCCGGTGATGACACCGGCCTCGGCCGAGATACTCACGGCGGTGAGCGCTGCGGCTCCACCGAATTTCATACCGACGTTGCGACATTCGAGGAGCGTCATTCGACACCACCAATCGGCGCGGCCGGAAGGCCCAGCGCCGTGTCGAGCACTTGGCGATCTGAGGCACGGAAAGCCCGACCGATACCGATGAGGTCGAGATCTTCGCCAGCAACTGCTCGCTCTTCTTCAGCAAAGCGGTCTTCGAACACCGACATGATGATGCGCGGCACGATAAACAACGACCCCACTGAGATCAACGCGAAGTGCCAGTTAGAGACGGCACCTCGCCACGTTGCTGCCCACAGCCCAACGATTGCGATCACCCAGATTGCGGTGGCGCCAGGCGCCTTCTTGAGCGGACGGAAGCCGTCCATAATCTGCTGTGCGATACCGCTTGGGTTCTTGCCGAGTCCGATGCCCACGAGGGCTGGCCCCACGTAGTGGCTGAAGTTGCCGAGCACGGTGACGAAGAGCCAATGCAGCGACGGGTAATCGCTGCCGAGTTTGTCGAACACGTTGGGCATCACCACGCTGAGCACGCTCAAGAAGATGCCCGCGATAAATGCGCCGCTGACATATCCGATGCCGCCAACAACGGCGATCATGAACAGCAACAGGCTCTGGAAGCCATCGAAGTCGGCGTTGTTCGGCAAGGTGCGGCGCTCGGCGGCCCACATCAAGCCAGCCAAACCGGCTATCGCAGATGACACCATGAACACGCCAAGCTTCAGGCGCGTGATGTTGAGTCCGAGCGTGGCGCACGCTGCCGGGCTGTCTTTCATCGCAACGATCATTCGGCCATAAGCACTACGTCGAATGGCAATGATGCCGATGCCGAGCACAGCGAAGATGACCGTCATCAACATCAAAAAGGCGCGTTGCCCGGCAAAGTTGATGCCGAACCAATGAGGTCGCGGCACCGTGAGCGAACCGTTTGTGAACAGGTTTACGGTGAACTCGCCACCAAAGATATTGAAGTTCAGCGGCTGCGTCTGCAGGATCACAAGCTGGTACACGATGATGCCAAATGCAAACGTGGCCAAGCCGAGATACAAGCCGCGCAGTCGCAAGGCTGGCAACGCAATGAGGCCGCCCACCAACGAACACACGCACATTGCCAACAACACGGCGCCCACCGACAACGACTTCTGCGTGGCCAAACCAGTGGGCCCAACGTCGAACTGCCATGCGGCAATGACGGCCACGCCAGCGAACGTGAACACAGCGAGGTTGATCTCGCCGGCGTAACCGGTGAGCAACACCAGCGACAGCGCCATCAGTGACAACGCGACACCGTTCGCCAAGCTGATGACTGCCGAGCCCGACATGATGGACTGCAACATCGCCACGGCTGCCACCAACACGCCGCCCCACAACACGGCTTCGCGCATGGTGGGCACTCGGAACCGCTCGCGGGTTCGCGTCACGATGGCGCCGCGCAAGCGGTCTTGCGGGAGCAACAGCAATGCACCGAACAACAGCAGCGCGGGGATGGCGTTACGCAAGTTGCGCAGCACAAGCCAACGCTGGCCCGCATCGGAGATCCAGTCGAAGTAGAGCTTCGAGAGGCCCAGCACCATGGCGCCCAGATAGGTGAGTGGCACGCTGCGCAAGCGACCCGCTACGGCTGCGGGATACGCATC
Organism: Acidimicrobiaceae bacterium; assembly: GCA_947505655.1. Taxonomy (GTDB): domain Bacteria; phylum Actinomycetota; class Acidimicrobiia; order Acidimicrobiales; family Ilumatobacteraceae; genus WLMZ01. The sequence continues at coordinate 11,744 of CANNMD010000041.1, read as the reverse complement.
AAAGACAAGCAGCGTGAGCGCGAACACTTGTAGCGCGCCCAACTGCGGAGACAGCAACACGCCGGCTAGGCCAGCAAGAGAGGCGCCAATGGCCCAGCTGGCCATGCTGACGCGATCGGGGCGACCACCGTTGAGCATGAGCAGCGAACGGTCGTCGACCGTGGCGCGCATGGTGACGCCCAAGCGGGTGCGGTAGAGCAAGACATACAGCGCGCCAGCGATAACGATAGACAACAACACACCAATGATCTGGTGGTAATACACGGCCTGCCCGAGCACTTGCACGTGGGTCTCGCCGAAGAACTTCTTGGGCACCAGGGCGCGGTTGCTGTTGCGGAACCAGATCCAGGTTGCGGCGCCGTTGATGCCGAGCAACACGGCCACGGGTGTGACAAGTCTGGTGACCTCGCTCGTGCCGCGCAGGCCGCGCATCACCACCACCTCGAGCACCAGGCCAAGCAACGGGGCAAACACACACACCGTGAGGAAAATTGCGATGGGGGCTGGCGCGTGCCAACCAAAACGGAGCTGCCAATAAAAGAGCGCGCTCATGGTCGCCACTGCGCCGTGAGCAACGTTGAAGACTCCGGATGTGGAGTACGTGACAACGAGGCCGGTAGCGGCAATGGCGTACACCGAGCCGAGGCAAAGGCCCAAGACTGTGTAGGCGAGGAAATCTTGCATAGTTACTTCGCACTACGAGTGGGTCGGACCGCACATCGGCCAGACCCACTCGCAGCTAACGAGACGATTACTTACTTGCCCGTGAACTTTTGCGAAATGCGATTCGCATCAAGCTTGGCGGCGACGAGTCCGGGGGTTCCGGTGACCTTGCCGATCCATGCATCGTCGCACTCAAACGTGCCACGCTCGGTTGGAGCTACGCGCTCGTACTTGGTGCCGGTGAGCTTCATCAGAATTGAGCACTTCGGTGGGTGGTTGCTACCTGGGTCGGTTTCGGCGTGCAGGCCGTGTCCGGTCCAGCTATGAATTGCACGCATGTTGTCGAGCACACAGGCGCGGGTGAGCGAGGCACCACACTGCTGCGAAGCAGTGGCCCACAGCAAGAACGACGATGAGGCCTGCATGCCGAGCAGTGCGGTGTCGCCGCCGCTGCCAGTGACGATGTCGAGGTAATCCTTGGTGGCGGGGTTGATGTCGGCCTCTTCGAAAGGAATGAAACCGAAGCGGATGTACATATTGTCGAGCGCACCATCGGTGTTCGCATCGGCGCAGTTCTGGGAGTAATGGTTTGCATCGGTGACGATTGGGACGTCGAGGCCGTTGGCCTTTGCGGCCTGAGCGAACAACTGCAGGCTCGGCAAGCAGGTACCTGACCACGACACCATGGTGGCGCCAGCGTCTTGGATCTGCTTCACGAATGGGGTCCAATCGGTCTCGCCACCAGCGTTGTACTCGAGCGTGGTACTGCTAAAGCCCCAACCAAACTGAGGACCAACGTTGACAACTTTGTCGCGGGTCTCTTGTGTCGCCGAGAAGTTGCCAGCGAGCATTCCTACTTGCTTGACCTCTTCGGGGAACACCTTGGCAACCTGCGCGAACACGCCAGCAGGCGTTTCGTCGGCTGGGTTTGGCACACCCTGGAACACGTCGCCGGCGTGGGCAAACGCAGCGCTCACGGTGTAGGCGGGCACTGCGGGGAGACCACAACCGATGCGAATTTCTTCTTGTAGATCGTCGAAGGCCCAGCCTTCGCCGACCAGGAAGAAGACCTTGTCATCGCACGCCTTCTGAATTGCGGCTTGCACGGCAGCGAACTGTGCGTCGTAGTAGTTCAAGGTGATCTGACGACCGTTGATGCCGCCGAGCTCGTTGCACTTCGCGACCAAAGCCTTCATTGCGTCGGTCACTTCGTGGCTCAAGCCTGGCGAACCAGAAAAGCCTGCGTCGTCGCCGCCGCCGATGGTGACTGCATCCTTGGTGACGCCTGCCTCGCTACCGTCGTCGGTATTGGCGCCATCGCCCTTGCTGCAGGGCCATGCAGCGTCGCCGAATGTTGGTCCGGCAGTCTCAACATCGGTTGCTGGCGTGGTGTCGCCGCTGCCCTGTGACGTTGGCACCGTTGCCGGCGCCGAATCTGTTGAGCTGCTGCGGTCTTTACCGCAGGCCGTGGTAACGAGCGCGAGCGCTATGAAAGCGGCCGCGAAACGGACAGAAGTTCTACGCATCAAATATCTCCCCCTAAGGATTTCGAGCTGATTTGGTCACCATAACATGTATCTGACGACGCGTCAGATGTTGGAACGACGGCACCGCGCGTGCCATCGCCCGAACATTTTTGAGCCCTACTTCGTGGCGAACGCCTGCGAAATTCGATTGGCATCAAGTAGCGCCGCACCAAGAGCACGCGTACCTGAAACCTTGGCGATCCACTCGGGCTTGCACTCGTACGTGCCCACTTCGGCGGGTGCCACTCGCTTGTAACCGGTGCCCTCAATCTTGAGCACGATGTTGCACGAAGACGGGTGATTCTGGGCTGGGTTATCTTCGGCATGAATGCCGTGACCGGTCCACTTGGTGACCTTGGCGAGATTGGCCAACACACACGCACGGGTGAGTTCGGCACCGCATTGCTGCGAAGCCGTTGCCCACAACAAGAACGACGACGATGTCTGCGTGCCGAGTAGCGCAATGTCGCCCCCGTAGGTCTTCATCAAATCGAGGTAGTCCTGAGTTGCCTTGTTCGTAGACGATTCTTCGAGCGGAATGCCCGAGAGGCGCACGTACACGTTGTCGAGCGAACCGTCGGTGTTGGCACCCGCGCACTCAACCGCGTAGTGGTTTGCGTCGGTGACGATAGGGATGTTCAAACCGTTGGTCTTGGCGGCCTGGGCGACCAACTGCAGGTGTGGCAGGCACGTGCCAGACCAGTAGAGCATCGTTGCGCCAGAGTCCTTGATCTGCTTGATAAATGGCGTCCAATCGGCCTCGCCCGCAGCGTTGTACTCGAGCTTGGCGTCGGCGAAACCCCAGCCGTACTGCGGCGCAACGGCCAAGACCTTGTCGCCGGATTCCTGAGTAGCCGAGAAGTTGCCAACCAACGTGGCCACTTTCTTCACCGCATCGGGGAACAGCGTGGCCATCTGCGCGAAGAAGCCCGCAGACATTTCGTCAGACGGGTTCGGCACACCGACAAAGACGTCTTTGCCATGGGCGAAGGCGCCGCTGACCGAATAAGTAGGCACCGCGGGTATGCCGCACTTCAGTCGCACCTCTTCTTGGTTCGAGTCAAAGGCCCAACCCTCGCCAACCAAGAAGAAGTTGTTCTGGTCGCACACGCCCTGCATTGCGGCGACAACGTTGAAGATGCCTGCGTCGAAGTAGTTGAACGTGATCTGGCGACCGTTGATGCCGCCAAGCTCGTTGCACTTCTTCACTAAAGCCCGCATTGCATCGGTGAGCTGGTGAGACAAGCCGGGCGAGCCGACGTAGCCAGCGTCGTCGCCACCGGCAATGCTGATTGCGTCTTTGGTGACACCGGGCTCGTTACCCGAGTCGGTGTTGGCGCCATCGCCCTTGCTACACGGCCACGGCGCATCGCCGAACATGGGGACATCGGCTGCTGGCGTGCTGCCGTCGGTCGCGGGTTGCGATGACGACGAGTTGGGCGACGAACCCGCCGGCGCTGCGGCATCACGGCTCTTGCCACACGCGGTGACAAACAGTGCGAGCACCAATGGAACAGCTACCAAGCGATAGCCCTGACGATGACGACGAAGCATCATGAATCCCCCCCGAGATGAGTTGTGTTGCGGACGTTAGCACCGCGTACGAAAGCGATCTGACACTGGGCAACGGGCGAACGAAGGGTGCTCGATTAGCCGATCGCGATTGGGTTCACCGGGCTGCCTGAAGCGCCGGTGACAAGCAGCGCGCCAACTGCCAGCAATACGTCGTAACACGAGTCGGCAGCGAGATCGGCCAACCACAGATGCTCGATCATGGTGACCCCAAGTTGCTGCAGCAGTTCGATGTGTACGCACAAGAAGCGGTTCTGGTCGAACGGGATCGACTCGACTGCCGAGTTGTCAGTGCCAACCGCGCTGAGGTTGTGATCGCGGATGAACGACACCGCATCGAGGCCGAGGCCGGGCTGCATCCAGCTCTGCGCTGGGCCCACTGCTGCGTTGCGATGCTCGATCCAACCGGTGCGCACCAGCAAGATGTCGCCCGAGTCGATCTGCGTTCCTTGGCTGGCGCGGCAGGCCTCGAGCAACGCTGAGTCGATAATCTGGCCGGGAGCCAAGCCCTCAGGGTTCACGTGGGCGACTACGTAGCCAGCTACGTCGAGCAGTTTCGCGGGGCCAGCAAAACTGCCGGTGTGCTCGATGCCGCACTTGGCCGCACCACCGCGAGGCGTAAACGAATCGGCCGGGTAGCCGTTGTAGAGCGTGCTCTCAGACGTGACGTGCGAGAGCGCATCCATGTGTGTGCCGATGTGGCTCGGCATGGTGAGCACGTCTTCGTTTGCGCCAACGCCTTCACCAATCTCGAAGATGGGTGGCACGCGGCCAATGTCGGCCATGGTTGTGAGGGTGTAGCGCTCGGGCGCAGGACGATCGTGAACCGCCGGCACACTCTCGCGAGTGAGTTGGATAGCCAACGAGTAGACCTTGCCCGTGGCGCGACGCTGCGCCGCCGCCTTCACAGCCTCGGGCGTGATGAGGTTCAGCGCGCCGCGTTGATCGTCTTCGCCCCAGCGTCCCCAGTTGTTGCCCACAGCAGTACTCCTTGCGTCGAATCGGCGTCGATTTCTCGACCGACTTGTTTCGTATCACAAGTCGGCGGGGCCGCAAGCTACCGTCGGTCTCTATGAACAATCAGTCGACACTCAGCGGCGGCCTGCAGGGCTACTCGATCCTTATCACTGGCGGAGGCACCGGAATCGGCCGAGCCTGCGCCGAGCGCCTCGCAGCCGACGGCGCCGCCGTCACCATCTGCGGCCGCACCGAAGCCACACTCGCCTCAGCCGCTGCCGTGGTTGCTGCCGCAGCAGCAGCCTCCGGCAACGGTGGCAGCGCTCACTATGTAGCCGGCGACGTCACCAACGAAGACGATGTGCAACGCATCGTTGCCGCCGCGCTTGTGCCAACCGGCGCGCTCAACGGTTGCATCGCCAACGCTGGCGGCGCCGCTGGCCTCGGGCCGTACCACCTACAAGACACCGCCCAGTTCATCAGCACCCTGCACCTCAACGTGTTGGGCACCATGTTGAGCCTCAAGCACACCGTGCCTCACATGGTCGCCGCTGGCGGCGGTTCGTTCATCGGCATGTCGTCGATTGCCGGCTACGTGACTCATCCTCACTTCGGTGCCTACACCGTGTCGAAGGCCGCGATCGAACAGATGATGCGCAATGCGGCCGACGAATACGGCGCGGTCAACGTTCGTTGCAACTCGATCCGCCCAGGCTTCATCGCCACCGAACTGATGGACGCAATTCCACGCGACAGCGAGGTGTATCGCAGCTACACCGACAACACTCCAATGGGCGATGTCGGCCAGCCCGAAGATGTGGCTTCGCTGGCGCGGTTCCTCATCGGACCCGATGCGCGTTGGATCACCGGCGTTTCTATTGCCGTAGATGGCGGCATGGGTCTGCGCCGCGGACCCGACTACTCGCCATTCCTCGAGCCATTCCTTGGCGCCGATGTGATGTTGGCGAAGAAGCCGTTCGAGCCCTAAGCCGCACTTGGCGCCGTCGTGGCGTTAGCCGTGGGCGCCGCCATCGATGCGTACCGACGTGGCGGTGATGTAGCGGCCATCGTCGCTCGCCAACATCGCGATGACACCGGCGACATCGGCCGGTGAGCCCATGCCGTTGCCGATGATTGGCGACATCTTCGTGAACAGCGACCAATCGGCGTTGCGAGGCATCATGCCTGGCACCGACTCGGTGATGCCGCTGGTAATGCCGCCCGGCGCAACGGCAACTGCGCGCAAACCTTGCTTGCTGTACTCGACTGCGAGCGTGTGTGTGAGCGCGTCGACGCCACCCTTGCTGGCGGCGTAGGCAGCCATGTACGGATGGGCAAACGAGGCCGAGGTGGAACTGAAGTTGACGATGACTCCCCGGCCGCATTCCAGCAACGCTGGCAACGCAGCACGTGTCATCAAGAACGTGCCCGTGAGGTTGATGTTGATGACTTGGTTCCACATGTCGAGCGTGCACTCGTGCGTGTGAGCAGCGCGCATCACGCCCGCTGCGTTGACCAAGACCTCGAGACCGCCAAGGTCTTCGACGACCGCAGCGATGGCAACATTGACCGCTGCTTCGTTCGAGATATCGAGCACGCCAGTCGTGAGGCGATCGGCAGTGTTCGATGCAGCAGCCATCTCACGGGTTGCGTCAAGGCCCTCGGCGTTGACGTCGACGGCGTGCACAGTGCCGCCCTCATCGAGCAACCGCAACACGGTGCCCTGCCCAATACCTGATCCCCCGCCAGTAACGATGACCCGTCGATCTACAAACCTGTTCACTGTTTCCTCCCCAATCACCGAATGAGCCAACCGTAGCCAGACCGGCCCGCGGGCGACTAGTGCTGCGCTCAGCTACGTCTCAGCTACTTGTCGGCGATGACATACCGCGGCAGGTAACGATCGCCGCCGTGGCGAAGCACCTTCAGGTAGTTCGAGCGCTCATACGCATCGGGATCGGGCACGGCGCATTGGCTCAGGCTGCCGCGCATCTGCTCGACTGATTCGTACTCATTGTCTTCGAGCCAAGTGGTGAGACCGTTGGTGAACTCACGCACCTGCTCGGGTCCGAAGCGCAATAAAGCAGAAGTGCTCATCACCACGTCGGCGCCTGCAAGCAAGCCCTTGATCACATCACGCGATGAATGCACACCGCCCGACAACGCCAGCGAGCACGGCAGGCGATCGTGTAGTACTCCGACCCAACGCAGCGGCAACCGCAAATCGGCAGGCGTACTCAAGTCGAGGCTCGGCTGAATGTCGAGCGAATCGATGTCGATGTCGGGTTGGTAAAAACGGTTGAACAGCACCAAGCCTTTGGCGCCGGCACCCACGATCGAATCGGCCAGGTTGCCCAGCGCGCTGAAGAACGGTGACAGCTTCACAGCCACGGGCACCGGCACGGCATTGCACACCGCGTACACGAGATCGACGATGCGCTCTTCGACACTGGCGCCGGTCTCAGCAGGATCGGTGGCCATGAGGTACACGTTGAGTTCGATAGCACTTGCCCCGGCTTCAACAAGTTCGGTGGCGTATCGAACCCACCCGCCACGCGAGAAACCATTGAGGCTGGCGATCACAGGAATAGAGAGTTCTTGCGTGGCGTGCGCAACGAAGCTGAGATAGCGATCCACATCGGTTGGCATGTCGGGCACTGCGGGTAGATAGCTGTTCGCTTCGGCGAATCCAGACACCTCAAGGTTGCGGAACTTATGCGCCTCGAACGCCTCGGCCACGATCTCTTCTTCGAACAACGACGGCAACACCACGGCCGCAACGCCCGCAGCTTCAAGTCGTTGCAGTGTCTCGATCTGACCAGTGAGCGGGCTGGCCGAAGCGACGATTGGACTCGCGAGGTGAATACCGAGGTAGTCGGTGCTGAGGTCGACACTCATGACGGTTCCTGCCCTTCTTCAGGCGGCACGACGAGCGGCGGCCCGTCGCGAAGTGGCGTTGTCCAGTCCACCGTTCCGAGGTGGGCAACGGTTCGCTCAATTCCAGCGAGCTGGCGGTAGTAACGCCAACGTTCGTCGACATCAATCTGCGCTAACGCAAGTAGCTCGGCAGATTCCTGGGGATGCGAGCGCGCCAGCATCGTGAAGCGCGCCTCACTGCCAACGAAATCGGACAACGGTCGCGACGGATCCTTCGAGTCGAGCGCGAAGGGAATCGAATGCTCCTCAAGCCCGGGGTGGAAGCGGTACAGCGGCCAATAGCCGGTCTGCACACCCACCTTTTGATGAGACATTGATGTGGCCATGTCGATGCCGTGAGCAATGCAGGTGGAGTAAGCAATAATCAGCGACACGCCGGGCCAGGCCTCAGCCTCGGCGAAGGCCTTCACGGTCTGAATGTCGTTGGCTCCAATGGCCACTTGAGCCACGTACACGTTGCCGTAGCGGCGGGCTTCGGCGCCGAGATCTTTCTTCGCTGTGGACTTACCACCCGAGGCGAACTTGGCGACCGCGGCACGTGGAGTCGACTTCGACGCTTGCCCGCCAGTGTTCGAGTACACCTCTGTGTCGAGCACGAGGATGTTCACGTCGCGGCCCGAGCCAAGCACATGGTCGAGACCGCCCGCACCAATGTCATAGGCCCAACCGTCGCCGCCGACAATCCACACGTTCTTACGAACGAGCGAACTGGTGAGTGGGCGCAGCCGGCGCGCCAACCGCGCCACCGCAAGGTCTGGGGCTGTGGCCAGAGCGTCGAGAAGAGCATCGAGTTCGGCCACCAAGGCTCGTTGACGGGCCATGCCCGCATCATCGATTGGCTGGGTCGGATCAACCGCAAGGATGCCATCGACCAACGTGGCGCCAACCTGCGCAGACAACTCCCGCAGCCACTGCTGAGCCATGTCGCTCTGGCGATCGAGCGCGATTCGCATACCGAGGCCAAACTCGGCGTTGTCCTCGAACAACGAGTTCGCCCAAGCGGGGCCGCGACCTTGTGCATCAGTGCCCCACGGAGTGGTGGGCAAGTTGCCGCCGAAGATGGATGAACAACCAGTTGCATTTGCAACAATCGTGCGGTCGCCAAAGAGCTGGCTGAGCAGTTTCAGATACGGCGTTTCGCCGCATCCGGCACAGGCGCCCGAGAATTCAAACAACGGCTCACGAGTCTGAGAACCCTTCACCGTGCTTGGTGACAACACCCCGGGGGCGACACCGGTAATGCCCTCGAAGAAGTCGTAGCGCGACCTCTGCACTTGATGATGCGGCTCGATTGGCTCCATGTTGATGGCCTTGTGCCGAACCTCGCTCTTCGATCGGGCTGGGCACACGTCGACGCACACACCGCAGCCGGTGCAGTCGTCGGGCGCAACCTGAATCGTGAGGTGCAGACCGGGCTGCTCACGCGAGTGAAAGCCCTTCGATGGGAACCCATCCGGAACAGCACCCACGGTGTCTGGTTCGTACACCTTCATCCGGATCGCCGCATGGGGACACACCAACACGCACCGCGCACAGTCGATGCAGATTGATTCGTCCCAGATCGGGATCGTGGTGGCGAGCGCTCGCTTTTCGAATCTGGCCGTGCCGGTAGGGAACGTGCCATCAATCGGCATTGCGCTCACCGGCAACAGATCGCCCTCGCCCGCCAACATGCGCGCCGTCACACGCTGCACAAAGTCGGGGGCCGTTACGGGCACCGGCAAGCGGCGAGTGCGAGTTGAGTCGGCGACATCGGGAACGACCAACGGCTGCAGTTCTTGAACGGTGCGGATGATCGCAGCGAGGTTTGCGTCGACCACTGGGCCGCCACGCTTGCCGTATGCCTTGCGAACCGAACCCTCGATCGCCGCAATCGCGTCATCAAGCGGCATCAAGTTGGTGAGCGCAAAGAACGCCACCTGCATGATGATGTTCACCTGGCCACCGAGTCCCACATCACGCGCCAGCCGATGCGCGTCGATGACATGCACATCGAGGCCGTTGACGATGATCTGGTCTTGCACCTCACGCGGTAATCGCGCCCAGGTCTCCGAGACCGGGTAGGGGCTATTGAGCAGCAACGTCGAACCCGGCCGAGCTACTGCAAGCACGTCGGTTCGGTCGAGCAAGCCGAACTGGTGCACCGCCACAAAATCGGCTTCAGTGATGAGGTAGGTCGAGAGGATCTCGTTGGCATCGAAACGAAGATGCGACACCGTCATCGAGCCCGACTTCTTCGAGTCGTAGACGAAGTAGCCCTGCGCCTGTCGACCGGTGAGATCGCCGACGATCTTGGCCGTCTGCTTGTTCGCACCGACGGTGCCATCAGAGCCGAGGCCGTAGAACACTGCCTTTAGCGCCGCTTGGTCGGTGGTGAACGAAGGGTCAACCGTGAGGCTGAGATGGGTGACGTCGTCGATGATGCCAACCGTGAAACGTTTCTTTGGCGTGAGCTGATTGAGTTCGTCGAGCACCGATTTCACCATTGCGGGCGTGAACTCCTTCGAGGCCAACCCGTAGCGTCCGCCGATTACTCGCGGCATCGCGCGCACACCGTCGGCAGCGGCATCGGCAAGCGCTTCGATCACATCGAGACAGAGCGGCTCGGCTGGTGCGCCTGGCTCCTTGGTGCGATCGAGAACCGCAATGGCACGCACCGTTGCCGGTAGCGCATCGACAAGCACCCGCGACGGAAAGGGACGATAGAGGCGCACGCTCAACACGCCCACTTTCTCGCCCTCGGCATTGAGCCGGGCGACCGCTTCACGAGCGGCGCCTACGCCAGAACCCATCAGGATGACAACGCGATCAGCGTCGGGTGCACCGAAGTAATCAACGAGCCCGTAGTGGCGCCCGGTCTGTTCGGCGAAACGATTGAACGCGGCCGCCACGATCGAGGGAACTGCCGAGGTGTACGAGTTCGCAGCCTCACGCGCTTGGAAGAACACGTCGGGGTTCTGGGCAGAGCCACGGAGCACCGGGCGATCTGGGTCGAGCGCACGCATGCGTAAGTCGGTCACCCACTGCTCGTCGAGCATCGCAGCGATGTCTGCATCGCTCGGCACGTCGACAGTGGCAACTTCATGTGACGTGCGAAAGCCATCGAAGAAGTGCATGAACGGAACTCGGCTCTCGAGCGTGCACGCGTGCGCAATCAACGCAAAGTCGGCGGCCTCTTGCACCGACCCGGACGACAACATCGCCCACCCCGTAGTGCGGGCCGCCATCACATCACTGTGGTCGCCAAAGATCGATAACGCGTGAGTGGCAAGCGATCGCGCTGCCACATGCACGACGGCCGGAGAGAGTTCGCCAGCGATCTTGAACATGTTCGGCAGCATCAGCAGCAGGCCTTGCGATGCAGTAAAGGTAGTGGCCAACGCACCGCGCATCACTGCGCCGTGCAACGTTCCGGCCGCGCCAGCCTCTGACTGCATCTCGATTACTTCGGGGACAACTCCCCACAGATTCGGGCGCTTCTCGGATGCCCATGCATCGCACGCTTCGGCCATCGTGGAGGCCGGCGTGATTGGGTAGATCGCTATGACCTCAGAGACTCGGTAGGCCACGCTCGCAGTGGCTTCGTTGCCATCGACGGTGTCCCCCTTGCTCACTTGGCAAGCGTAAGCAGCGCGTTCAATCAGCGAATAGGGTCGAAAGTCATCTTCAGGGCGGCGGCAAGCCCTTTGTCACCTCAGCGATTTCAACGTCGTTCAGCACGCCGCGACCGGTGTCGAGCAGAAAGCGTTCGACGCTGAACGTGGCATCGAGTCGATAGGAGTCTGCCTTCGGGTCGCTTGGCGCAACCGCTCCTTGGTACGCAATCTGTGTGGTGTCGGAGCGGATGATGCTGAAGCCGTGATACCCGAGCCCACCCGACGTCGGCACTCCGCGCTGCGTGGGCAGTGATGCGATCAGCTGATCGAGCGCTTGCGCCTGCTCGGCCGTGAGCTGCCATTGCGGATCGGCTCGGCCCGAGTAGATACCGAGCTCAACACGCGTTGGCGCACTCGGCGTTGTGACAACAACGTCAGAAGCGCTCTGGCTTGAGCACGCAGCGAACAGCACAGCGATTACAACACACACTGG
>CANNMD010000040.1 GCA_947505655.1 Acidimicrobiaceae bacterium | reverse complement strand
GGTGTCGACCACTGCGGCATCAATCTCGAAGGCAAACGCCAGCACAGCTCGCGCCGTGTAGGCACCCACCCCGGGCAAGGCAAGCAGCCCATCGAGCGTGCGCGGAAATTCGCCGAGCGCGCAGATCTGCTGCGCAGCCATCTGCAAGCTTCGCGCCCGTCGGGGATAACCCAAGCCGAGCCATAGTTCGAGCACGTCGCCCAATGCCGCATCGGCGCACTGCGCGGGCGTTGCATACGCCGAGACAAACGCATGCCATTTCGGGATCACCCGATGGGCCTGCGTCTGCTGCAGCATGACCTCGCTCACGAGCACCGCCCACGGATCACGCGTGTGTCGCCACGGCAGGTCGCGCAGCTGCGGCAACCCCCAATTCAGGAGGGCTTGTTGGTCCACACGTCTTGGCCGTCGTATGGGCGACGTCGGGCCGGAGCGAAGTCACGCTTCCAGACCATCACCCGCCGACGGAAGTAACACACTTCTTTGCCGTCTTGGTTGAAGCCCTTGGTCTCGACCAGCACCGTGCCGCGATCGTTCTTCGATGAGGACTCTTTCACTTCGAGCACCCGGGTCTCGGCGTGAATGGTGTCGCCATGGAAGGTAGGGAATTTGTGCTGCAAGGTCTCAACCTCGAGGTTGGCAATAGCCGCGCCGCTGACATCGGGCACGCTCATGCCGAGGCACAACGAGTACACCAAGTTGCCCACAACCACGTTGCGACCCTGAACACTTTCGCTTGCGAACCAATCGTTGGTATGCAGCGGGTGGTGGTTCATCGTGATCATGCAAAACAGGTGATCGTCGTATTCGGTGATGGTCTTTCCAGGCCAGTGCTTATAGATGTCGTCAACGACGAAGTCTTCGAGACAGCGGCCAAAGGGGCGTTCGTAAATGCTCATGGGTCAAACGCTAGTAGAGCTGATGTGAACCCGCATCGTCGTCGCCATCAAGGAACGTTGAGTCGAACAGTTGAGCCTGGCGTTCGAGCTCGCGGGTGCGGTCGCCTTTGGGCCGACGCGGAGCAAAACGTTCGTCGAAGTCGAGTGGGCTTTCGCCAACATTGGCAGCCTCGGTAGCCACCTCGCGCAGAGGCCGCAGCGCTGTTCGACGCTCGACCGACCAGGGCCCAAGTCGCAGGCTCAAATAGCTCAGACCCCCGAGCAGGATCGGGAAGAAGAACTGGCTGAGGCGGTATGAAGCAACGCCAAGCGTGGCTGTGCTGCGGGCCATGCCGAAGCCCACGAGGGTAGAGATCAACAAGGCTTCGATCACGCCGAGACCGCCAGGCGTAATGGGAATGACAGCAGCGATGTTGGCGAGACCAAAGGCGATGATCAAACCATCGATGCTCACCGACCCACCGAAGGCCTTGAGGAACACACCGAGCGCGGCGGCATCGAGCAACCAGTTGGCCGCAGCCCAACCAATGACCCGACCAAGCAATGCTCGGTCCTCGGCCAACTCTTCGAGTCGATCGCCAATGTGGTGCACGGCGGCGCCCACACGGTCTTCGTTCTGGTGCGCTCGCCGAGCGATCCAACGCAACACGCGCTCAGCGCGCGCTTGGCCCTCGACAAGTCCGAACACGAGCGCGGCGACGACGCCCATGATGAGAACGCCAGCGATTGCGGCCGATGCGTATCCGGGGTTCACCCCGCGCAACGGGATCGAGATAATCAGCCCGGCCCAGAACAGCAAGTTGAGAACCACTGCAGAACCGAGTCCCGCGGTACCCAGGGCGAAGCCGGCATCAGGCCCGGGGATTCCCGAGAGCGTCATCAACCGGTAGCCGAGTGCAGAGCCCGCAGCCGTTCCGCCTGGCACAACGCTGCTGAGGGCACGCGTGCTGAGCTGAATACGGAACATGCGCCACGAAGAAATCAGCGAACCCGACTCACCAAGCGCTGTGCGCGTGAGCAACGAGTACGAATACAACGCCAAGAGCTCAAGCCCTAGGCCAAGCGCAAGCAACAGCGGCGACACCCGACGAAGCTCGTGTGCAGCGTTACGGAATCCGGGAATGAGCGGCAGAACAAAGAAATAGATGACCGCGGCGAAGGCCACCATTTTGACGACCGACCGAAGCGGACGGCGAGCAACTTTGGCCGCGGCGGCATCAGACGCGACGGTCTGAAGCTCTCGCGGGTCGTTGGCCATCCCTATTTGCTAGCCGATACAGAACACTGTCCAGCGACTTCACTGCTCATGCCGTTCAGCCGAGCGAAGGAAAAGCGTTGATCAACTGCCGCAGTTTGGCCACCAATGGAGGCCGAAATGCCGAGGGAACTTTGCTGAGTTGCACCACCACAAGGTCACGCTCGGGGATGACGATTACGTATTGGCCTTCGTATCCATGTGCGGCGAAGCTGCCCGGCTGGTCGGTCCAGATCCACCAGTGAGCTCCGTAGCCAAAGTGCGGAGGGTCGGGGTCGACCACTCCTAGGGTGCGGGCGTAGTCGACCCAACGGGCTGGCAGCAATCGGCGTTCTTCCCACAGACCGTCTCGCGCGTAGAGGTATCCGAACCGGGCAAAATCCTGAGCGGTCGCGAACACGTATGACGAACCAACAAACGTGCCCGCTGCATCGAACTTCGGCTCAGCGCTGCTCATGCCCAGCGGCGCAAACACACGATCGTTGAGGAAGTCGCGCATGCCCTGCTCGCCACCGCCCACGATGTCGCCGGCGATTCTGGCCAAGATGTTTGTGGTGCCCGATGCGTAGTTCCACACCGTGCCCGGCTTGTGCAGCAACTGTTGACTGGCGGCGTAATGCGCATGATCGTTGTTGCCTGCGCCGAACAACATGTCGATGCAGTGCGAGGTCGATTCGTCGACATAGTCCTCGTTGAACTCAAGGCCTGGCTTCATCGCCAGCAGATCGCGAACGGTGATCGAAGCCTTGTTGGTGCCCACGAATTCGGGCACTGGCGCTGGTTCATCGATGTCGATGCGTCCGTCGCCAACCAAGATGCCGAACACGGCATGCACAATGCTCTTGGCAACGCTCCACGAGATAAACGTGCTCGCTGCGTCGAAGCCCGGCGCATATTGCTCGTAGATCATGCGGCCACGATGAACCACCACTGTGGCCAACGGAACACCCGCATCCTCGGGAGTGTCACGAATGGCCTGGAGTGCCGCTTCGGCCGCGGCGGCATCAACTTCTCGCTCAGGATTGCCAACAGCCCACGCCTCAGTAGGCCACTGCTCACCGGGTGGATGCTTACGTAACTCAATCACATCGCGAACGTAGTCCGTGCGAGACTTTCGAAGTGACGCAGACAGCCCAATGGTTCGAGACCATCCGAACCTGGATGAGCACATACGACGAGATTGCTCCCCGATCAATCGAAGGCCTCTATGTAATTGGGTCCATCGCTCTCGACGACTGGCAACCGCATTCGAGCGACATCGACATCGTGGCCATCACCACTGAACCAGCCGACGAAGAGATGGCCGCAACCTTGCTGACCGCGCATGCCGTATTCCTCGAGCGTTGCCCGTCGGCACGAGTTGATGGACCATTCCTTGCGTGGGGAGACCTCACCTTGTCACCTCAAGGCGCCACCCGGCCGTGGACGCTAGACGGCGATTTCCATCACGACGCCGAGTGCTTCGAACTCAACCCCGTCACATGGCACACGCTTGCGACACACGGCATCCGAGTCCGCGGGCCCGAAGCAGCCGAGCTAGATATTCCGCTCGACCTCGACGAATTCGGTCGCTTCATCACCGACAACAGCCGCCACTATTGGAAGCCGGTGCACGATCAGTTCGAGGCCGCTCTGAGCGAGATGCGACCCACCGACACGTTGCCCAGCTCCGTGCCGGTGTGGTGTCTACTTGGGGTGTGTCGCATGTTGTATTCAGCAGCAACAGGTGGTGTCACTTCAAAATCGGCAGCAGGTCTTTGGGCAGCCGACGTTCTTGGCGAGCAACACCGCAAGGTTTGCGAATCTGTGGTGGCGCTGCGCTCCGAGGCAGATCAGCCTGTCGATTTCGCAATGCTGCGCGAATCGCTTGATGCGATGGCTGAAGCCCTGCGCCAGATCAAAATGCTCAACCGGTAGCCCCATCGGGATCAATCCACTTGCTCACCGTACGAGGTGCCGCGGCGCACACGATGTCGAGCGCCTGCTGAACGTTGGTTGCTCGTTGCGCCAATTGAGCATGCGCCTCGCGCGCGAATCCGGCCGACACGGCACGGTCGAACATCTCGAATAACGGCGTATAGAAGCCCTCGACATCGAGCACAGCAACCGGCTTACGAACGAAATCGAGTTGGTTCCAGGTGAGCACTTCGAGCAACTCTTCGAACGTGCCGAAGCCACCCGGTAAGGCGATGAAAGCGTCAGACAGCTCGGCCATGCGCGCCTTGCGAAGATGCATCGTCTCGGCCACCTCGAGCTCGCTCAGCCCGGTGTGACCTACCTCGGCGCGCATCAAACTTTGCGGTATCACGCCGATGACATGACCACCGGCGGCGAGCGCTGCGTCGGCCACTGCGCCCATCAGGCCGAGCTTGCCTCCGCCGTACACGAGCCCTATGCCACGCTCGGCGAGCGCCGTTCCGAGTTCGCGGGCCACCCGTTCGTAGGCGGGTGAATCACCGAGGTTGGTACCGCAGTACACACAAACTTTCAGCTGTCGTTGCGGGTTATCGGACATCGGCCGAGTTTGCCACCCAACGTGACGTTTGTCCTTCAAATTCAGCGTTTTACTGGTCAATCGCTAATCTTGCGTGCATGACCGTTCCCGATCTGCAGGCTGCCCAAGAAGTAATCGAACTCGCCCAAAGCGTCGTCGGTAAAGCAATCCGCCACCTCGCCGCGAATGGCGGTCCCGATATCAACCAAGTCGTTGCCTACGACATCGCTCACGCTGCCTCGGCGGTCGCTACTGCCCGCGCCTTGCTCGACTACGGCGCCAAGGGCGACACTGAAGGCAAGATCACCTGCGCGTACACCGCCGACATGGCTCACGATCTGATCACTCGCCTCACCGGCCGCGAGTCAGCGTGGGGCGTAGAGACGGCTCCTCTGAGCGCAGCGCATCCGTTCCTTGAGACCTACCGCAACCCCGAGTTCTTGGCCTCGCTGGCGCATCTCGCTGGTCCTCGCCATCTCGACAGCGATTTCGAAATGGTGCAAGACACGTTCCGGGCGTTCGCCGACAAGGTCATCGCCCCCGAGGCAGAGCACGTGCATCGCCACAACGCCGATGTGCCCGAGAAGATCATCAGTGGCCTCGCCGACATGGGCGCCTTTGGCCTCAGCGTCCCGGCAGAGTACGGCGGGTTCAGCGAGGGCGGCGATGGTGAATACATGGCGATGGTTGTTGCCACCGAAGAACTTTCACGTGGCTCACTCGGCATCGGCGGCTCGCTCATCACCCGCCCCGAAATCCTCACCCGCGCCTTGGTTAAGGGCGGCACCGAAGCTCAAAAGCAAGAGTGGCTGCCCAAGCTGGCAACGGCCGAAGTGATGGCTGCTGTTGCAGTGACCGAGCCCGACTTCGGCAGCGATGTCGCGGGCGTCACGGTCAGCGCAGTTGCCGCCGACGGGCCCAATGGCGAACCCGGTTATGTAATCAACGGCGTGAAGACCTGGTGCACATTTGCCGCTCGCGCCAACGTGCTCATGCTCTTGGCCCGCACCGATCCCGATCGCAGCAAGACCCATCGTGGCCTCAGCGTGTTCATCGTGCCCAAACCACTTGGCCAAGCTCACGGCTTCGAGTTCAGCCAGCCCACCCGCGGCGACGGCACCGCTGGCCGCATGGAGGGTCGCCCCATCGACACCATCGGCTATCGCGGCATGCACAGCTACGAGATCGCTCTCGAAAACTGGTGGGTGCCCGCCGAGAACCTCATCGGCGAAGAAGCCGGCAAGGGCCGCGGCTTCTACTACCAAATGGAGGGTTTCGAGAACGGCCGTCTGCAGACAGCGGCACGCGCCGTCGGCTTGATGCAGGCCGCATACGAAGCAGCACTCACGTACGCCCAGAACCGCAAGGTGTTCGGGTCGAACATCATCGACTACCAGCTCACCCAGGCCAAGCTCGGCCGTATGGCTGTGCTCATTCAGGCTGGCCGCCAATTCTCGTACCACGTAGCAACATTGATGGCCAAGGGCGAAGGCACCACCGAGGCCAGCATGGTCAAGGCCTACGTGTGTCGCGCAGCCGAATGGGTAAGCCGTGAGGCCATGCAGATTCATGGCGGCATGGGCTACGCCGAGGAGTACGCGGTGAGCCGTTTGTTTGTCGACGCCCGGGTGTTGAGCATCTTCGAGGGCGCCGACGAGACACTGTGCCTCAAGGTGATCGCACGCCGCCTCGTCGAGGCAAGCAACGCCTGAGTCTTGCCGCCGATGGGTGTCTCAGCTGATTACAGCAGTTCAAGCATCGACTGAATTCGATCGAAGTCGGCACCCTCGTGGTCGCCGAACGGGTCGAGCAATATCGGATGGAGGCCAGCGGCTCGCGCCCCGCCCACGTCCATCGTGACTGAGTCGCCGATGTACGCGATGCGAGCCGGGTCGATGCCCTCGAAGTGAATAAGCGCGTGATCAAAGATGCGAGCATCTGGCTTGGCCACGCCCACAACATGGCTGTCGATGATGACCCGCACCGAGGTGAGCGGACCGTCGCCAACTTGGCACACGCCACTTCGCTGGAGCACTTCTTCGATCTGGCCACTGGCGTTCGACACCACACCCACCGGCATGCCGCTGGCGACCAGCAGGGCCAGCGCATTCACTGAGTCGGCCATCGGCCAACGCCACACAAAGGCATTGCGTGTGCGTTCGAGCACGTGCGCCGCGTAGGCAACATCGTAAGCGGGCACGCCAACCGACTCGACGTAGGCAAGGTTGTAGTCGCCCCAGAACCCCTCGGTGGATCCTGCGGCCGACTTGGCTGCCATGCCGCTGTAGTGCGCGCGCACGTGGGCCTCAATGCTCGGGTCGCCGCCGTACGGCGCCAGCAGCGGAGCCAACACCGTGGGGTCGGGAAGCAGGAACACGCCGCCGGCGTCGAAGAGCATCGCATCAAATTTCGTCACCTCGGCACAATACCGATGGAGGGCTGATCCATTAGCCTGACGAGGTGCGCAGTCCAAGAGATTTCTTCAAACCGCTGGCCGTCGGAGCTCCCGACCCCATCCACGAAATTCCGTTCCGTCCGAGCAGAGTGATCCACTTCTTCCCGCCGGCCAACGCAAAGATGGTTGCCAAGCTTCCCGACATCATTCCCACCGTCGACATCTTGCTCGGCAACCTCGAAGATGCCGTGCCGATGTCCGAAAAAGAGGCGGCCCGCGCTGGCCTCGTCGAGGTCGGCCGCACCATCGACATGGGCAACACCCAGTTGTGGACCCGCGTCAACAGCCTCGATTCACCATGGGGTCTCGACGACCTCGTCACGCTTGTCACCGAAATTGGCGACAAGCTCGATGTCATCATGATCCCCAAGGTCGAGGGTCCCGAAGACATTCATTATGTCGATCGCCTGCTCGCCCAGCTCGAGGCAAAGGCTGGCTTGAAGAAGCCATTGCTTGTGCATGCAATTCTCGAAACAGCGCGTGGCGTTGCCAACATCGAAGCCATTTGCGGCGCCTCGCCGCGCATGCAAGGCCTGTCGCTCGGACCTGCCGATCTGGCAGCCAACCGACGGATGAAGACCACCCGAGTCGGCGGCGGCCATCCCGATTATTTGGTACGCGCCGACCCCAACGCAGCCAACCCCGATGCCGTTCGCCCCACCTATCAGCAAGACCTGTGGCACTACACGATCGCCCGCATGGTCGACGCCTGTGCCACGTTCGGGTTGCTGCCGTTCTACGGTCCCTTCGGCGACATCAAAGATGTTGTTGCGTGCGAAGACCAGTTCCGTAATGCCTATTTGCTCGGCTGCGTGGGCGCATGGAGCCTGCACCCGGTGCAGATCGATATTGCCAAGCGCGTGTTCAGCCCACGACCATCCGATGTCGCTCAAGCTCAGCGAGTCATCGACGCAATGGGCGACGGCACTGGCGCCATCATGCTCGACGGCAAGATGGAAGACGACGCATCGGTCAAGCAGTGCAAAGTGGTCGTCGAACTGGCCCGCCAACTCGCTTCTCGCGACCCCGAACTCGCCGCCTCGTACGGCTTCTGAAATCTCGACAGGAACTCATCATGACAACTCACTCTGACAACAACGCGTCGTTGCGCCCTCGCCGTTCGGTGCTCTACATGCCGGCCGCAAACGAGCGAGCGCTCGAGAAGGCCAAGACCCTGCCCGCCGACGCGATCATCTTCGATCTCGAAGATGCCGTTGCCCCCGACGCCAAAGAGTCAGCGCGCGTGAACGCATGCGCCGCAGTGGCCTCTGGCGAATACGGTCACCGCGAATTGACTATCCGCTGCAACGGTCTCGACACCCCTTGGGGCGCCGACGATCTCGCCGCAGCCGCGAAGTCTGGCGCTGCAGCTGTCGTCATTCCCAAGGTTTCCTCGGTAGAGACCATCGATCTTGTGTCGTCCATTCTTCGTGCGGCTGGCGCACCCGAAAGCATGAACATCTGGGCGATGGTCGAGACCCCAACCGCCATCTTCGACGTGCGCCACATCGCCGCACATTCACGTGTCACGGTGCTCGTGATGGGCACCAACGACCTCGCCCGCGAACTGCGCGCCCGTCTGGTGCCAGGCCGCCAGCCGTTGGTGCCGCATCTCGCTGTGGCGTTGGCCGCGGCACGCGAAGCCGGCAAAGTCATCCTCGACGGCGTGTACAACGACGTGAAAGATCTCGACGGTTTCCGTGCCGAGTGCGTGCAGGGCGCCGAGATGGGCTTCGACGGCAAGACCCTCATCCATCCGTCGCAGGTTGAGATCGCCAACGACGTGTGGGCTCCTACGGCCGACGAAGTCGACCACGCCCGTCGTGTGATCGCAGCGTTCCAAGAGGGTCTCGCCGACGGCCGCGGTGTCATCACGGTAGATGGCCGCATGATCGAGAACCTGCACGTCGAAAACGCACGGCGAGCCATCGCTACCGCCGACGCCATCGCCGCCCTCTAACCCTCACACGCGCCCTCACCACCATCACGCGTCCTCACACGCGCCCTCACCAACATCCGCGCACGCCCGCGCCCTCACCAACATCCGATCACCACTCACCATTTCGCTTCAACAAAGCGTTTGTTGAAGACAATTGGTCAACCCCCAACCTCAAGTCTTCAACAAACCCGGGAATGGGGACGCTGCGGCGCTGGCGGACGGGGCGGGATTAGAGCGTGGTGCGGAACAGGTTGATGGTGCGGTCCCACGCCGTGGCTGCTGCCGAGGGGTTATAGACCTCGGGGTGCGTGTCGTTGAAGAAGGCGTGGTCGCATCCGGCGTACACGTGCAGCGTGGCGTCCTTGCCGAGATCGCGAAGTTGCGCTTGCAGCGCAGCGGCATTGTCGGGCGTGAAGAACGCATCGTCGGCGGCGTAATGGCCCTCGACCTTGGCGGCCAACGCCGACCAATCGGGCTGAGCACTTGCCCACGGGATGAGTCCGTAGAACGGAGCAACGGCCGCCACCGCATCGGGGCGGTGGCACGCAGCAACAAGCGCGAGCCCGCCACCCATGCAGAACCCGACCGCTCCAACCTTGGCGTTACCAGTGCGCTGCTGCAGCAGGTCGATAGCGCCAGACATATCTTTGGCGGCCTCACCGACGTTCAAGCCCATCATCAACTTGCCAGCGCCGTCGGGCTCCGTGGCCGAGGCTCCGTGATAGAGATCGGGGGCGAGGGCAACGAACCCCGCAGCAGCGACGCGGTCGACAATGTCTTTGATGTGATCGTTGAGGCCCCACCACTCTTGGATAACAACGACTCCGGGTCCGCTGTCTCCAGCGAGGTAACCCTCGCATGTGCCGCCATTGCTCGTGAATGTGATCAGTTCGCCCATGGGTGCGACTGTAGTGCGGCCACCGTCGCACGAGATTCAACGAATCTTGACGGTGACAACTGGTCGAACCTATGCGCATCACCCTGCAGCGAATACGATGCACACATGACTGCTCTCGAAGCTCCTCAATCAGACGCCTATATCAACGACCGGAGCCATGTGTTCCACAGTTGGTCAGCGCAGGGCGCACTCAAGCCCATCGTGGTTGCTGGCGCCGAGGGCAGCTGGTTCTGGGACGAGAACGGTAAGCGCTACCTCGACTTCTCCAGCCAACTCGTGAACGTGAACATTGGGCATCAACACCCCAAGCTTGTCGCTGCGATTCAAGAGCAGGCCGGCAAGTTGTGCACCATCGCCCCGTTCCACGCCAACGAAGCTCGCAGCGAGGCCGCACGACTCATTGCCGAGTTGGCGCCCGGCGATTTGAACATGGTGTTCTTCACCAACGGCGGCGCCGAGGCAACCGACAACGCGATTCGCATGTCACGTCTGCACACCGGCCGCCAGAAGGTGTTGGCGACCTACCGCAGCTACCACGGTGCCACCGGCGGCGCTATCGCTGTCACCGGCGACCCACGCCGCTGGAGCGGCGAGACTGGCGTGTCAGGCGTTGTGCACTTCTGGGGCCCCTTTGGCTATCGCAGCCCGTTCCACAGCACCGACGAGATCCAAGAATCAGAGCGCGCTCTGCAGCACCTGCGCGAGACCATCATGGTCGAGGGACCAGGCACTATTGCCTGCATCATCCTTGAGACCGTGGTGGGTACCAACGGCATTCTCGTTCCGCCCCCCGGCTACCTACAGGGCGTGCGCGACATCTGCGACGAGCACGGCATTGTGTACATCGCCGACGAAGTGATGGCCGGCTTTGGCCGCTGCGGCGAGTGGTTCGCCGTCAACCATTGGAATGTCACCCCCGACCTGATCACCTTTGCCAAGGGCTCCAACAGCGGGTACATCCCACTCGGTGGCGTGATCATCAGCCAGCGCATCGCCGACACGTTCCGCGATCGCCAGTACCCAGGCGGGCTCACCTACAGCGGCCACGTGTTGGCGTGCGCGTCGGCCGTGGCCAGCATCAACATCTTCAAAGAAGAGGGCCTCATCGATTACGCCCGCACGCTGGGCTCCGATGTCATCGGACCAGAACTCGCCAAGCTTGCCGCGAAGCACCCATCAATTGGCGACGTGCGTGGCCTCGGCGCCTTCTGGGCACTCGATCTGGTGACCAACCGTGAGACGCGAGCACCGTTGGTTCCGTTCAACGCCGTGGGTGCCGCGGCGCAGCCAATGGTTGATCTCGCTGCAGCATGTAAGCAGCGCGGCCTGTGGCCATTCACGCACTTCAACCGTTTGTACGTGGTGCCGCCAATCAACACGCCAGCCGACGAAGCCCGTGCGGGCATCGCCATCATTGACGAAGTTCTTGAACTGGCTGATCAGCACTACACCGGCTGACGAGTGGTCAACCACACTCCTGCAAGCGCCACCACAAATCCGATGAGCGCCAGCAGACCAAGGCGCTCGCCGAACAAGATCGCGCCTTCGATGGTGCTGAGCGCTGGCGTAAGAAAGAACAGGCTGCTCACTCGCGCCGCTGCATGACGCTGCAACAGCACCATCATGATCAGCACTGCCGCGATGGAGAGCACCAGCAACGCCCACGCCAGCGAGAACCACAGGCGCGGCGTCGAGTGGAACTGCCAGTGCTCGTTGCCGATGGCCCCGACGGAAACGACGACAGCAGAGGCCGAGTACTGAACTGCTGTGCCGCGCAGCAACGGCATCTGCGCGCCGCGATACCGCTGCACCAACGTTCCGCCAGCCATGCCAACAACTGCGACGGTCATTGCACACAGGGTAAAGGTGGTGATGCCGCCCGAATGGGCGTGCAAGCGATCGACGACCACAGCAAGCACGCCGACCATGCCCAGCGACACACCAAGCCATTGGGCAGGCCAGAGCCGTTCGTTAAGGAGCAAACGCGCCGCCACTGATGTGATGACCGGATGCAGCCCGGCAATGAGCGCTCCGAGCCCCGACGGCAGGCCATGAGCGACGGCTACAAACACGCCACCCAGATACATCGCGTGCATCCCGAGGCCCGTAACTGAAGCCCAAGTGACCTGGCGTCGATGAATCGCTGGGGCGTGGGTGGCAGCGGCAACGATCCACAGCAACACGGCGGCGACACTGAGGCGAACCGTTAAGAACGTGAGCGGGCCAGCGTCTTGGGTGCCGTAGCGGGCAGCAATAAACCCGGTGCTCCAGAACAGCACGAAGAGCCACGGCGCAATGCGTTCAAGCGCAGCCCCGTTGGAGGTGGGTACCTCGGTACGAGCGAGAGTCACTCGGAGGTAGATGCCGAGTCGTCACCAATCGAGTTGTCGTCGGCTGACTCGGAGGAGTCGTCGTGCGAATCGTCGTGCGAATCAGATTCGATGTCGTCTTCAACTTCGACCGCCGGTGCCCAAGCTGGACGCTCTCCGGTTTCGAACTCTTGCAGTTCGGCGAGAGCAACGCGATACGCGGCTTCGGCCTCGACACGGCGTTGACGGGCTCGATCTTGGCCGCGCAGTTGCTTAATGAGATCGGCGGCGCGCTGCTTGTTTGCTTTGAGCTGTTCGTGGCGCTGCATCTGCTCGGTTTCGAGCCGCACTCGTTCGCGCTCGGCTTGGTCAGCTGCCTCGTGCGCGCTGAGGCTCTCGGCAAACATCTTCGCGGCGCGGGTGGCGGCGTCGTCTACGGGTTTCGCCACAACTGCGGGAGCGGCGTCGGTCTTCGCCGCGGCGACCACTGGCACCACGGCCGCTGTTCCGAACTGTTTGCGCTGTTCATTTGCCCTGTTGCGTTTTGGCATTGCCGTCTCCCGATCGTGGTGGTGGCTGTCTGTTCATAACCGTCTGGCGAAACGAAGGGCGGGCAGCTTGCGCTGCCCGCCCTCGGCTCGTTCTTCTCTGACCAGTTGGTCAGTTACCGCCCTCGGCCAACTCGACCGTGAGAGGAGCAAAGCTGCTTCCGGTGACATCAACGCCGGCATCCTTCAGCTGCTTGAGTGCTTCGTTGACGATGTCGTTGGTGAATGCACCAGCGTCAGGGGCCTTGGTGAGCACCGCGGCGCCCTCAAGGTTCTTGGTCTCCTGAGCAATCTTGGCGGTGCGATCCCATGCTGCCTGATCGATGACGCCAATGCCGCCGGTGGCTGGCCACACGAGCTTGTTGACTTCATTCATCTGCCACAGCTGGTGGCTTGCGCCGAGCTTTGAGCCCTTGGCAACGACGATGTCGCGGCATGATGCTGCATTGTCGCGGCAGTAGATCCAGCCCTGAATAGAGGCCTTCACGAACTTGACAGCGGTCTCCTTGTAGGTGGCATCGCTGGCGAGCTTCTTGGCATCGGCCCAGATGGCGTCCTGCAACATTCCAACACCCTCGGTCTCGTACGAAACAACGTTGAGGTCATCGGCGGTGTAGAGCTTGCCAGTGGCTTCGTTCTTCGACTCGAGCACCTGTGCGTACTCGTTGTAGGTCATTGCCTCGGCCGCATCGATGTCGCCGCTCAAGAGGCCGGCCATGTCGAACTGCTGAGCCAACAAGGTCACGTCTGTGGCTGGGTCGAGACCGTTCTTCGACAAAGCGGCGAAGATTTCGTACTCGTTGCCGAAGCCCCAGTTACCAATCTTCTTGCCCTTGAAGTCGGCAGCGGTAGCGATGCCCTTGTCCTTGAACGAGACCTGCAGGGTGCCTGAACGCTGGTAGATCTGGGCGATGTCGACGATGTCGGCACCGGCTTCGCGCGATGCGAGAGCCTTTGGAACCCACGACAATGCGAAGTCAACCTGGCCGTCGGCGAGTTGCTTCTGTGGGACGATCTCAACGCCACCCTCAATGATCTCGACATCGAGACCCTCGGCTGCGTAGCAACCCTGGTCAACGGCGGCGAAATAGCCGGCGAACTGAGCCTGGGTGAACCACTGCAACTGCAGTTTGACCTTGGTCAACGTGGCAGGTGCCTTACTGGCATCGCAGCCCGCCGCGGCGACGCCCGATGTTGGTGTTGTTGCTGGTGATGCTGTGTCGTCGCTGCCGCACGCTGCGACGGCGAGGCCGGCGACTGCAAGCAGCACCGCGCCCTTACTGAGCCGATTGATTTTCATTATCTCCCCTTACTGTTTGCTGGTTTTGGATTTCACCCAGAGTTACGCGCGCGCTGCCAAGGCACCGCCACGTACTCAAGGACGTTAGCCGCAATGAAGAACCCGAGACCGAGCACGCAGGCAGCGCCCACGTATGCCCAACCCAATGGGTCCTTTGAGTTCGCCATTGCGGCGGGAATCTTTTGGCCAAGACCATCTTGTGTGCCACCGAAATACTCGGACACAAACGCAGTGGTTACGGCCAGCGGTGCAGCGATCTTGATAGCTGTAAACAAGAACGGCATCGCGTTTGGAAAGCGAACCTTCTTCATCACTTGTGACGGCGACGCAGCATACGAACGCATCAGTTCCATCTGAGTGGCGTTGCTCTGACGAAGGCCGCGAGCCACGTTGACGAAGACCACGAAGAATACGACGATGGTCACCATCAAGCGACGCGGCACCTCGGAGCCGATGCGGAACATGTTGTTCAGAATCGAGACGATGACCACGATGGGAATGGCGCTGATGGCGGCCGACAGCGGCGTGACGAGCTCGGCGAGAATCTTGAAGCGGTTGGCGATCATCGCAACGGCGCAGCCGATGATGATGCCGCAGACCAATCCGACCAACGCATTGGTGCCGCTCACGGTGGCTGCAGACCGCAGGAAGCCAGCGTTATGCACGGCCTCCTTCCAGATCAACGAGGGCCTCGGCAAAATGAACTGCTTGATTTCGCGCCAGCGAACGAAGAACTCCCACAACAAGACGAAGCCAACACCGAAGGCCACTGGCACCGCAGCGTTAGCTACCTTGCGTTGCATCGAGGCGGTGTTCAACGGTCTTCGATTCCGCGAGCGCCGCCAACGTGTTCGATACCGCGCAAGGCCTCGCGCACTTCGGTGATCTTGCCGTAAAACTCTGAGGCCTCACGGGTGTCGTCGTTTCGGTTTCCACCAAGGTTTACGTCGATGGTGGCGGTGATACGACCCGGACGCGGGCTCATCACTACGACGCGATCGCTGAGATATACGGCTTCGGGAATTGAGTGGGTCACGAAAATCACTGTGGTCGAGGTGCTGGCGCAGATGCTGAGCAATTCGGCCTGCATGTGCTCGCGAGTCATTTCGTCGAGCGCACCAAAGGGTTCGTCCATCAACAACAGCGGTGGGTGCGCTGCCAGAGCACGGGCGATGGCAACGCGCTGCTGCATGCCCCCCGATAACTGCCACGGCATGTGCGCCGCAAACTCGGAAAGCTTCACCAGTTCGAGCATCTCGGCCGAACGCTCGCGCCGCTTGGCTTGATCCCATCCGCGGATCTCAAGCGGTAACTCGATGTTCTTGGCAACGTTGCGCCAGTCGAACAAGCCAGCCTGCTGAAAGGCCATCCCGTAGTCCTGATCGAGGCGGGCCTGCGTTGCCGACTTTCCGTTGACCACCAGCGAGCCAGAAGACACCGAGAGCAAGTCGGCGATGAGCCGCAGCAACGTTGACTTACCGCAACCTGATGGGCCAATGAGCGACACAAACTCGCCGGGTTGCACCGTAAGAGACACGTCGAGCAATGCATCGACCTGTTGGCGGCCACCGGCGTTGAAGACCTTCGACACATTGTCGACAACAACCGCTGGCTGACCCAGCGATTGGTTGGGTGAATGGGACTCGTGTTTCACGCTTGTGCCTCCGCAGGCCGATTCTTCGAGAGCATCCGGTCGACCAATGACACCAATGCGGCCATCGCGAGGCCGAGCACAGCCGCCCCGACGACCGCTGTGTACACCTTGGCCGGATCGCCGGTGGCTTCTTGGCTGTACGACAAAATGAGTCGCCCAATTCCGAAACGAAGACCGATCGAGATCTCCGAAACAACAACACCGACAACAGCTGCCGCGGCAGCGAGTTTGAAGGCCGGCATGAGATATGCGAGCGCCGCCGGGAACCGCAGCTTGCGAAATCCCTGCCACCATGTGGCCGCATACGAGTCCATCAACTCAAGCGAGGCAGCGGGCGGCGACGCGAAGCCGCGAATGGCTCCGACAGCAACCGGAAAGAACGCCAGAAACGCGCTGAGTAGCGCAGCCGACATCCATTTCTGCCATTCGAAACTGCCGAACTTGAGCCGCCCTCCCCAGCTCACGGTGAGCGGGGCGAGAGCGATGAGCGGAACCGTCTGCGAGATGATGAGGTACGGCATGAGCCCCTTGCGCAGCAGGTTGAAGCGAGCCATCAGCATTGCAATGAGCAGCCCGAAGCACACGCCCAACACCAAGCCGAGCAGCGCTACGCGAAACGAGTACCAAGTTGCCGCAAAGACGGCATCGAACACGGTGCGGCTGCTGCCTCCGCCCACTTCGGGACGTCCAAAGCGGCGCAGCATTTCGACCACGTGCGGCATTGCCCGATCGCTGGTGCGCGGGATCAAGCGAACGCCAAACACGTCGGCGCCGTTCTCGGGCCCGATGGCTTTATAGCCCTCCCACAACACGATCATCAGCACCAGCGCGCCGGGCACCATCAGTGCTCGACGAATTGAATGGCTACGAGCCGGGGACTCGATTGTTGCGTTCAAACTTGCGGCGGTGTCAGCGCTCACAAACTGGC
>CANNMD010000039.1 GCA_947505655.1 Acidimicrobiaceae bacterium | reverse complement strand
GTGTCACTGGCATCGTCGTTCGCAACGATGCTCGACCATCCCGAAATCGACGTCTCCGAAATCCAACTCGACGCCCGTCAGGTGTAACGACGCCCTCGCAACCGCGAACTTGCGGCGTACACGCCCCTGAGGGGCTCGTACGCCGCCACTTCCGAGGCGATCGGTCGGCTTGCTAGCTGATTGAGCGGGCCAACGAGTCGGCACCGCGAATGCCATCGAGGATCATGCTTGCGTTCACCGTGAACGGCTCGTTGTGAGCCGTCTCGCCGGCGGCGACGGTGCGTGTTGCAATGATCCGAAGTAGGTCGAGGTCTGCGTCGGCCAGGCCCACCTCGGCCAACGACGTGGGGAGCCCCACGGCTCGGTTGAACCGCACGACATCGACAAACTCGCTGTGCGGGCGACCCTCGACCACGAGTTGCACCAAGAGTCCGAATGCCACCTTCTCGCTGTGCAGATACGAGTGCGTGCCTGCGGCTGCGGTGAGTCCGTTGTGCACAGAGTGAGCAATGGCGAGTCCGCCCGATTCGAAGCCGAGTCCTGAGAGCAACGTGTTCGCTTCGACAATGCGCTCAAGCGCCGGCGTCACTGAGTTGGCGCGTACCGCTGCGAGCGCGGCGGGTCCGTCGGCGAGCAGTGTTTCGTAACACAGCTTGGCGAGGGCCTCGGCGGCACGAGTGGCGGCACCGTACACAACCGACGAGTGAGTGTGTCACTCCGACAGAGAGCTCAGTTGTGCGCGAAGTGGCGGTCTATACGCCCCTGAAGGGCTCGTACGCCGCCACTTCCGACTGGGTGGCAGCGAGGAGGGCCATGGCGACGATGCGCGCGATGAGCGAGAGATGTTGGCGTTCGCGAAGCCGGAAGGCTCCGCGATGGCGACTCACCACGATGGTGGCATCGAGCCCGACAATTGGCGCCCACGCAATGTCGGCTGGGGTGTGCTCGTGGGCGATGTCAGGCGGGAGGTGGCTCGACCCATCGAGAAAGGCCGCCACCCATTGCAGATCGGGCAAGGTGCCCGAGCGCGCAACCGGCGAAGCGTTGGCCGCGTCGGTTGCGTTGGATATAACGCACCAATCGGCGTGAAGCAGGTTGCGCAACAATGCGCAGGCAGCGTCGAGTCGGTTGACGTCGTCGGTTTCCATGATGCGTGCGGCGACATCGAGTGCCAGCACGCTTTGCTCCGAACGATCTGTTTCAACGTGATAGACGTCTTCGATGGTGACGCCATCGACCCGACCAACTGCACCGATCAGCGCATCGAGGCTTGCGTCCTCGGGTAGCGATACGGTCAATTCGTCGATGGCCAGATTGGCGCCGCGTTCAAGGATCTCGATGCCGATGACATCGCCGCTCACCTGGCCAATGGCGGCAGCCACTCGACCGAGAGTTCCGGGTATGTCGGGGAGCCAGAGACGCATCACCACTGTGGGCATGCGGTTGAGATTAGCGACTCCACGTTTCAGTCGAAGCATGGTTTTGTTGCTCGTTTGTGAACAACTGCCGTCGCTGTGCAGGCCGATGTCACACTCTGTGGAGGTACGTGCGTTGTCTCTACTGATGCGAGCACTATGGTTCGCCGACCGCAGCGCGGCCGCAATGACACAGGAGTTCAGATGCGAATACTTCACACCAGCGATTGGCACCTCGGCCGGAGCTTTGGCGCAGTTTCGCTGGCCGACGATCAGCAAGCGTTCATTACGTGGATGACCGCCGAGGCGATGTCGCGCAACGTCGATCTCGTAGTGATCGCTGGCGACATCTTCGATCGCGCTATCGCGCCCACCGACGCAGTGGTGATGTTTCGTGAGGCGTTGCGCACCCTGCAGGCGGCCGCCATCACAGTGGCGGTCATTACTGGTAATCACGATGGTGCCGACCGCGTTTTCGCTTACGACGATCTGCTTGATCGCAGCGGTGTCTATATCCGGGGTGGCTACTCGAAGATCGGCGAGGTCATCACGCTCAACTTTGCCGATGGCCCACTCGATCTCGTGATGCTTCCGTTTCTCGATCCGCAGGCTGCACCCGACGGTTTGTCTGAAGGAGCGGGAGAAGTCACCGCCGATGCAACCGACCGTCGCAGAGCGCGCACGCATCAATCGGTACTCGCCGCGGCGATCGCCGCAGCTACTCCGTCACTCTTCGCGCCGCGTTCGCTGGCTGTCTCGCACGCATACGTTGCTGGCGCCGCCGTCAGCGACTCCGAACGGCAACTCACCATTGGCGGCACGGGCACGGTCGACGCCTCGTTGTTTGACAAGTTCTCGTACACAGCGCTCGGACATCTCCATCGCCCGCAAACCGTTGGTTCACGCCCCACGGTGCGCTACTCCGGCACTCCGTTGGCGTATTCATTCTCCGAAGACCACGCCAAGAGCATTGAGATCATCGACATGGCAGCCGATGGCACGTGTGTCGTCGAACCCGTGGCTATTCCGGTGGGTCGGCCGGTGCTCACAGTCACTGGTCTCATCGACGAACTGCTGCGAGCCGAACCGAGCCCAGAGGCGAAGCGTTCGTTGGTGCGAGCCATCATCACCGACCCGGGTGTGGTGCTCGATGCCAAACAGCGATTGTCGGCGCTCTATCCGAACGTGGTCGAGATCGTGTTGAGCCCGCCCGTTGTCATGAGGGGTGATGGCGAGACGCCGCTCGACCGCAACACGGTCACGCCGAGCGAGGCGGCCACGCTGTTCTGGATCGACTCCACCGGCGACGAGCCATCAGCTGAGCAGCTCGAGGTGCTGCACGCTGCCATCGCTAAAGCCGCAGCCGAGATCGAATTGAAGGCCGTCTGATGCGCCCGCTCCGTCTTGAGTTCCAAGCCTTTGGTTCCTTCCCAGGCAAGCAGGTTGTCGATTTCGAAGCGCTCGGCCAGCGCGGTCTCTTCGTCGTTACCGGTCCCACGGGCACCGGCAAGACCACGGTCTTCGATGCAATGGTCTATGCGTTGTATGGGGTTCTTCCTGGGGCGCGACCCAGCAACGACAGCCCGCGATCGCACCATGCAGCGGCCGATGTTGAAACCTACGCCACTCTGGTGTTCGAGGCCGATGGAGTGCGCTACAGCGTTCATCGCACCCCGAAGTGGGACAAGCCAAAGAAGAATGGCACTGGCACCACGCCCGATGGGCCAACGGCGCTTGTTTCCAAGCTCGTTGGTGCCGGCACCGAGGCCCTTGCCACCGGTTCTGAGAATGTAAAGAAGAAGTGCATCGAACTCGTTGGCCTCGATGGCACCCAGTTCCAGCGCGTGGTGTTGCTGCCGCAGGGCAAGTTCACCGACTTCCTCATTGCCACCGACGAGAACCGCGAAGAGCTGCTGCGCCAGTTGTTCGGCGGCGAGGTATTTGAGGAAGCCACAAAGCTTCTGAAGCGACAGATGGAAAGACTCAACGGTCAGGTCGCCGACGTCGATGTCGAAGTTCAGCATCATCGCGCCAACGCAGTGACCGCGTTGGCGGCCGCCCGCGCGGCGTGGATGTCCGAGCTCGCCGACCCCTCGGGCGACATCGATGGCGCTCCACTCGCTGAGGCATCCGACGAGCGCCTTCACGAACTCATCGTCGCTCTCGATCCGATACGAGATGAGCGCGATGCGCACGTGAAAGCGCTACAACATGCAGCGACGCTGTCCACTTCTCATCTCACCGCAGCCGAGGGTGATGCCAAGCGATTCAACGAGGCCGCTGCTGCCGCCAGCAAGCTCGATGATCTCGAGGGGCAGCGCGCCTCAACGACGGCCAACCAGTCGCTCGTCGCTGCATCGCAACGCGCTCACCCTGCCACAGAGGCCGCTGCTAAGGCCGCTCAGGCCCGCCTTCGTTCTGATGCGGCAAGCACTCAACTCGATCAACTCCGCAGTGAAGTGGCCAACGGTTTTGCCGCAATTGGGCAGCCCGAGCCCAGCTTTAATGCTGCAGCAATTGCCACTGCAGTGCAGGCGGCCGTTACCCAATTCGAAGCTGATCGACGGGCGCTCAGCGATGCACGTGACGCAGTAGCCAACGCTGACGAGGCCGAAGCTGCTGTTGTTGCTGCCAACGCCGAGCACCAAACGTTGGTTGCGTCAATCGCGTCGTTGCAGGCCGATCTCGCTGAGCTCGATGGCCGAGTGGCAGTGCTGGCCCCAGCGGCATCGTCGGTCGAGCGACTTGAGCGAGATGTTGACACGGCCCGTATTCGTCGCGATCAGCGCAACAAGCTTGAGCAAGCAGTGGCAGATCTGCTTGGGGCGAAGGAATCTGAAGCGAAGGCGAAGCTGAACTACGAATCGGTCATGGCTCGATTCGTTCTCACCACGGCTCCGCGCCTTGCCCAAGAACTCATCGATGGCGAACCATGTGCGGTGTGTGGTTCGTCTGAGCACCCGAACCCTGCCCAAGTGGTCGACGGCGAGTCTGTCGATCACGATGCTGTCGACAGCGCTCGCGCGCTGTGGTCTGATGCGGGCGAAGTGGTGCAGAGGCTCAGCACCACAATTGAAGGGCTTCGCGAAGCGCTTGCGGAGAGTGCCGACATGCCAGTCGAAACCTTTGCGAAGGCGCTCAGCGACCTGGGCGAGTCGCTGGCAGACGCGCGAGCAGCTGCAGGCGAACTCGCTGAACTGCAGCGTCGCGTCGAACGCGAGAACGCTCAGCTCGTCACGGCCCAGGGGTCAGAGCGCAGTGCATCCCTGCGCCTCAATGGATTGCAGACGACCGCCGAGGCGAAGCGCAAGGAAGCCGATCGATGTGTCGAGGCGGCAGCGGCCATCGACGCAGCAGCTCTCGAAGCCAAGCTGGCCAACGTTGGTGAATTGCAGTCCGCATCAGACCGCACCAGCGGCTTGTTCGATGCGGTCGCCGCAACCGGTGCGGCGCTTGAAGCAGCGGCGGGAGAGTTCGATGAACGACTCAGCGCCAGTGGATACGCCAACATCGAGGCCGCAACAGCAGCGCTACTCGACCCAGCCGTAGAAGGCGATCTCGATGTTGCGATCGAAGGCTGGAAGCGCGAGTTCTCCAGATACACCACCATCTTGCAACAACTGGCCACGCAAGGGATACCTGAAGCGTGCCCAGACATCGCGCAGTTGAAGGTTGTGGCCGATGAGGCCAACCGTGGCGCCCAGCAGGCGCTGAGCGAGTTCACTACAGCAGCCAACGCACTCAGCGCCGCTGCGAACGACCTTGCTCGGTCTCTCGAAGTTGCCGCCGACTCTGCCGGCCTTCGCGCTCAGCGTGACACGGCTCGCATCGTCTTCAAAACCTGTAATGGCGAAGCAGGTATCAGGGTGAAGCTCGAGCGATGGGTGTTGGCCGGTGAACTCGATCGCGTCACCGCCGCTGCCAATGTGCATCTCGGTCGTATGACCAACCTGCGCTACAAGCTCAACCGCGCTACGGGTCTGAGGGGCGGCCTCACCCTTGAGGTGTTCGATGCCCACACCGGCCGCTCAAGGGCCACGGCCTCGTTGTCAGGTGGCGAGCAGTTTCAAGCCTCGCTGTCGTTGGCGCTCGGCCTGGCCGATGTCGTCAGCCACGGTGGCGTTGGTAGCGGAAAGCAGTTTGAGGCGTTGTTCGTCGACGAAGGATTTGGCTCGCTCGACCCCAACGCACTCGACGATGCGATCAGGGCGCTCACTTTGCTGCATGCCGCGGGCCGTATGGTGGGTGCCATCACCCACGTCGAAGCGATGAAGGA
This sequence comes from Acidimicrobiaceae bacterium, assembly GCA_947505655.1. Classification (GTDB taxonomy): domain Bacteria; phylum Actinomycetota; class Acidimicrobiia; order Acidimicrobiales; family Ilumatobacteraceae; genus WLMZ01. The sequence goes on along the minus strand of CANNMD010000039.1, from coordinate 11,284 downwards.
ACGGCTACACGTGGGTATCGAGGTCAAGCCGCTTTCCGATGGGCGTGGCTCGACCTTGGTGGTCAATCCGTAGAGAAGGCCTAAAGCCCTCTTTTATCGGGGCGCCCCAATTCGGGTATTACGGTAGTGAGTGTCAATTTCGCAAGAGAACTGAGGGTGTCATGAATGTGTTTGGACGGTCATTGATTGGTGCTGCGTTGTTGTTGATACCCGCTGCGTGCGGAAGCAACGGAAGCAGTGTCACGAATGTGAGCAGCGCCAGCAGCGCGAGCGAAAACACGGCAACCGGCGATACCACCGCGGTCACCAGCGGCGGCTCGGGTGCGAGCGGATCCGAGAAGGACTACATCGACGCGTTGGCGGCTTCTATCCAGGGTGACGAGTCGTTCCCGGTCGATCCCGATCAGGCCAACTGCCTTGCAACCTCAATGGTCAAAGTCATCGGTGTCGACACCCTCACCGAGGCCGGCGTGTCACCCGACGACATCGCCTCTGGTGACGACATCGGCACGCTGACTTCATTGTCAGAAAAGCAGGCGACAGCAATGGCCGATGTGATCTTCGATGGCAAGTGTGTCGACTTCGGCAAGCTGATGACCGAGCAGCTCTCGCAGGGCCTCGGAGGTTCGCTCACCGAGAAGCAGGTGAAGTGCGTAGCCGATGCGATGTTCGGCAACGACCTGTTTAAGAAGGCAGTCATCGACTCAATGACCGGCAACACTGCGGTCGACGTGGAGAGCGCCTTTGGTGACATCTTCTCGCTGTTCAGCAAGTGCGATATCTCGCTGGGCGACCTCGGCGACTTGGGCTCCTGAGGCTCCTGAGGCTCCTGATTGCCGCCGGCCTACTGGGTTCGGGCCAGTTTGGCGGCGTGGCGTAACTGACGATCGACACGCCGCCACCACCATGCTCTCGTGGCGGCGTTGTCGACCTGATCGTCGAGGGCAGCAATTCGGTCTCTGGCCGCCTTGATGCGCTTGTTGAAGGTGTGCCCTTCGGGAATGTCGTGCCCCTGCCACACCACACCGTCGTAGAGAGGGCGGTACCCGGCCGTGTGCCAAGCCTTTTTCACTTTGGCCTGCACCTCGGGGCCGGGCCGTGGCAGGTAGTAGTCGGTAAAGACCTCGCCATTGGCATCGAGCCGAGTCTTGAGCCCGAACGGTGTCAAGACGGTGATGTCAGCGTTGAGTAGATCGCTCGCCACCGCGACCAGCGCTGGCCCAAGGCGGCGCCCTCGCCAGAATGGATCGACCACGACATCGATGGCGACGAGGAACGTTGAGTTGGCGCCCACGTGCATTGAGTAGTCGGCGAGCTTGCCCCGCGAAGACATCTCGACTGCGAAGCCAATGGTTCCCAGATCTGCCGACATGCAATCAAGGTCGACATGGATCTCTTCGATGCGGAGACAGCGCACCCGCAAGAGAGTGGCGCTAGCAATGAGCGCCGGTTTTGGCTGGGGCCCGGGAATGTCGGTGGAGTAATCGAGCGTGAGTTCGATATACCAGAACTCATCGCCCGGGTGATTTTCGAGGCGATACGTGCCCTCGCCATGGGTGAGTTTGATCGCGACCGACCCGTTCGTTGCCGTGCGGCGGGGCTTGGCGACGGTGCTGTTGGCCGCCGGCAAAACTGCCGCTGAACGCTTGCTGTGTGTGGTTGACATGGTGTTTGTCGCCTTTCGTGGCGCCGTAGTGCGGCGTTTCAGGCGGTCATTATGGATGAGGGGTGCGACAGGGTTTTTCGGTTGAACGTGCTGATGAGCGGCCATTTCCGCCTCGAACAAAACCGATGCAGACGACGACGGTAATGGTGTTGAAGACGAGCGCTGAGGCCAACGCTCGGCTGCGAGCGGCTAGAGCGTAATCTGATCAACCGCAACCGGTAAACGTCGGCGCCAATTTGCGCCGCCGACGGTGCCCGGCAGGTTGGGCTGATGGAGCGCTACGCACACGTCGTCCGTAGCCAGCAGTCGAAGCCTCGCTGGCGACTGAAGCACCGCCGCATGAGCCTGGGCGATTGCCGCATCCACTGAGTGGACGTTGGCGATCGCGAGCAGGCGTGCGCGTTGCGTGACGCCACCACTTACCTCACTGAACACCCCGGCGACGGTGGGTAAGTCGTGTGTCGTTACGGTCGCCAGCGCGTTCGCTTGCCACCCAGACGGTGGCTCGGGTTCGAACCACACCACCAACGTGCGCGCGATATTGCTCGCCGCGAGCGCCTCGCGAACGCCGTCGTGCACGGTGCCGAGGTCTTCGCCGATCACAAACGCTGCGGCGCGTGTGGCTTCGAGGCAGATGATCGCCAACAGCTCGTCGGCAGCGAAATGCACGTAGGCGCCGTCGGTGGGAGCCATGCCCTCGGGTATCCAAAACTGCCGGAAGAGACCCATCACGTGATCGATGCGCAGCCCACCGACGCCACGTAGCGAGGAACGAACCGTGGCGATGAACGGTTCGTAACAGGCCTGTCGCAGTCGCCACGGAACGAAGCCTGGGATACCCCAGTCCTGGCCGGCGGCGTTGAACGGATCAGGCGGCGCACCGATGCGGGCATCGAGCGCCAGTACATCTTGGTACTCCCACGCGTCGGCGCCGTGCGGATCGAAACCGACTGCGAGATCACCGATGATCGCAACGCCGGTTGAGCCAAGCTGAAGCAGTTGCGAGAGGGCGATCTGCTGGCACCACTGATGAAACGCAGCACGCGCGGCGAACGGCTGGTTCGTTGCGAGGCGCGCCGCAATCACCGTCGGATCGAAGCGACGTAGCTCGTAGGGCCACGCAGTCCAATCGGGCCCGTACTCGTCGCAGAGAGCGTTCCAAATCGCGATCGAGTCGGGGAGTGGCGGCGGCGTTGATGACTCGGCGTACAAGTGCTCGAGTGCGGCACGTTTGCCAGCCCACACTTGGTCGCGATCGATCAAGGTGTTTGCATCGCAGACCAACTCAGGTGGCGGAGCAGCGTTGAACGAAATGAGCAATGGGTTGAGTGTGCGGCGGCTACTGGGGTAATACGGACTGTCTTGCTGGGGGAGCGATGGGGCTGGTTGATGCAACGGGCTGAGCAGCATCGCCGCCCCGCCTGCATCGGCAACAGTGTGCGCCAGTGTGGCCACATCGCCGAGGTCGCCGATGCCCCACGATTGAGCGCTCCACAGCGAGTAGATCTGAGCGGCCACACCCCATGCCAACGGAATCTCCGGGCAAGCCAACGGGTGAACAATCAGGTGCGTTGTTGGCCCACCGTCGACGGGATGTAACAGGTGGTAGCCAATCGCAAGGTCTGCGGGCAACGCGACGATCTCGCCTCGGTCAGTTCCGTCTTCAAGCACAAGCCGACAGGGGTTCCACAATGTGGGCGAGTCGCCTGCGGTAACGAACCACAGCGGGGGAGCGTCTTGGGGATCTCCCATCGCGTCGCGCAAGCGCTGGCGGGTGGAATCAGACGTTGCATGCCAGGTTCCATCGACATCGAAGTAGCCGTGGCTGATTCCCCACTCGTCATGCACCCCAACAGTCTGCCTGCGATGGTGCGCTACGCGTGACCTATGCCCAGCCGGGCGCTACAGACTTCGTAGACTGACGAAGTGGCAAAGTGGCTCGTCGAACGACGTCTCAAGCAAGCGTCGGCGCGTCTGCGTCAGCTTCGCGAAGAGCTCGGGGTCATCGACGAACAGCTCGCCCAGCTCTCTGGCGAAGCCGACGACATGAGCATTCGTTCGTTGGTATCTGAGACCCATGGCGCCTCGCACGACTACCACAGCGCTCAGGCCCACGCCGATGCAATGGCGAAGCACCGCTTGCACGTCACCGAGTCAATTGCCGAACTCGAGCGACGACAAGACTCGCTGCTTGACCGGATGGTTGGCTAAGGCTGGCTTCAGCCCACAGCGCGCGTGGTTAAATAGTCGAGCGGGCATACCTGCTATCGAAAGGACGGCCTGTGACCATTCGTGTGGTGATTGCCGAAGACGAAGCCATTATCCGGCTTGATCTCAAAGAGACCCTCGAAGAAGAGGGCTACGAAGTAGTTGGCGAGACTGGTCGCGGCGATAAGGCCGTCGAGCTGGTGCGCGAATTGAAGCCCGACCTTGCGATTCTCGATATCAAGATGCCAGGCATGGACGGCCTCACGGCTGCCGCGCTCATCAATGCAGAGCGCCTGTGCGGTGTCTTGATCCTGACGGCGTTCAGCCAGCGCGAAATCATTGAGCAAGCACGCGACTCTGGCGCGTTGGCCTATCTCGTGAAGCCGTACCAAAAGAGCGATTTGATCCCGGCCATCGAAGTGGCCATCGGTCGCTTCCGCGAGCTGCAGTCGCTCAGCGGCGAACTCGACGCGTTAGGTGAGCAGCTTGAATCGCGCAAGCTCATCGATCGCGCCAAAGGCATCCTCGCCGACGAATGCTCGATGAAAGAGCAAGACGCGTTTACTTTCTTGCAGCGCACCGCGATGAGCGAGCGTGGCCGCATGCGCGACGTCGCCGAACGCGTTATTGCCGGAACATTGCGTCCGTAGGGCAACTGGTGGCAAAACTTCTCGTACTCGACGGCAACTCACTGACGTACCGCGCTTTTTTTGCGTTGCCCACCGACATGGCAACGGCCAGCGGACAAGTGACCAACGCTGTCTTCGGCTTTGTGTCGATGTTTATCAACCTCATCAAGGACCACAAGCCCGAGGGTGTGTTGGTTGCGTTCGATCGTCCCGAGCCAACCTTTCGTCACTACGCCAACCCGCAGTACAAAGCGCAACGCGAAGCCGCTCCCGACATCCTGCGTCAGCAGATGGGGTTGGTGCGTGAAGTGCTCGCAGCGCTCGATGTCACCACGGTCGATCTCGTTGGGTTTGAGGCCGATGACATCATCGGCACGGTGGCGCAGATGGCCAAAGAGCGTGGCGACGACGTCATCATCGTCACCGGCGATCGCGACAGCTATCAGCTCGTCAGCGACCCACATGTGCGCGTGCTGTACAACAAGCGTGGCGTCAGCGACTACGCGCTCTACGACGAAGCAGGCATCTTCGAAAAGACCGGCGTCACCCCGGCGCAGTATCCGTCGTACGCGGCGTTGCGCGGCGACAACAGCGACAACCTTCCTGGCGTGCCGGGTGTGGGCGAGAAGACCGCAGCGAAGCTCATCGCCAGCTACGGCGATCTCGATGGCATCTTCAGCCACGCGAACGACCAGACGCCCAAGCTCAAAGAGTCGTTGATCGCCAACGAAGCGCTCGCTCGGTTGAACCTCGAGTTGATGATCGTTCGTTGCGACGCACCCATCGAGGTCGATCTCGATGCGTTGACGTTCACGCCCAACGCCGCCGAGGTCGCTCGGTTGTTCGAGTTCCTTGAGATGCGCACGCTGCTCACTCGGCTCAACGATGCGTTGGCCGGCCTTGGACTTGGTGCTGCTGTCCCCGAAACCAGTTCGGCCGAAGTGCTCGAAGCCGAGGTGTCCATCAGCGAGTCGCCCGCTCAGTCGCAAGCGGCTATCCAGTCGTTAGCGCGTCTCGATGTGGGCGTGCGTTGGTTCGGTGATCCCGGCCGTGGCGATCTCCTTGGCTTTGCGATTGTGATCGATGCCGACAGCGCCGAATGCTTGTGGGTGCCAGCCGAGCACTTGCGTGACGAATCCGTGGCCGGTGCTCTCAGCGTGCATACCAATGTGCGCGGCCACAACGTAAAGGCTCTCATGCGTTGGCTCTTCGCGCATGGCCACGATCTGGGCGGCCTCACGCTCGACACGGCAATCGCCGCGTACCTCATCGACCCATCCGAGTCGCGTTACGCAGTTGCCGATCTACTCGAGAAGTACACGGCGTTCCGGTTCCCCCACGATGAGCCCGGCGCGATGGGGCAACTCGATTTCGGCGATAGCGGAGTCGACGAAGCTAAGCGCGGCGCCCGCGAGGCATTGTCAGTGTCACGCTTGGGCGATGCGTTGTTCGCTGCGCTCGAACTGCAGGGCATGGGCGAGTTGTACGCATCTATCGAGAATCCGTTGGTGCGCATCCTCGCCAAGATGGAAAACGTGGGCATCGCGGTCGATGTCGCCGAACTGCGTCAACTCGCCGACAAGTTGTCCGCCGAAACGCAACGGCTCAGCGCGGTTTTGCAAGAAGTGGTTGGCCGGCCGTTCAACCTCAACTCGCCGGTGCAGCTGCGCGAGATTCTTTACACCGAGCGCGGCCTTGCTCCAGGCAAGAAGACCAAGACCGGTTTCTCTACCGACGCTGCCACGCTTGAGAAGCTGCGCGATCAGTGGCCCGAGTTCATTGAGCCGCTAATGCAATATCGCGAGGTCGAAAAGCTGCGCAGCACCTACGGTGAAGGGCTTCTCAACGAGGTCGCTGTCGATGGTCGCATCCACGCCACGTTCAATCAGACCGTTGCCCGCACCGGTCGACTCAGCAGCGACCAGCCCAACCTGCACAACATTCCGGTGCGTTCCGAAGAGGGCCGCCTGTTCCGCAAGGCCTTCGTCCCGGGTCCCGGTTGTGTGTTGCTGGTGGCCGACTACAACCAGATTGAACTGCGTTGCATCGCCCATCTCGCTGCCGATCCCGGCCTCATCGAAGCGTTCGCTGGTGGACAAGACATTCATAACGCCACAGCGGCGCGGGTGTTCAGCGTCGATCCGGCGGCAGTAACGGTTGACCAGCGATCGAAGGCGAAGATGGTGTCGTACGGCTTGGCCTATGGCATGGAGGCCTATGGTCTCGGCCAACGCCTCGGCATTGGCACCGACGAAGCATCGGTCATCCTCAACGCGTATTTTGAAGCGTTCCCCAGAGTCCGTGCCTACATGGACGAAACCGTCCGCGAGGCGCGCGAGCGTGGCTACACCGAGACCTTGTTTGGTCGGCGTCGCCCGATCCCCGAGTTGAGCAATCCCAACTTTCGTATTCGCCAGGCAGGCGAGCGGCAAGCAATGAACGCTGGTATTCAGGGGTTGGCCGCCGACATCTTCAAAGTTGCGCTCGTACGCATCGACGATGCACTCGAACAGGGTGGCTTCGCAAGCCAGCTCATCTTGCAGGTGCACGACGAGGTTGTGGTCGAGGTGCCCGAAGCCGAGCGCGAGGCCGTCGGCCCGTTGGTCATCGACATCTTGCGCGGCGCCGCACAACTCAACGTGCCGCTCGAGGTCAACGTGAGCTGGGGCTACACCTGGGCCGCGGCCAAGGGATAGCGATGCAACCGGTCGAGCAGAAGCACTGGTTCGAACCGCTCGCCGAACACATGGGTGCGGCGTACCTTCGTTACTCGTTCACCAAGGGCACCGTGCGCGAGATCGACTATCTCATCGATGCGTTGCAACTGCAGCCCGGCATGCGCGTGCTCGATGTTGGCTGTGGTCCGGGTCGACACGCACACGAGCTGGCGCGCCGCGGCATCGCGGTGCACGGCATCGATATCAGCCAGTCGTTCGTCGAGATAGCTGTCGCCGCCGCCCCTGAACTCGCGACGTTCGAGCGACTCGATGCCCGCGAATTGGCCTTCGATGCCGAGTTCGACGCGGTCATTTGCCTGTGCCAGGGGGCCTTCGGTTTGATGACTGCCAATGGCGACGACACCATCGTGCTCGGCGGAATGGCGCGGGCGCTGAAGCCCGCAGGTCGGCTGGCATTAAGTGCGTTTAATGCCTACTTTGCGGTGAAGTATCACGAGGACGCCGAGTTCAATGCCGGCACCGGCGTGAGCCACGAACGCACCGAGGTCAGCAACGCTGCAGGCGAAGCGATTGCTGTCGACCTCTGGACTGGCTGCTACACACCTCGTGAGCTGCGGTTATTGCTTGCGGCCTGCGGTCTGCGGGTCGACTCGATCAGCAGCGTCGAACCGGGCAAATACGGGTCCGACGAACCCTCTACTGAGTCGCCCGAATTCCTCGTGCTGGGCACCCGGCCTAGTGACGAATCCCCAGCGTGCTGATAACCTCGCAGCAACGTTGTCACGTTTTTGTGCGACCGATTTGATTGTCCCTTATCCACCTCTGAAAGCGATACCTCCTTGTCCGACACCTCGACCCCCACTTCTTCTGCCTTTGGCACCTTCGATGAAGAGGGAAATTACACACCTCGCCAGGTCATCTCCGATGACCTCGGTATGTCATTCGCAGACGCGATTGCCGGCACACTCGTCGAAGTCGACGATGGCCAACTGGTGCATGGCACCGTTGTAAAGATCGACCGCGACGAAGTCCTGCTCGACATCGGTTACAAGAGCGAGGGCGTCATTTTGGCCCGCGAGCTCAGCATCCGTAACGACGTCAACCCGCACGACATCGTCAAGCTCGGCGAAAAGATCGAAGCACTGGTTCTGACCAAGGAAGATAAAGAAGGTCGCCTGCTGCTCTCCAAGAAGCGTGCTCAGTACGAGCGTGCCTGGGGCAATATCGAGAAGCTCAAAGAGGCCGACGGCATGGTCGAAGGTCTCGTCATCGAAGTCGTCAAGGGCGGCCTCATTGTCGACATCGGCCTTCGTGGCTTCCTTCCTGCCTCGCTCGTCGAGCTGCGTCGCGTTCGCGACCTGCAGCCCTACGTGGGCAAGATGGTGCAAGCCAAGATCATCGAGCTCGACAAGAACCGCAACAACGTTGTGCTCAGCCGTCGTGCATACCTCGAAGAGACGCAGAAGGAAGCTCGCGACGAGTTCCTCACCAACCTCAAGCCAGGCGAGATCCGCAGCGGTGTTGTCAGCAGCGTCGTCAGCTTCGGTGCGTTCGTCGACCTCGGCGGCATGGATGGTCTCATCCACGTCAGCGAGCTGTCGTGGAAGCATGTTGATCACCCGGGTGCTGTCGTTGCCGTTGGCGACCCAGTCACCGTTCAGGTGCTCGATGTCGACTTCGATCGCGAGCGCATCAGCTTGTCGCTCAAGGCCACTCAGCAAGATCCTTGGCAGACCTTCGCCAACAGCCACGAAGTTGGCCAGTTGGTCTACGGCCGCATCACCAAGCTCGTGCCATTCGGTGCGTTCGCTCAGGTGGGCGAAGGCATCGAGGGCCTCGTGCACATCAGCGAGATGAGCGCACACCACGTCGACTCGCCAGAGCAGGTCGTGACGCCAGGTGAAGAGTTGTGGGTCAAGATCATCGATCTCGACCTCGCCCGCCGCCGCATCAGCTTGTCGATCAAGCAGGCAGCCGAGGGTGGCGAATTGGCCGAAGAGTACCGTCAGCACTTCGAGATGGACGAGCACGGAAACTGGGCCGCTGGCACAGACGACGTCGAGCGCGAATCCGCATGGGCCGAGTACTACCAAGAGGGTGGCACTGCCGTCGAAGGTGCCGCGACCGAAGGTGCAGCGACCGAAGCTGCCGAAGCGCCAGCCGCCGAAGCCGAAGCCGAAGTTGCAGCCGAAGCCGAAGTTGTGGCCGAAGCTGGCGAAGAAGCAGCAAGCGAGTAATCAACGGCTGCCTTCGGGCAGACGGCAATCTCAAAGGTGGGGCCGGGCAACCGGCCCCATTTTTATTTGAGGCGTTACTTGAGGCGAACGATGCCCATGCGCACTGCGGTGAGCACAGCTTGGGTGCGGTCGCGGGCGTCGAGCTTGTCGTAGATCGAGGCAAGGTGGTTCTTGACCGTTTTTTGGCTGATGAACAGTCGGGCAGCGATCTCGCCAGTTCCGAGACCGTCGACAACCAACTGCAGCACTTCTTCTTCGCGTGGCGAAATCAGCGGGTCGTCGTTGACCTCGACGTTGTGTGCTTCGTCGAGCATCAGCGAGGCCAGATTCTTGGACAGCACCGTGTCGCCGTTTGCGGCGAGGCCGATGGCCTCGACCACTTCGGCGATTGAGCAGTCCTTGATGAGATAGCCCGATGCGCCGGCACGCAGCGCCGAGTCGATGACGGAACGATCCATGTGCATCGTGAGCATGACCACGCACTGGCGGGCATCGGCTTTGAGTAAACGGCGAGTGGCCTCGATGCCGTCGACGTTGGGCATGGACACATCCATGAGCACCACATCGGGGCGCAACTCGAGTGCCATGCGGAAACCGATCTCGCCGTCGGCGGCTTCGCCAACGACTGTGACGCCTTCGTCTTCAAGGCCGCGTCGGAGCCCCTGGCGCATCATCGTGTGGTCGTCAACGAGCAGTACGGTCAATCCCATTGCCTTGCTCCTTGTGGTTGGCGAAGTCCTACGCGAATGACAGTACCGCTTGGCGAGGACTCGGCGGTCAGCTCGGCCCCAATGCTTGCGGCGCGCTCGCGCATGCCGAGCATGCCGTATGAGTCGACTCGGCCGCCGGCGGCCGACAGACCAATGCCGTTATCGCGAATCGTGAGAATGGCGTGCGACTGCTTGCAGACCCAACGCACCGAGGCGGTCGTCGCCCGAGCGTGCCGTTCGACGTTGATGAGCGCCTCACGAGCGATGTGCCACAGTTCGCGCTCTTGAGCAATGCTCAACCGAAGCGATTGGTTTGATTCGAATGTCACATCAACACCGCTACGAGCTCGCACACGTTCGATGAACTGGGTCAAGGTGGACGGCAGATCTTGGTTCTCGGACACATCGGAACGAAGGTCGTACAGCGTTTCGCGAATGTTGCCGATCATGTTGCTCACCTCGCCACGCAGGTCTTTGAGCGCCACCTCGACCGAGGCGCCGCGTGCCGCGTTGGCAATTGAGCGGTCGAGTTCAAAGCCCAGGAATGCCAGCGATGAGCCAATGTCGTCGTGGATGTCGCGGGCGATTCGGTTGCGCTCCTCGTCGGCCGTAGCGATGCGCAAGCGCTTGAACAAGCGGGCGTTGTCGATGGCAATACCGAAGGGTTCGGTAAGGCCGTGCAGAACCTCTACGTCTTGGGGTCTGAAATGAGCAGGCTCAAGCGATTCAAGCGCAATGATTCCGATGACCGAACCGCGGGCGCGAAGCGCTGCGTAGATGCCCGAGCGTGCACCGGGAGCGACCCCATCGCTCACCGCGTCTGGGTCGTCGGCCGCAGCAACTTTGAGATTGTCGCGTCGCACCGTTTTTGGGGCTCGCAGCGCCTCTTGGGCTGCCGAGGGCAGTGACAACTGCCGGCGCGAACTGTCGAGCGTGTAGCCCTGAATTCTGGCTGGGACAAGACTGTTGGTGAGGTCGTTGTGCAACAGAATCGTGAGCATGCTGTGATCAACGAGCGATTGCACACGTGTCACCGTTGAGTCGAGCACGTCTTGTAGGTCGAGCGACGCTGGCAAGGTCTGAGCGATGCGTTGTAAAGATAACAGCAGCGCGTTGGCTTCGGCGAGGAGTCCGACTCGATCGCGCGCGGCTTGTT
>CANNMD010000038.1 GCA_947505655.1 Acidimicrobiaceae bacterium | reverse complement strand
TGTACGGCTCGCCGAGTTCGTTGTACACCGGCAAGGGGCGTTCATATTTGCGTAAGCAGCAAATCAACTTCGTTGAGGCGCACCCAAGCAGCGACCGATACACAGCCGATGTGGTCCCGGTTGTGGGTCGCTGGATCATGCCAGTGCTCCAGACACCCGACGGTCGCCTCATCCAAGATGGCGCCGACATCATCGATCACTTCGAACGTGGCGCTACAGCCACTCGCTATCCCGCGTATCCCACCACGCCGCGGCACCTCGCCGTGAGCCATGTGTTCGAACTGTTCGGCGGCGAAGGCCTGCTGCGCCCAGCGATGCATTACCGATGGAACTTCAACGATCAGAACCTTGCGTTTCTCGAGGACGAGTTCACCACAAGTTTGTTCCCACCAATGCCCGCAGAGCAGGCCGCTGAGTTCTTCTTGCACTCGAGCGGCCGCATGCGCAAAGCGGCCGTCAACTTCGGCGTCAACGCCGACACGGCACCGTTCATCGAAGAAGCATTTGTCGAATGGCTTGAGTTGTTCGACGCCCATCTCGGCGTGAGTCCGTACCTCCTCGGCGGCCTGCCAACACTTGGCGACTACGGGCTGATGGCTGCAATGTGGGCGCACCTGTTCCGGGACCCAGCGCCAGCAATGCTCGTGAAGCAACGCGCTCCGCGAGTGGGCCGTTGGGTCGAGCGGATGAGCACATACGAGCCATACGACGGCGAGTATCCCGAAGCCGGCACTGCGTCGCCGCAACTCTTTGCCGACGACTCGATCCCACCAACGTTGACAGCGCTCATGCGCTACGTGTCCGAGGAATACCTTCCTGAGATCACGGCTCACGTGCAGCACGCGAACACATGGCTGAGCGATCGACCCGATCTCGTCACCGGCACCAACGGTCTGCCAGATCCGGCTAGCCGCGGCATCGGTCGCGTCGACTTCACGTGGCGCGGTGTGCCCATCTCGACCAACGTGATGCCCTACAGGTTCTGGTTGATGCAGCGGCTTCACGATGCCGTTGCCCAGCAGGATGCCAACGGTCAGGCCGCTGTGCGAGCAACGTTGGCCGAAGCCGGTCTCGACTCATTGCTCGATCTGCGCACTACGCGTCGCGTCGAGCGCGTGAACCATCTCGAAGTGTGGGGCCCTGTGGCCGCGCGGTCATAAGCCATGAGCACCGACACCGACACCGACACCAATACCGAGACCGTCTCGTTCTACGGACACTGGATCTGCCCATTCGCGACGCGCGTTGCATTCGCCCTCGCACAGCGTGGCATCGAGCACAACGTCGTCAACGTTCCACCGCTTGCTGTGCGCGGTCCAGACTTCGTGTTGCCCTCCGAATTCATCACCAACAGCCCACGCCTCGAGATTCCTATGCTGCGCATCGGCCCCGATTACTTGGCCGACTCGATGCCGATCCTTGAGTGGATGGAACAACGCATCGCCGGTTCGTCGCTCATGCCAAGCGACGACAACGGTCGCGCCGAGGTGCGTCAACGCATGGCCCAGATCGATCAACTCGTCTTTCGACCGATGATCGGCATCTACTACGGCCACCACCCCGAGCGCATTGCACAGTCGTGCGCAGCACTCTCCGCTGCGCTTGCCGAAATCGGTCAATGGCTTCACCAGAGCGACTGGCTCGTTGGCTCCGAGCCCACGCTGGCCGAGGCCGTACTGATGCCGCTCTACGTCCGCCTCGACGGCCTACGCGCCTTGGGCTTCACCGATCCGTTGCCGCTCGCCATCGAGCAACATCGCCAACGCTGTACCGAACTCAACGGATGGGCCGCTGTGCAATGGACCCCCGACGAGACCACCGAATTCGTTGGCCGATTCACGGCATACCGTCGCAAGCAGAACGCGTCCACCTAGCCATTGCGCCCCGTTGCCACTATTGTCTCACGCTATGACAATTGAATCGCCTGACGACTCGTCGATCGAAAGCGCAAGCGAAGAGCGGCGTCTGGTGCTGCGCGCCGAAAGCGCTGCAGCGGCCCGTTACTGGGGTGGCTTTCAGTTGCGCATTGTGCTCACCTTCGCTGTGTTCGCGGCTGCATGGATCACCGTGATTGTGCTGGGCGTACACGGCACGCTGCCGCTGTGGGCGGGCCTGATCATCAACACCGTGCTGGCCTCGATGTTCTACATGCCAATGCACGAGGCAACGCACAAGAACATCTGGGGACAAAACTCCACGGCGCGTTGGGGCGAAGATCTCATTGGCAAGGCCTGCTCGATCCCAACGGGCATCTCCTATACCTCGCATCGCCCAGGGCACATGCGCCACCATGCGTTCACCAACGACCCGAACCGCGACCCCGACCACTTCACCGAAGGACCGCTGCGCGAACTGCCTGCAAAGTGGCTCAGGCTCGTGATGCTCAACACGTTCTTGCCGTTGTTTGCGCTCGTCCCCTCAATGCGCAGGTTCATTCCTGCGAAGGTACTCAAGAGCGGCACCGGCGACCGTAAGGACGGCATCGTGCAGTTTCGCTTTTGGGCCGTCACTACCCTCGCGCTCATCGTGGCCTTCGCTACCGGGTTCGGCTGGCAAGCAGTGCTGTTGTGGTGGCTTCCCGGCCGTCTCCAAATGATGTGGTTGCTCTTTGTCTTTGCGTGGTACCCCCATCACCCAGCCAGCGAAGTGGGTCGCTATGTCGACACCCGCGTTGCGGTGTTCCCCGGCTCGCGGTTCCTCATTCGAGGCCACGATCACCACGCACTGCATCACTTGTTCCCACGTGTTCCGCACTACCACTTGCGCGCGCTGTGGAAAGACGTTGCCGCTGACATGGTCGCTAAGGGCGTTCGCGCCGAGGGCCGTGCGCTTGAGTCCACCGGCAAGATCGTCTGGTAGACCAACCACATGTCAACCATCGACGAACGAATCGAACTCCTTCGCGGCGACCCAACGTGGATCAACAACTGGTCACTCGGCGGCCTCGCCTATCACGGCGAAATCAGCGACTCGGCCACTCGTGGCGTGTGGCTCACAAAAGATCCCATTACGCCCGAAGAGTACGAAGCGTTGGTGCTCCCCGAGGGCTATCGCAAATCGGGCGTCGGCCTGAGCCAGCACGATGCTGCGTTCTTCTTGCGTCCACCCGGCGCACTTGTCGATGGGCCAGTCGAGACCGTCGAAATTGGTGGCCATTCGTTCGGACTGGTTGCTCGTGGCGGCAAGCCCGAAGCCGGCTTCGACGGCGCAATAGTGTTGCCCGTCTACAAGTCGCACCGCGTGCTTTTTGCCGCGGGCCGCACGCTTGAGATCATCGATATCGGACACGGTTGGTGTCTCATGCCTCAGGTGGTCGACGCCAGCCTCGGCCGGCGCGACCCCGGCACCCCTGCTACCCCGCGAACCATGCCCGAAGGCTGGACCTCGCGACACATGACCATCGAAACCGATCTGGTCATCGACATTCCATACCCGGCCCGTGTTGCCATCTTCTTCAACGGCGACATTTTCCACGGCCCGGTTCGACTCGACCTGCACTAAAGGACTCCGCATGCCAAACGACAACGCAAAGCCACTCATTCTCGGTGGCGGCTACGGGTCGCCCTACTCGCTCAAGATGCGATCGGTTCTGCGCTATCGCCAGATCCCGTTCACGTGGGTACCACGCGACTCGAAATGGGACACCATCGGTGCCGCTCCCGTAAAGCTCATTCCGGTGATCGCGTTCCCTGACGCCGACGGCAACTACACCGACGTCCAGATCGACTCGAGTCCGCTCATTGCCCGCCTCGAGACCATGCACTCAGCGCGCAGCTTGGTGCCCACCGACCCGGTAGTGGCGTTCCTCGATTACCTCATCGAAGATTACGGCGACGAGTGGGTCACCAAGCAGATGTACCACTACCGCTGGTACTACAGCGATGCCATCGACAAGGCCGGCTCTTTGCTGCCGCTCGACATGAACCAGCAGATGTCTGAAGCGCAAGCGAAAATGTCCAAGGAGTACATCACCAATCGCCAGATCAGCCGCATGGCTCTGGTGGGCTCCACCGAACAAAATCGTCCCGCGATCGAGCAGTCATATGAGCGCCTGCTCGACATCATGCAGCGTCACCTCATCTCGCAGCCGTTCTTCGTTGGCGACCGCCCAGGCCGCGGCGACTTCGGCATCTTTGGCCAGTTACGCCAGTTGGTTGCTTGGGATCCTGAGTCGGCTCGCGTGGCTATCAAACGGGCGCCACGCGTTGTGAACTGGGTTGAGCGCACCGACGATCTGTCGTGGTGGCCCGTTGATGGCGACGCCGGATGGAACGATCGCAACTCGATCGCGCCCACCACCATCGAGTTGCTGGGCGAGATCGGACGCACCTACGCCCCATTCATGTTGGCCAACGAAGCTGCCTTCGATACTGGCAACGAGACGGTCGATTGCATCATCGATGGCATCGGGTACAGCCAGGGCACGTTCGCGTATCAAAAGAAGTGCATCGTGTGGCTGCGCGAGCAGTACAACGCGCTCACCAGCGCCGATCGCGCTGCGGTCGATGCAATCCTTGCGGGCACAGGTTGCGAGGCGCTGTTCGACCGCTAGGTACTGAGGAGTATTCAAGAGTGCTCGCACCGCGTCGCCTCTGACGCAGAGACAACACGGCTAGCCTTCATGAGGTGCCAGAGCCAACACACCCAAGCGCCGATCTCGGCGAGGACAAAGACGGACGCGCCGTTCGTCGCGATCGCAACGTTCAGCTAGCGGTCAATGCGGCTCGCGAACTGTTCGAAGAGACAATGCGAGTTCCCACCATCGAAGAAGTTTCCATTCGATCGGGATTGTCGGTTCGATCGATGTATCGCTATTTCGCCGACATACAAGAACTCTCCGACGAAGTGGTGCGACTCGTTCACGACGAGGCGCGCGCTGTTTCGACGTTGCCCGACCCGGCTGGCATTTCCTTAGCCGACCGCGTCGAGGCCATCGCCCGGTTACGAGTTTCCCTGTATGAAGTGGTGAAAGGCACGTTCCTCGCCAACGCAGCGCGATTGATCGTGTCCGGTGAGCCCCAGCCTGCTGGGGCAGCAATTCGCGCCCAGATGCTTCGACAGTTCTCGAATCAGTTCGCACAAGAGTTGCTCCCCCTCGACGAGACCGAACGTCGGTGCGCCATCGAGAGTGGTCATGCTCTGTGCACGATGGAGTTCGTCGACATCCTCATGCGCTGGCGCTCGATGACGTCCGACGAGGCCGTCGAAACGATCAAGTATGGCCTCACCAAGATCCTGACCGCCGTATAGTCTGGAGATGTCGTCCCCTTCTCAGAGCAGCCGTTCCGACGGCCGCACCGAACGACGCGACGACAACATTTTGCTCGCGCTCAGAACTGCGCAATGCCTGTTCGACGAGGGAATGCTCGTGCCATCGATTGAGGACGTAGCCAATCGATCTGGCCTCTCACCGCGTTCGCTGTATCGATATTTCGAAGATCGCCAAACGATGGTTCGCCAGGCAATCGACCTGGTGACTCAGGAGGCATACAAGCTCGGAGCCATCGAGAACACGGGCGTCGGGCCACTGGCCACGCGCATCGACGAGATTGTGACGGCACGAGTTCGGGTGTACAAAACCGTCGCCGGATCCCTTCGCGCCACCGCAGCGCTCTACCCCACCGAGAACGAATTGGTGGGGGCGGCCAACAGGAGCCTCCACCTCAAGATGCTGCAATGCAGTCGGCAGTTTGAACCCGAGCTGTCGTGCCTCGACGAACGCGAACACGTTGCGGTTAGCGAAGCCTGCAACATGTTGCTCATGATGGAGAGCATCCACGTGCTACATCACCGACGCGGACTGTCGTTCGACACCATTGCCGACGTGCTCAGCGGAGCCCTCACAAAGATTCTGACGCCCGAAAGCTAACTTACTTTCAGTAGTACGCACCGTGCCCACTAGCGAACACAGCCCCGCAGATGGGCGCACAGCGCGCCGCAGCGAAAACCGAGAGGCCGCTCTTCGCTGCGTGGTAGATCTCTTTACCTCGAACAAATTGGTGCCCACCATCGAAATGGTCGCTGAGGCCTCCGGCGTCTCGATCCGCTCGCTCTATCGCTACTTTGGCGACGGGCAAGCAATGATCCGCGAGGCGATCGAGAGTTTGGTCACCGAGGCAAAGTCGGCCGGCATTATCCCCAACGTGGGCGAGGGGCCATTCGCCGAGCGAGTCGAAGCACTGGTGGCAGTTCGGTTCAGGGCGTACAAACTCGTTCGTTTCGCGCTACGCGCTGCGCTCGTGAACATTGCGAACAACCCTGAGCTCGCTGCCTCGCAACATCGAACTCGAGGACTTCTGGAGTTTCAATTCAAAGCCCAGTTCGCGCCCGAGTTGAGCCAACTCGATGAAGCCGAACAAACGCGGGTCACTCAGGCCGGAAGCGCCATCTGCAATCTCGAATTCATCGACATGCTCTGCGATCGCCAAGGTGTAAGTGAGCAAGACGCTCAGGCGATCGTCAGGCGATTACTGACAGACATCCTCGCCCCTTAGTGCGCACAGGCGAAAGCCGTCGAGGTTCCACTCTTGCCGCCTCGGCGAGAACCTTCCGAGCACGACATTCAACAGTTCGTCAACCATGCACCGAAACGTACCCAACGTAAGTACTGTTGCTCTATGTCCTCGCTTGATCTCAGCCCTACAGACGGACGCGTTCTGCGACGAGCCGACAATCGAGAGGCTGCCCTTCGTAGCGGCATAGATCTCTTTGCTCGAAACAAGGTCATGCCCACCATCGAAGACGTTTCCGCTGAATCGGGCATCTCTATCCGCTCGCTGTATCGCTACTTTGGCGATGCGTCAGCCATGATCGTTGAGGCGACCCAGCTGCTCATCGAGGAAACGCGTCCGCTGGCTACCTTTTCGCCAATGGGCGAAGGACCCTTGGCTGATCGAATTGCCACGCTTGTCGGCGCTCGCTTCAGGGCCTATCAGCACGTGCGCCCGGCCTTGCGAGCAACCATCCTGAACATTGCGGCGCAGCCCGAACTCGCGCCAGCGCAGCACGCCACTCGCGAACTCCTCCGGCTTCAGTTCAGCATCCACTTCGCTCCCGAATTGCAGCAATCAGACGATGCCGCGCGCGAGCATGTCCTGCAAGCAGGCAGCGCTGTCTGCAATCTCGAATTCATTGAGATGCTCGTTGAGCGCCAAGAGATGCCTGTGGACACCGCTCAAGCAATTGTCATCCGGTTACTGACAAACGTGCTCGCGCCTGCGCCAAGTTGAGCGCAAAAGCCCCCGCAGGCGCTGGAGTCGCTGACTCGTTGGTAAACGCACCAAAGCAATCGACCACCACATGGGTGTTGCCTGCCGAGTTATAGAAATCAACATCGCCTTCGCTCGACATCGCCACCATCACCAGATTCGGCACGGTTTGACCGGGGACAAAGTTGAGGCTTGACGCCAACGGAACAGCCTGATTACCCGGATAGACCGAAAGGAACCCGGTTGCGGTTGTTGCCGTGACCGTCACGTTCAGCACCACGCTTCCGAGCCACGCCGTCCACGACACACCTCGGTCGTTAAACCACAACTGCAGCGCTTCATGCGGCAAGAGCGCGCCGAATGGGTCGACACGCGTGTCGAAACCTCGCCATGGCTCCATCGGGATAAACCGGCCCGCCTCGGTGGTGCGGTCTTGGTCGTACCACCCAACGACGTCGACGATGAGATGCAACGAGCCCGCACTGTTCAAGAAGTTGATCACTCCATTGGCGGGCACACGAACGATCACCAGATTCGGGACCGTAATGCCGGCCACGAAGTTCAGATTCGACGCCAACGGCCAGGCAACGTCAGATGGCCACACCGTGAGGAATCCGGCACTTGTCGGCTCGGTCACGGTCACGTTCACGGCCACGCCAGTAACTCCCGTTGCGGGAACACCGCCAACGCCCATCACTTGAAGCCCCAACGCCGAGCGTTGCCCAAGCGGCAGCCCGGCACCGTTTCGCGTATCAAGAAGCCGTGCTGGCGTTGTGGCGTGGAACCGCCCACCGGGGGCGCCAGCCTCGGTGCTGTATGAACCAACAGCATCGAAGATGACATCAACTGACCCCGTCAACGTCGACACACTGACTGCCCCATTTGCGCCAAGTTGAACCGTCACCAGATTTGGCACCGTTTGCCCAGCTACGAAGTTCAGGTTCGATGCCGACGGCTCTTGGGTGCCCGATGGCCACACGCGGAGCCAACCATCGCTCGTTGGATTGGTGACCGTCACGTTCATCACCACCGAAGACACATTCGTGGCTGGAACTCCACCCTGACCGGTGATCTGCACATCGCGCGAGATGCCACCCGTGAGTGCGGCCGCAACACCAAACTGACCCGTGCCGTCGCGAGTATCGAACACTCGCGCTGGAGTGACGGCGGTGTACTCGCCGTATGAATCAACCGCAGCAACGGCTACGTGAGGCACATCGCTGACCGCCATTGCAGCGGGAGCGTTGCGCATGAACAGCGTGCCAGACAGTAGAGCTACGGCCGCAAAGAAACCTTGCGCCGAACGCTTAATAACCAACCTCCACCGCGAGCCGAAATGCGCCACAACTGTGGGCACCATTCACGGTACGAGCGCGAACCAAATACGGCTAGGGCACTTTGGCCAGACTTCTCGTTGGCGAGCGAGCGACCCCAGCGGCGGCCGCCGGGCTACGAACTCTTGAGCTACGCGGACCGCGCGCCGAGGCGAACCAATCGCCCGGGTGTCTCCCCAGTGGCAACGCCATCGGCGTAGGTCTGCACCCCAGCAACAAAAGTGGCTCGGTAGCCATCGACGTGTTGCACCAAACGGCGGCCAGCTGCTGGGAAGTCGAAGACCATCTCGGGAGCATGCAGTGTGAGCGCTTCGAGGTCGACCAAGTTGATATCGGCCCGCTTGCCTGGCTGCAGGGTGCCGCGGTCGGTGAAGCCATACACGTCGGCAGTGCGGCCTGTCTGCAAGTGCACCACGTGTTCAAGCGAAACGCGCTCGCCTCGGCTGCGATCGCGCACCCAATGCGTCAGCAACGTAGTGGGCATGCTTGCGTCGCAGATGAGACCGCAATGCGCTCCCCCATCGCTGAGGCCAAGCACAGCGTTCGGGTGCAGCATCATCTCGCGAATCGCATCGAGGTTGGTGTCCTCGTAGCTACCCAGCGGCGCAAACAAAAACGCCGTGCCGTCGCGCTCGAGCATCCAATCGAGCACTACTTCTTCGGGCGAACGACCCTCGCGCTCGGCAACCGCAGCAACGCTGCTTTCTGGTGCTGGCTCGTAGTTGGGCGTCTCGCCAAGCTGGAAGATACGCGACCAGCGCGACATCAGCGCTTTGGTGATGGGGCTTGATGTGCTTGGGGCGCAGGCGAGCAACGCGGCACGCATCTCGGGGCGCTTGAGTTCGGCCACGCGCTCGGCAAGCGGCAACGAACTCAGCTTTCGGTAGGTGGGGTGGGTGATGAACGGATGCAGCGACGACTGCAGGCTGAACAACATTCCGGTTGGGCGACATGGCACCTGCGGCACGATGCGCAACCCTTCGTCGGCGGCGGCCGCCGCACTGTCGAGCGCAGCGCGATAACCCAACGGACCGGCTTGAGTCTGCGCCAGCGTGTACGTGACGGTGGCCCCACTGCGGCGAGCAACCTCGGCCATCCATGCGCCGAGCTCGCCCACCGGCGAGCCGTCGTCGATGGCCTGAAAGACGCCGTGACCCGCAAGGCCAAAGGCATCGCCGATAGCCATCAGCTCGTCGATGGGTGCCCGCGTTCCGGGAACGAGGCCGTGCTTTGATCGGTGCAAAATGGTGCGTGAAGTGCTGAACCCGGCAGCACCTGCATCGAGCGCTTCGCGCACGATGTCGGCCATCTGGGCGATCTCATCGTCGGTTGCATCTTCGTGAGCGCGATCACCGAGCACGTATGCGCGCACTGCAGCGTGAGGGATCTGCGCGGCGACATCGAGCACCCGCGGCATGGCATCGAGCGCATCGAGATACTCAGGGAAGGTCTCCCACTGCCAGTTCATGCCCTCGTGCATCGCCGTGCCAGGAATGTCTTCGACACCCTCCATCAACTCGATGAGGAAGTTGTGCGCGTCGGGTCGGGCTGGCGCAAAACCAACACCGCAGTTGCCCATCACGATGGTGGTAACACCGTGCCAACTCGAGGGGCTCACTTGTGGATCCCACGTGGCCTGGCCGTCGTAATGCGTGTGAATGTCGACCCAGCCTGGAAGCACGGCGAGCCCTGACGCATCGACCTCGCGCATGCCGCTGCCAACAACGACGCCCACTTCAGTGACGATTCCGTTATCGATGGCGATGTCACCCACGAACGCTGGCGCACCAGTTCCGTCGACAATGTTTCCGCCTCTAATCACGATGTCATGCATCTGGCGAGTCTATGACTCGGTCGGTTCGACGGCCGATCCGTAGGCCCATCGACTACTGAGTTGTTGAAGTGACGACTAAGCGGCGCCCTGCAAATACATCAGCACTGCGCGTACCCGGCGATTGGCATCGGGGTCGTCGAACAGGTCGAGCTTGGCGAAGATCGAGTTGATGTGCTTCTCGACAGCGCGGTGACCAATGAACAACTGCTCGCCGATGGCGACGTTCGACTTGCCGGTGGCGATGCCTGCCAAGATCTCGGTCTCGCGTTCGGTAAGACGAGTGAGCGAGGAAGAGGCCTTGTTGCCCTGCTGGCTGACGAGCAGTTCGACAACTGCGGGATCGATAAATGAACCGCCACGGTGAATCAGGTCGATGGCGGTCACCAGTTCGCCTGGCGTGGCCAAGTTGTCCTTGAGCAAGTAGCCGCGCCGACCGCTGCCGCCATCAACGAGGCGCCGCAGATATGCCGGGTCGGCAAACTGCGACAACACAAGCACACCGACATCGGGATGCGAGGTTCGAAAACGGTTGGCAGCCTCGATGCCTTCATCGACGCTGGTAGGCGGCATGCGTACATCGGTAATGACGAGATCGGGAGACACCTGGTCGACGATCTCAATCAATTCGGGCAGCGAACCCGCAACGCCCACGATCTCATGGCCAGGTTCCATTCCAAGCAACGCCTCGACACCGGCTCGCACGAGCACGCTGTCGTCGGCGATGACGATACGAGTGGCTGACATACGCTGAGATCCTAGAGGTGGTGCCAGCACGAGTGCTTCACGGCAGCACATGTTGCAGAATGATGTAGTGACTCAGAGGACCCTACGCGTGATGCTTGTGGATGACCACTCAGGTTTTCGCGCCGCTGTGCAGTCGTTATTGGCGCTTGACGACCAGTTCACGGTCATCGCCTCAACCGATTCTGCCGAGGCTGCGCTTGAGATCATCTCCGTCGCCGTTCATGATCACGAGGCTCCCCCCGACCTCGTGGTCATGGACGTGAACATGGCCGGCATGAACGGTATGGTCGGTGCCGCCCGAATGGTTGCCGAGCACCCTGGCGTCAAGGTGGTCTTGTGCTCGACGGCCCCACTCAGCCAGCTTCCTCCTTTGCCCCGTCACAACGACATCACGTTCGTCTCGAAGGATTCAATCGATCCCGACGCGTTGCGGGAGTGGGTCAGTCGCCAACGCGTATGAACGCATCGAACCACCGGCTTGAACGAGCTATTCATGCGAACCTGATCGGCGATCTCCTCGCCCAAGTACTCGTCCTTGGTACGTGGGTGTTTCTCGTCCATTCGCGCTGGATGCTCGCATTATGGATGGTCCGTTGGATCGTGGTGCTCGGCATCACACTCTCGCAGCACCTCATTCGGCGTCAGCAGCGATTTCACGCGGTCATTGTCTTAGCCGGCGGCCACGCACTAGGCGCGTTGCTCACGGTGGCCATACTCCCCGAATTTGTTCCGATCATCATGCTGGTCATGTTCGGCGATCTGCAATTGGCGAAATACCTCGAGCGTCGACATCTACGCCCCTATCTCACGAGCTTTGTGGTGCTCGCCGCAGGGGTTGCGGCCTTAAGCCTTCAGTCCTGGACCGGACTCGCCGACAGCGCAGAACAGTGGGTCGTGATCAGCGCCATCGTGAGCCACGCAGCGGTCACCGGAGCACTTACCGCACAATTCGGCCGCGAGAGTTACGTGAGTCTGCGTGTGCGCGAACAGGAGCTTCAGCAACTGTCACAACGGCTTCTCATCGCCACTGACGAAGAGCGCGAACGCGTCGCCAATGCGTTGCGGCGTGGCGCTCTCGTAGATCTCGGCGCATTGGCCGATCGACTCACGACAGTGCGCGCTGCGCTCTCGGGTCGCCGAGACGAAGCCGTGGCTGTCGCGGAGGCGTCCGTCACCGAGGCACAACGTTCGCTGGGCACGCTGCGCACGCTGTCGCACGGCATCTTCCCCGACGCGCTGCGGTCATACGGGTTGCGCACTGCAATCACATCACTCGTGGCCGATGTGCCGTCGGTGGCGCAGATCGATGTGCCGGAAGCTCGTTACGACCCGTCAGTTGAGCTGGCTCTCTACCGCTGCGCCGCGCTGATGGCAGATCACGCTCAGTCCAACGCTGGCACTCTCTCGATCACCGCGACTGCTCTCCCCCAAACAGTTCGCATGGTTTTGACAGTGAGGGGTGGCGACGCTTCGCCTGTAGACCCGGCGCAATTGCAACACGTCTCAGATCGCATCGGGGCGGTTGGCGGCGAGCTCGCGATGTCAGGCATCGGCAGCGACCTCACGATGGCTGTAGAGGCCGCCGCTGCCGTGAACGCCCCAACTCAAAGGGTTGAAGCCGTCGAAGTCGCGCCAACGCCTGACGACCGGCGTAGCGATCACCGAATTCTGCTGAGCTTCAACGAAGCTGGAGCCACGCTCGCAGGAGCAGGCCTCGCCAGCGCCACAGCGGTCTGGCTGATCACCAGACGCCCCTCAGCTGGTGTGGTTGCAACAGTGCTGGTCGTCGTGCTCGCGGCGGCCCTGTGGTCCCTTCGTAAGGTTCGCATCGGCAACTTTGCAGCCGCCATCACAGCATTGTGCGCCTCTACCGCAGTGGCTGGCGTGCTCATCACGGCGGCCCTTCCCTCGTTCGTACCGATGACGGCATTGCTCACCGTGCTACCGATGGTGCTCGCACTTCCCTACCTTGCCCATCGCGCGCTCAACGTGATCGGTTTCGTTCAGACCGCCGCATTGGCCGTCGTTACCCTGTGCGGCCTACGCGACCAAAGCTTGTTTGACCACTCGCCTCTGCCATCGTCAATCACGTGGATATTCGTGGTGCTGTCGACCGCCGCAGTGGCTGCCGTAGTTGCGGTCACCGAAGTTGAGACACATGCCGAATTGGGCGAGCGCACTGCTCAGGTTCAGCGAACGTTGCGGCGAGTGGTCGATGCCTCTGATAGCGAGCGGCAACGAATCGAGCGCGACCTCCACGATGGCGCGCAGCAGCACTTCGTTGCATTGTCCGTGCAGTTTCGTGTGCTTGCCCGATTAGCCACCACCGACACAGAGCGCGCCAACACGCTTATCGATGCGCTACTCGCCGAGATCGACGAAGCCAGCCACGATCTGGCGGCATTGGTTGAGGGCCGGTTCCCTGAGGCCCTTTCCGAAGGACGTCTGGCCGACGCCGTGCACCGCATCGCAGCACAGAGCGCCATGCCGGTGACTGTCGAAATCACAGGGGCAAACAACGTGCCAGTGCACCTTGCCGCGCCCGCATACTTCTGCTGCCGCGAAGCGATTCAAAATGCATCGAAACACGCCGGAGCGGGAGCGACGTTGCGAGTACGTGTTGAGGCGACTGATCACCTCCTCACATTTGAGGTCAGCGACAACGGCGTCGGGTTCGATCCGTACTCTCGTTCAGCTGGCGGCGGCCTTCGATCGTTACGCGACCGCGTGGAAGCCGTTGGCGGAACATTCACCGTGCTCTCAGAGTTGGGCAACGGCACCACAGTGACGGGACAACTACCGATTGGCGTTGCAGCGCTCGTCGGATAACGCCACCTCAGCCATAGTGATAACGGACCTGAATGATGACGATGTCGTCGCCGTCGATCAAATAGACCAGGCGATGCTCTTCGTCGATCCGACGAGACCATGCGCCGGCAAGCGCATGGCGCAACTGTTCCGGCTTCCCGATTCCGCGATAGGGGTCACGGGCGACGTCGTCGAGCAATCGATTGATGCGCCTCAGAGTGGATCGATCTGTCGTCTGCCAAAAGTTGTAGTCCTGCCACGCGTGAGACGTGAAGACAAACCTCACCGGTCGAGTTCGCGCTGAACTGCCTGGCCCGACCGCGCCTGCTCGAGGCTCTCAAGTAGTCGCCGGACGTTGGCAGGAGACCGAAGCAGGTGGGCCGTCTCCTCGAGTGCGCGATAATCGTCAATTCCGATGAGCACCGCGTCGCCTCGCTTCGAGGTGATCTCCACTGGCGTGCGATCTTCATTGACTTGCTCGATCAGCGGAAACAGGTTTTTGCGGGCTTCGCTTGCCGTGATGGCCATCGTGGCTCCTTTGCAGTGGTACGAGATATGGTACCACTGTAGTCAAGGGCTCGGCCGTTACGCCGTAAGGGCGGCGGCAAAGCACTCGGATGCAATGCGGGTCAGCACGAGCGACTGATGCCAGCGGTCGCCCTCTTCTTGCATCGTGCCGTCGGGCCCAGGCACACGACGCGCGTAGCCGATTTCTGCTGGCAAGAGCTCGGGAGCGAACCCAATTTCGAAGCCTGAGTCCGCGCCGGCGTCGTGCTGCGCTAAGGCAATGCAACCCGCGAACGAGCGGGTCCAAAATGCTCGGAAGTGATCGACATGCGGCTGATCTGGTCCGTTGCCCTCGCCAATGTCCACTTGGATACTTCCCGATGTGCCGATGCGACCATGCAGGTAGCGGACGCGTTGGAATACCGGATCGAGGAAATCGAGCTTGCCCTCAAAATCGCCGAAGGTCATCTCGAGGCCGGTGTACCAATGCGAAAAATCTCCGTTGAAACGAATCTCTGGGAAGCGCTTCACGAGTTGCACGGTGCGCCAAATATCTTGCGTGACGGTGGCGCGATGCGTCTCGATATAGAGCGGAATCTGAGCGGCAACGCTGACCTCGATCACTTCTTCAACGAGACGCGCCGCTTGATCGTCGTCTTCCATGCCGGTGCCAAGCAACAGCGTGGCGCAGGCGAAACCGGCATCGGCCCACAGACGCGCCTGGTCGAGCAGATCGCCCGCTGTTGGCCGAATCCCAAACGCGATGGGCACCAAACCAAGATCGAGACAACGCCGCGGATCGGCACCTTGGATGCCCCGATAGCCAGCTTCCTTGGCGGCTTCCAGCACCACACGCTCGTGGCCGCGAGGGCCGGTGCTCCACTCGGGCAGCATCCACGCGCTGCCGATGTTCAGGTCACGTCGCAGTTGCACAGGCATCGTCATGGCCCCATTCGTAGTGCAGTGAGTACGGCATTCACTAGTTCGACGCGACAGATCAGCAAATCGGGCATATACGGATCGGGCTGGTTGTACACCAGCGGCGAGCCATCGAGGCGAGACACATGCAAGCCAGCTGCCGCCGCCACCGCTACTGGTGCGCACGAGTCCCACTCGTATTGCCCACCTGAATGTGCGTACACATCGGCATCACCGAGCACCACCGCCATTGCTTTGGCCCCTGCCGAGCCCATGCGCACGATGGTGGCCCCAAGCGCGTCGACCAATTGGTCGGTGCATGCCGGCGGTCTCGTGCGCGAAACGACCATACGTGGGGGTCCGTGATGAGTGGGGGCAAGCGATGCCGGCGCGCCTGTGTTCAACACCATGTTGCGACCCGGCAGCGCAACAGCACCGGCGACAGGAACACCAGCAACGGTGAGAGCAACGTGCACCGCCCAGTCGTCGCGTGGCGGCTCGCCATACTCGCGGGTGCCGTCGAGCGGGTCGATGATCCAGACGCGGTCTGATGCGAGACGTGCGAGATCGTCGACGCTCTCTTCGGAGAGCACGCTGTCGGCCGGACGATGTTCGGCGAGCGCAGCAAGGAGGAACTCGTTGGATCGGCGATCGCCTTCGTCGCCGCCGAGGTCACGAATACTGAGCAGCAGTTGACCGGCCTGCTCGGCAAGCATCGCCGCCAAGTCGTGGTCGTTCACTGTGCACCGTCGCTCAACGCATCGAACACGCCAGCGCGCCGGAGCCGTTCGACGATCTCGTCGGCGCCGATGTCGGCGGTGTGCGATCGGCTTGTATCGATACGCAACTCAGCTGCTTCGGGCGCTTCGTATGGCGAGTCGATGCCGGTGAAGTGAGCCAGCTCGCCACGCCGCGCTTTTGCATACAGGCCCTTGGTGTCACGCTGTTCGGCAACCGCAAGTGTTGAGTCGACGAACACCTCGATGAACTCATTCTCGGCGACTAACTCGCGGGCCATTTGGCGCTCGGCCTTAAACGGCGAGATGAACGACGCGATCACGATGATGCCCGCGTCGACCATCAGCTTGGCTACCTCGGCCACACGTCGAATGTTCTCAACTCGATCGGCGTCAGTGAAGCCGAGGTCGCGGTTCAGCCCGTGACGCACGTTGTCGCCGTCGAGCAGATACGTGTGGCGGCCCATCGCGTGCAGCTTCTGCTCAACAATGTTGGCGATAGTCGACTTGCCAGCGCCAGAGAGTCCGGTGAGCCACACCACGCAACCGCGTTGACCCTTGATCACCGAGCGAGCTTGCTTATCGACAGTGATTGCCTGCCAGTGAACGTTGTCGGCGCGTCGCAATGCGAAGTGCAGCAGCCCTGCAGCAACCGTGTTGTGGGTATAGCGATCGATGAGAATGAAGCCACCCATGTCTCGATTGATCGCATACGGGTCGAACGCCACTGGCCGATCGAGGCTCAGGTTGCACACGCCGATCTCGTTGAGCTCAAGGGTTCGCGCTGCCACATGTTCGAGGCTGTTCACGTTGACCTTGTACTTGGGCTGAGCCACGGTTGCAGTCACGGTCTGAGCGCCGAGCTTGAGCAGATACGGGCGGCCCGGCAACATCGGCTCGTCGCTCATCCACACGATGTGACACTCGAACTGATCGGCTGCACCAGGCGGATCACTGGCCGCTGCGATGACGTCGCCGCGGCTGATGTCGATCTCGTCGGCCAGCGTGATGGTGACCGCCTGCCCAGCCACCGCCTCGTTGAGGTCGCCATCGGCGGTAACGATGCGGGCCACCGAACTCTCGCGACCCGATGGCACCACCCGAACAATGTCGCCGGGTCTCACGGTGCCGCCGACGATGGTTCCAGAGAACCCACGAAAGTCGAGGTTCGGGCGGTTCACCCACTGCACTGGCATTCGGAACGAACCCTCGTGCTGCACGTCGTCGACATCGACAGTCTCAAGATGGTGCATCAGCGTGGACCCCGAATACCAAGGCATGCGCTCGCTTGTTTCAATGATGTTGTCGCCACGCAACGCCGACAGAGGGATGCATGTGATGTCGTGCAGTCCGATCTCGGCAGCAAACGCGCGGTAGTCGGCTTCTATTTGGTCGAAGGTCTC
>CANNMD010000037.1 GCA_947505655.1 Acidimicrobiaceae bacterium | reverse complement strand
TCTCCGGAGCAGTGTGGCCGTTGTGTAAGTGAGTGAGGAACGACCAGTCAGGCGCACCAAAGTCTTGGCGATCGAGGTTCAACGGGTTGTCATGCAACCGGTTGTCGAAACGCACCAAGCACGGCTTGCCGTATTCGGCGTTGATCATCGGTCCCGGGAACTGACCGTTGAAACCGTAGATCGTGCTGGCTGGCAGCGTGCGCTCAGTGCCGGCCGGGTACACGTTGCCGGCCTCATCGAACGACACAGTGGGCTTGCCAAATGAGTCGATCGGCATCACCTGCGAGGTCGTGAATGAATGCTCAGCCACATCAACGGTGAGCTTGTACACGATCGGGTCCGGACGTTCTGCTTGGCCGCTGACAACATCTTGGATGGTGACGCGGGGCTTGAAGACTTGGTGACGCTGGTTGCGGATCGAGTTCTGCTGGCCTTCGCCAGGCCCCGGACAGTCGGTCCAGCTTGAGAACTCAACAATGGGCTCTGGAGCGAGCGCCTTCGGAATCGGCAACTGATCGGTGAACGGCGACATGATCAACGGGCTCGTTGGATACACCTCGGTGTAAATCACAGCAGCCATCGCGATTGATGCTGCGTGGAACGCGCCATCGGCAGACAGCAACCCCTTGTTCCGAAGATCTGGAACCACAGTCGAAGCAGTGACGCCCGCGGCCAACGCGGCGGCGCCAGCGGCGCCAAATTTGAGGACTGTGCGACGCTTCACAAGATCGGCGTCGACTTCGGTTGCAGCCAAATTGAGGTGCTCGTTCATTGCTGTCGTCTCTCTGGGTCCCCTAGCGGCAGAGGAGCTGTCCTGGTAAGTGCCAGTGTGAGCGCCAGATGATTTGATCGCAATGAGCCAATAGTGCTGGCCCTTTGTCAGATTTCCCGTGTCCCATTGGCGACCTAAGTCGGGGCCAAAAGGGTATGCGCGTCATCCCCAGCAGGGTTCGGCCCCACGTTGCTGCGCCGCTCACCGTCTACCGGGTCGACCAGTCCCGGAAGTGCTGCATGGGCGCGATTTGGGACAGGTGCTGTCTCAAATCGCGCCCATGCAAACGGGTTTGCGGGTGGTGGGGCGCTGGTTTGCGGATGGTGAGTCGGTGGCGCGGACGTGGCTGAGGTCTGGGTTAGGCGAGGGCGCTGCTTGCTGCGGGCTGGCTGAGTTGTACGGCGGCCTTTTTGCGTCGAGAGCCGGGGCGGATCCAGAGTGTGCCGCCGCGGATGGCGAGCGTCCAGGCAACGATGATGGTGTTGCTGATGGTCATGGCGATGGCTGCGTAGCGTGCGGCGCGTAGGTGGGACATGAGTGTGCGTTGTTGGAGGGTGCACACGGTGCCGCATTTTGGTGTGATGCCGGTTTTTGCTGCTTGTTCGGCGGCGCTTTTTGCGGCTCCGACAAGGTGTGATGAGTGTTTGCTGGCGAGGTAGTTGCTTTGTAGGCGGTAGTCGTAGGCGGCGCTGATGCCGACTTCGGCCATGCTCACGGTGGTGGTGATGCCAACGACGAGCAGGGCGCTGATGAGGAGTTTCCAGCGGCTGTTGGCGGCGATTCGGTGGGCAAGCGCGAGGGCTGCGACTACGGCGAGGAAGATGACGGGCAGCATGAGTGTGGAGTCGCGTAGCCAGCGTCCGTATGACGATTGCAGTCGTTCGATTGATCCGACGGTTTCTTGCACGGTGGTGACCCAAAAGCCGTTGGCGTAGGAGATCAGTACGGTGAAGAGGCCGACGGAGGTCCATGACACTGGGAGCCGGCCGAGTTGGCCAAGGCGGCGAGTGGGTTGTTCGGTGGGTTGTTCGGTGGAGTTCATCTGGTGTGCATCCTCTGTGGTGCGAATGAGGGGCTAAGAAACAACTCGAGCTTGCGCCGCCGAGGGCCGGGCGGCGCAAGCTCGAGAGATGGGTAGAGCTGCCGTGGATCGGGCGCCACAGCTCGCCATTGCAGTGCTTACGGGGTGATTTCCCAGCCCCACATCATCTGGTGGTCTTCGTGTGCCAGGTTGTGGCAGTGCGCCACGTATGGGCCTACGAAGTCACGGAAGTAGCGGCCGATGATCACGGACTCGCTCGGGTCGAGCGCCACGACATCTTCTCGAGAGACGTCGTCGGGGTGAGCTGCGTCGCCAGCCCTGACGACCTTGCCGTTACGCATCAAGGTTCGGTGCTCTTCTTGGTGGATGTGCACCGGGTGAATCCAGCCGCCGCCGCCGTTGCGGATTTCCCACAGGTTGTAGCTGCCCATCTTTTGCTGAGCGAGTGGGCTGAGCCCCTTCTTGTTCTTCAAACTGGTGGTTGGCACCAGTGGGTCGAACGGCTTGCCGTTGATCAGCCATTCGGTCTCGCCGCCGGCGGAGCCGCGCTGAACTTCGAAGATCATGCGGTTGTCGAGCATGGTCTGCCAGTTGTTTGGAACGGCTGGCAATGGGCGCAACTTGGTTGGGATCAGACTGGCATCTGGCACTGCCGGAGCGTCACCGATAACGAACTTGATCATCGGGATCTTGTAGTTCGGGTCGACGCCACGACGGATCGACTTTGATTCCATGCGGCCGTCTGTCATCTTGGCCACGTTGGTCAAGTAGATGACGTCGCCCTTCTTGGTGGGGGTGCCGTCTTGGTACTTGGTGAAGTCGATGATCACTTCGCGGCGCTTGGCTGGCCACAGTTCGAAGTTGTTGCGCTTGAACGGGAATGGAATCAACCCGCCGTCGGAAGCGATCTGAACGAACTGCATGCACTGCTGAGCGTCGGGAATGCGGAATTGGCCCTGCAGTTCGTCGCCGCCGTAACCCATCGACACTGCCGAAACGGGGCCCTTGGTTGAGCTCATCATTTGGAAGTCGTAGATGCGAGCCACTGAGCAGTCCAAGAACCGGAAGCGGTACTTGCGGCGCTCCACAGTCATTGTTGGGTACGCCACACCGTTCACGGTGAAGATGTCGCCAACAAAACCTTTGTTCGGGAAGTGCTTGTAGAAGGTTTTGCCCCACCACTCGGGATGAAGGCCTGGCTTGGCGAGTGGGTACTCGGCGTTGTGAATGTCGTTGTGCGGTGTGGTGCCATCATCGAGGCGGCAGTCGAAGAACGCGAGTGGGATGTCGTACTTCACATCGAACGAACCATCAGGGTTGTTGGTGCGAACACCTGGCAGGCGGAACCCCTTGGTCTCATCGCCTGCGTCGAGATTGTTCTTCGGGTCATAGATCGGGTAGAGGCCAACGAGGCCCTTGTACACGTTTGCGCCGGTGTGATCCATGCGGTGATCGTGGAACCAAAAGAAGCTTTGCTTTTCGTTGTCGTCGCCGCCAGCTGGCCAGTTGAGATACAGCTGATCGACCCATTGCGTTGGCTGGAAACCCATGCTCTTTGGACCGAAGTTCATCGCGTAGTGCGGGTTGCCGTCGCTCTCTGGGGCGGTGTGAGCGTTGTGGAGGTGGGTCAAAAACGACCAGTCGGGAGCACCGAAGTCTTGGCGATCGAGGTTCAACGGGTTGTCATGCAACCGGTTCACGAACCGCAAGAGACAAGGCTTGCCGTATTCGGCGTTGACCATCGGTCCCGGAAACTGACCGTTGAAACCGTAGATCGTGCTGGCTGGCAGCGTGCGAACGGTGCCAGCTGGATACACGTTGCCGGCCTGATCAAACGAAGCGGTGGGCTTGCCGGACTTGTCGATTGGCATCACCTGCGAGGTCGTGAACGAATGCTCGCTGACATCGACGGTGATCTTGTACACGAGTGGGTCTGGCCTCGCTGCTTGGCCACTGATGATGTCTTGGGCCGTGACGCGTGGCTTGAAGACTTGGTGGCGCTGGTTACGGATCGAGTTCTGCTGGCCTTCGCCAGGTCCGGGGGGCGATGCCCAGCCGGAGAACTCAACAATTGGCTCTGGAGCGAGTGCCTTCGGAATCGGCAACTGATCGGTGAACGGCGACATAATCAACGGGCTCGTTGGATACACCTCGGTGTAAATCGAGCCGGCCAACGCGATTGATGCTGCATGAAACGCGCCATCGGCAGACATCAAACCCTTGTGACGGAGGTCTGGCACCACGGCCGAAGCAGTGGCGCCCGCGGCCAACGCGGCGGCGCCAGCGGCGCCAAACTTGAGAACCGTGCGACGCTTCACAAGATCGGCGCCGACTTCGGTGGCGGATGTTTGCGGCTGGGAATTCATGTGATCGCTCATTTGTGTAATACCTCTGGGGGGAGGGGCTGCTCTGGTATGTGCCAGTTTGCGTGGCAGCCCGGTTTCGATCAATGAGGTGTTGGTTATAGACCCATCCCGACCATGGTCGTAGGTCTAGTCGTGGCGGCCGACATCTGTAGGCAGTCCTTCAGCGCGCGCTGCGACCATGTCGGTGACGATCGGGCTTGAGCGAGAGAAGCTCACGTTTGCGCTGCTTGCGGCCAAGATTCGATGTCCGCGGAACAGGGTCGGCCGGTCAGACCCAACGCATTTTTCGACGCGACCGTGATCGGAAACCTGTTGACGAATGGCGTAAGCCTGCGTTGATTTGGTGTCCGGAAGGCTCACGAAGAGCGCTTCGCGCAACGGTGGTCGTCACCCTTGGGCGGAAATAAAATCCTCAATCGCTGTAGCAACTTCCGCCGCGTGAGTGGTCTCATGCATCGAGTGCTCGCCGCCGGCGATGATCTGTAGGCGGGCGTGGGGAACCTTGCGCTCGAGATACTCGCCTGACGCAACGTACTCGGGCCGATCTCGCTCGCCGGCGAGTACGAGCACAGGTACAGCGATCTCGGCGAGGCGCTCCATCACCACCGAATCGTTTTGCAGATTGAGGTTGGTCACCTGTGGCGGCACGCCGAACTTGTTGGCGTTGCGGATCGAGCGATCGTTCCACGCTTGACGCTTCTCGGGGTCGCGAAATCCGGGGCCGGTATTGATGACAACGATGGCGCAAGCGGCCTGTGGCCTCGTTGCTGCATGGGCGAGCGCCAGATATCCGCCGAGCGAATGGCCGACAAGCACGGCAGGGGAGTCGAGCCTTGCGAGCACCTCGTCGAGATCGGCGAGAGCAAGGTCTCGTGTGTACTCATCTGGGTTGTCGGGAACCGGTGAGTCGCCATGGCCGAGCAGGTCAACAGCGAGCACTTCGAACCTGGGTCCAAGGAGCTCCATACACCGCGCCCATGTGGTGGCCGCTGATCCCAATCCGTGCACGAACACGATGGGTTGTGCGCCGTTTGTGCCGCCCTTGATCACGTTGAGTCTCATCGCCGCTACCTCTACTGTCCGTCACGTTCGACCGGTGGATCAGTATTGCAGCCCGGCACCTTGCGTCTGATGACGAAGTCGTTCCGCCGAAAGCCCGCTTGGGCGCGATTTGGGACAGGTGCTGTCTCAAATCGCGCCCATGCAACAGGGTTTGCGGATGATGGGCCGGCGGGTGGTTGGCCGGCGGATGGATTATGGGGTGATTTCCCAGTTCCACATCATGGCGTGGTCTTCGTGCGAGAGGTTGTGGCAGTGAGCCACGTATGGCCCTACGAAGTCACGGAAGTAGCGACCGATGATCACCGACTCGCTCGGGTCGAGCGCCACGACATCTTCTCGTGTGAGGCCCTCCGGGTGATCGTTGGTCCCTTTTCTTACGATCTTGCCGTTACGCATCAGGGTTTGGTGTTCTTCTTGG
The DNA here is from genome assembly GCA_947505655.1 of Acidimicrobiaceae bacterium. GTDB lineage: Bacteria > Actinomycetota > Acidimicrobiia > Acidimicrobiales > Ilumatobacteraceae > WLMZ01. The sequence goes on along the minus strand of CANNMD010000037.1, from coordinate 11,994 downwards.
TGGATGTGCACCGGGTGAATCCAGCCGCCGCCGCCGTTACGGATTTCCCACAGGTTGTAGCTGCCCATCTTTTGTTGAGCGAGTGGGCTGAGCCCGGCCTTGTTCTTCAAACTGATGCCCGGCTCGTTGGGCTCGTACTCATGGCCGTTGATCAGCCATTCGGTTTCGCCGCCGGCGCTGCCGCGCTGCACTTCGAAGATCAGCCGGTTGTCGAGCATGCTCTGCCAGTTGCTTGGAACGGCTGGCAGTGGGCGCAGCTTGGTTGGGATCAGACTGGCGTCTGGAACTTCTGGGGCATCACCGATAACGAACTGGATCATTGGGATCTTGTAGTTCTTATCGACGCCGCGACGGATCGACTTTGATTCCATGCGGCCGTCGGTCATCTTGGCCACGTTGGTCAGGTAGATGACGTCGCCCTTGGTTGTTGGGGTGCCGTCTTGATACTGGGTGAAGTCGATGATCACTTCGACGCGCTTGGCTGGCCACAGTTCGAAGTTGTTGCGCTTGAACGGGAATGGGATCAACCCGCCGTCGGAAGCGATCTGAACGAACTGCATGCATTGCTGAGCGTCGGGGATGCGCCACTGGCCCTGCAATTCGTCGCCGCCATAGCCCATCGACACTGCCGAAACGGGGCCCTTGGTGGAGCTCATCATTTGGAAGTCGTAGATACGCGCGATCGAGCAGTCCAAGAACCGGAAGCGGTACTTGCGGCGCTCCACAGTCATTGTTGGATAGGCAGTGCCGTTGACGGTGAAGATGTCGCCAACAAAACCCTTGTTCGGGAAGTGCTTGTAGAAGGTTTTACCCCACCACTCTGGATGAAGGCCTGGCTTGGCGAGTGGGTACTCGGCATTGTGCATGTCGTTGTGCGGGGTGACTCCATCATCAAGGCAGCAGTCGAAGAACGCGAGCGGGATGTCGTACTTCACATCGAACGAACCGTCGGGGTTGTTGGTGCGAACACCGGGCAGGCGGAAACCCGTGGTCTCGTCACCATCGTCGAGATTGTCTTTGGGGTCATAGATCGGGTACAGGCCAACGAGGCCCTTGTACACGTTTGCGCCGGTGTGGCCCTCGCGGTGGTCGTGGAACCAAAAGAAGCTTTGCTTCTCGTTGTCGTCGCCACCTGCTGGCCAGTTGAGATACAACGAGTCGACCCATTGTGTTGGCTGGAAGCCCATGCCTTTTGGACCGAAGTTCATTGAGTAGTGCGGGTTGCCGTCGCTCTCAGGAGCAGTGTGAGCGTTGTGTAAGTGAATCAAAGACGACCAGTCAGGCGCACCAAAGTCTTGGCGATCGAGGTTTAACGGGTTCTCGTGGAGCCGGTTGTCGAAACGCACCAAGCAAGGCTTGCCGTATTCGGCGTTGATCATTGGTCCCGGGAACTGACCGTTGAAACCGTAGATCGTGCTGGCTGGCAGCGTGCGAACGGTGCCAGCCGGGTACACGTTGCCGGCCTGATCAAACGACACTGTGGGCTTGCCACCCTTGTCGATTGGCATCACCTGCGAGGTCGTGAACGAATGCTCAGCGACTTCGGCGGTGAGCTTGTACACGAGTGGGTCCGGGCGCTCTGCTTGGCCGCTGACAACATCTTGGATGGTGACGCGTGGCTTGAAGACTTGGTGGCGTTGGTTACGGATCGAGTTCTGCTGACCTTCGCCAGGCCCCGGACAGTCGGTCCAGCCGGAGACCTCAACAATGGGCTCGGGAACAAGCGCCTTCGGGATCGGCAACTGATCGGTGAACGGCGACAGAATCAACGGGCTCGTTGGATACACCTCGGTGTAAATCGAGCCGGCCAACACGATTGATGCTGCATGAAACGCTCCATCAGCAGACATCAAACCCTTGTTACGAAGATCTGGAACCACGGCCGAAGCAGTGACGCCAGCGGCTAAAGCGGCGGCGCCAGCGGCGCCAAACTTGAGAACCGTTCGACGCTTCACAAGATCGGCATCGACGTCGGTCGCGGATGTTCGCGGCTGGGTATCCATGTAATCGCTCATTCGTGTTATTCCTCAAGCGGCTGAGGAGGTGTCTGGTATATGCCAGTTTGACTGCCAGAAGGTTTCTCTTCAATGAGGTGAAAGTGCTAGTGCTCTTGTCGGATTTCGGCGTGCCTGTAGGGGACAAAGGTCGGGGGCCAAAAGGGCATACGCGCTTTCCCGTGCAGCCCAAATGCCCGCGTCCCGCCGCAGCAGCATCAAGTCCCAAAAAGCCGCATGGGCGCGGTTTGGGACAGGTGCTGTCCCAAACCGCGCCCATGTAACTGGGTCGTAGGACTCTGGCATTTAGCACGAATGAAAAAGTCCTGTTGCGATCGCGGGCGATAGGCCTCGGCGTAGTTCTCACGGCTCCAACGACGACATAATGTGGTGGTGAATCCAATGACCAAGCTGCGCGAGACCCTCGTCCCGCCGCTTGATCCGGCGGGATGGCGCGAAGGTCTTCGCTCAATGGTCACCCCTGGTATTGCGATCGCGGCATGGGGAGTCGTTACCGGCGTCGCCATGGTCAAGGTCGGCATGTCGGTGCCGCTGGCGCTGCTGATGACCATCGTTGTGTTTGCTGGTTCAGCGCAACTGGCGGTGTTGCCTCTATTGGTGAGCGGAGCGCCTTTACCCATTGTGTGGGTCACTGCCTTGCTGGTCAACGTGCGATTCGTGATCTTCGCGGCAGCGATGCGCTCGTACTTTTCGCAGTTGACCTGGAAGCAGCGCCTCTTTGCGGGGTACATCAACGGCGACGTTGGCTTTGCGCTGTTCTTGATGCGATTCGGTGGAGCGCCCGAGCGCGGCACCACCTTTCAATGGGGCTACTTCTTTGGCAATGCCACGGTGAACTGGGCGTCGTGGCAGGTGGCCTCAATCGTTGGCATCCTGCTCGGCGGGTTAGCGCCTACTGAATGGGGCCTCGAGCTTGCGGCAGTGTTGGCGTTGGTGGCAGTGGTCGTGCCGATGCTCAACCGTGTGCCCGTGCTGGCCGGAGTTGTTGTCACGGCGGTGTTGTCGGTGGCCACCATCCACATTCCGCTCAAGCTGGGTCTGGTGATCTCGGTGCTCGCCGGAGTGATTGCGGCCGTAGTGGTTGCGCCCGCTCACGTGAGCAAATCGGCCCATGCAAAGCGCGCAGCATGAACGCCACGCACGATGTGGCATATGTGTTGGTCGCTATTGCGGGGCTCACAATTGTCACGATTGTCACGCGCAGCAGCTTCTTCATGCTGCCCGCGCGCATCAACCTGCCTGAGCGTGTCGAGCGAGCGCTGCGGTACGCGCCGGCGTGCGCGCTGACTGCAATTGTTGTGCCGAAGATCTTTGTACCCAACGGTGAACCGTTTTTCAGTGTGCAGAACAATCAGATGTGGGCGGTGTTGGCTGCCGCAGTGGTGTTCGCGAAGACCCGCAACATGATGGTGATGATGGCGGTGGGCATGGCCGTGTTCACCGTGCTGCGCCTCTACGCCTGACGCCCGATACGGCCGTTCGTGGAACGGATGATGACGAAGGTCCCTATGTCTGGCGGTGCTGATGGCTCACGCTGTAGGTACCGATATCGGAGGTGCACGTCATGTTCCTCGGGCTTTTTGCATTGCTCGTCCCGATCACGATTATTGGCGGAGTCATCTACGGGGTGGTTGTGCTCGCGCAGCACGGTCGTCCGGCAGCGCCACCGCGTGCTGATACCCACCCAACCCGCCGGGGACGCAGCGACCCCGACGAACTTGACCGTTGGGTTGGCGCTGGACTGATCAGTGATCAGCAGCGACAGGCGATCATCAGCTTCGAGGTTGGTCCGCCAGAGGTAGGTGCGCCTGAGGTTGGCCCGCCTGAGGTTGGCGTGAACAGGCCCACCCTGCCGACGCCACCCATTCGCCTTGCGGTCGCGCGCTCCGCGGGCCAAGGCCGCCGTATTCCTCCGGTAGCTGAGGCGCTTGGCTATCTCGGCGGAGTACTGGCGATTATCGGACTCACCATGTTGGTGAGTAAGTACTGGACAGACATGGCTACCGGCGGCCGCCTGGCAATGAGCGGCGGCGCTGCAATAGCGCTACTTGCCGGCGGTGCATTGGTGCGCGAGGAGGCCGATCCGGCGCTGGCTCGGTTGCGGTGGTTCGTGTGGACCGTCGCCACTGCGGCGACAGCGCTGTTTGTGCTCGTGTTGACCCGTGACGCGTTTGATGCCAACGACAACCGCATCATCGCTCTTACGTGCGTGGCCTCAATCGCTGCGCTGAACGCAGCGTTGTGGTGGTGGCGAGAGCGGCCGATTCAGCAACTGGTCTGTCTCGTTGCTGTAGTCGTGGCCGTTGGTCTCGCCGTTGCCGAGTGGTCGGGCGACGGTTATGCAGGTATGGCCGTGTGGGTATTGGGTGGCGTGTTGTTGGCCGCTGGATTGCGCCAACTCACCCCGCTATCGGTGATCACCGAAGCGGTGGGTGCAATCGCGTTCACGCTTGGTGGAGCGTTTATTGCAAGCGACTGGGAAGGCTTCGGTCTTGTCATCGTGTTGCTCAGCTCGCTCGCGCTGCTCGCCGTAGCGGTCGTGCCAGGGCTCGCACCGAACACGCCGCACGTGGTCATCGCGGCAGTTGTCGGTGGGTTTGCGTTCTGGCAAGGAGCGCCGCAGACCGTGGCCCATTTCGCCAACAATGCAGGACTTGTCACTGGCTTCGCGGTGTGGCTTGGGGGCGCCGGGCTGATCGCCATTGGCGGCACCGACCTTGTGCGGGTGCCAATTTTGGCTGAGGTGTTTGGCTCGATCGCGATCATCGTGGGAGCAGCGGTCACCGCGGCGCAGTTTGAAGGATTCGGGCCGTTGTTCGGCATCGCCACGGCGATCCTGCTGGTGGCATTGGGTATGTTGCCCGGCCGGGTATTGATGTCGGTAGCGGGCTCGGTTGGCTTGTTGATCAACGTGCCGTGGGCCATCAGCTACTACTTCCCAGGCGAAGGTCGTGTTCCCCTGCTGATCTTGGTTTCCGGTGCCCTGGTGCTCACAGTGGCTGTATTGCTCGCCCGAATGGGAGATCGCTTCCGCAGTGAGCTTGGTGGCCGTCACGAACGGGTGCGTCACAACGGACGGCATCGGGGTGCACCTCCTTCGCCGTTCACACCCATGCCGCTGTAGGGCGTCTGGCGAGTCGCGTTCGGCAGCTGATGGCACTGCACGTATGCGGGCGGGCTCGGTGCCCCTCCGATACGGTGAAGACGTGACCCGACTTCTTGCCCGTGCATGGCTTGCGCTGTGGCGCTTTCGCGCTATCGAACCCGCCATCCCGATTCCAGAGCGCTGCGTGATTATCGCTGCGCCACACACGACCAACTGGGATTTCCCGATGATGTTGGCGCTGGCCAAAGTGAGCGGTATCAAGCTCACCTTCCTCGGCAAGGCCGAACTGTTCCGCGGCCCTATGGGTCCGTTGATGCGCAAACTCGGGGGCATCCCAGTGGTGCGCGACAAGGCCGGCACGATGGTTGCCGATCTTGTCGCCGAACTCGCCAAACCCGATACGTTGCGTCTGTTGGTTCCTCCGGAAGGAACCCGTTCGCGCAGCGAGTACTGGAAGTCGGGTTTCTACCGCATCGCTCGTGGTGCTGATGTTCCGATTCTGTTTGCCTTTGTCGACGGCGCCACTCGTACGGGTGGTTTCGGGCCGGCGATGGTGCCCACCAATGATGTGCACTCAGACATGGATCAAGTGCGCGCGTACTACGCCGGCAAGACGGGGCTTCGACCCGGCAAGTCGGGTATCCCTCGCCTCGCCGAAGAAGACCGCTGACCTAGACTTCGGGTCATGTCCGATTCGATTCTGCAAACAGTTCCGCTGAGCTTTCAGTGGCCCACCGTCGACCCGTTCCTGTTCTGTGTGCATCACCTCGATGCGTATCCGGCGGGCAACGGCAGCTTCGGGCCCGCAGCGTCGTTGGCTGGGCGGCAGATGGGCAACGATTTCGAGGGCATCGATGGTTGGCGGATGTATCACGGCCAAGAGGTGCCGGGCTTTCCGCAGCATCCCCACCGTGGCTTTGAGACGGTGACGTATGTGCGCCAGGGGCTCATTGACCATTCCGATTCGTTGGGTGCTGCCGCTCGCTTCGGCCGCGGCGATGTGCAGTGGCTCACCGCTGGCGCGGGCATTGTGCACTCTGAAATGTTTCCGCTACTAGATACCGAACAGCCCAACACTGCAGAGTTGTTTCAGATCTGGGTGAACCTGCCCAAGGTCGACAAAATGGCCGAACCGTACTTCTCAATATTGTGGGACAACACGATTCCTCGAGTGGTCAGCGTCAACGACACAGGCTCTGTCGCCGAGGTCACGGTGGTTGCCGGTCAACTCAGTGGCCACACTCCGCCGTCGCCGCCGCCAAACTCGTGGGCCTCGCGCACTGATGCCGACGTAGCGATTTGGCATATCCGCCTTGAGCCCGGCGCATCGTGGACCATGCCTGCCGCAACCGGAGCCAGCACCGTGCGAACGATCTATGTGTTCGGCGATTCGGCGCTCACGTTCGATGGAGTCGACCTCGCGCCGTTAACGGGTGCCTTGGTGCGTTGCGATATCGACATTGCGATCAGTAGCGAGCAGGGCACCGAGGTGTTGGTGCTGCAAGGACGACCAATTGGCGAACCTGTTGCCCAACATGGTCCGTTCGTGATGAACGATTCCGCCGGAATCGAGCAGGCATTTGCCGATTATCGTCGAACCGGTTTTGGAGGCTGGCCGTGGCCCGCCGATGGTCCGGTGCACGGCACAGATCAGCAGCGTTTCGCTCGGCGGCCCGACGGAACACTCGAGCAGCCCACACTGGCTTAGCTCAGGTCGAACCAGACCGTCTTCTTCTCGACGTATTGGTCGTAGGCGTAGATCGACTTATCGCGGCCACCAAAGCCGCTTTGCTTGAAGCCACCAAACGGCGTGGTGATGTCACCTTCGCTGTAGGTGTTCACCGACACGGTGCCCGCCTGCAAACGACGAGCGATGGTGTGCGCACGAGTGACATCGCGCGTGAACAGGCTGGCCTGCAAACCATATGAGGTGTCGTTGGCAACGCGGATGGCTTCCTCGTCGTCGTCGACCGCGATCACTGCCATCACGGGACCAAAGATTTCCTCTTGAGCAATCACCATGTCGGGGGTGACGTTGTCGAAGATGGTTGGCGCCACGAAGTATCCGCCAGCGTTTGCGCCAATGGCTCCTTCGAACGCCAAGGTGGCACCACCTTCGATGCCGGTGCGGATGTAGCCGCGCACCTTGTCGTATTGCTCTTCGGAGATCAGCGAACCGAGCAGGTTGTCGGGATCGTACGGATTGCCGGTGGTCCAGTTGCGGGTTTCGGCGATGACGTGCTCGAGCAGTTCGTCTTTCATGTTGCGAGGCACAATGAGACGCGAGTTGGCGGTGCAATTCTGGCCCATGTTCCAAAATGCTGCGTTCACTGCGTGGCGGGCCAAGGCTTCGAGGTCGCCTGCGTCGCTGAGCACCACGCATGGGTTCTTGCCGCCGCACTCGAGCACGGTGCGCTTGAGGTTGGTGTCGGCCGAGTAGCGCAGGAACATGCGGCCAACTTCGGTACTGCCGGTGAACGAAACTGCACCGATGCCGTGGTGCATGCCGATGGATTGGCCAGCAGTTTCTCCGAGGCCAGGCAGCACGCTGAACACGCCGTCGGGCACGCCGGCTTCGGCGGCCAGAGCGGCGATGCGTAGGGCAGTCATGCTGGTCTGCTCGGCAGGCTTCACGATGACGCTTGACCCCACAGCAAGCGCCGGGCCGATCTTCCAGCCCAACATCATCAGCGGGAAGTTCCACGGCAACACAACAGCGACCACCGGGATTGGTTCGCGCACGATGATGCCCAGCGCTTGGCCACCCGATGGCGACGACTGGTCGTAGATCTTGTCGATGCCTTCGGCGAACCATTCGATGCAGCGCGCTGTCTCGGGAACATCGATATTCAGGCAGTCGCGAATTGGTTTGCCGCTCTCAAGGCTTTCGAGCACTGCGAGGTCGACGCGGTCGCGATCGATGAGCTGCGCCAGACGCTTGAGCACGGCCTTGCGCTCGCTGGGGTGGCACTGCGACCACACGCCCGAGTCGAACGTGTGGCGCGCGCTGCGCACCGCGAGGTCTACATCGGCGGCATCGCAGCTGGCGATATTGGCGATGACCGAACGATCGGCGGGATTGATGGTTTCGAAGGTCTTGCCTGACGCACTGTTTGTGAACTGACCACCGATGAACGCTTGCGAAGGGCGGGTGACCGTGCTGGCCATTGCGGCGATCTGGTCGCGGGTGAACTCGTTGTCGCTCATTGGGTGCCTCGAAAAAGTTGAGTTGATTTCTTTGGTTTGCTCTGCGCCAGTGTGGATGCACAGCCGATTGTTCGACGACTGTAGCGCTCGGCGCTGAGGTACTTAGATCCTGCGCAGGTGAGCGCGAACAGCTGCCAGCCATGGCTCAGGGTGGGTGAGTTGTGGGCTGTGCCATGCGCCGTTGATCTGCGTGAACTCGCCGCGGGGCAGCGCGCCGACGAGTCGTGGGGCATGGTCGACAAATGGGTGATCGTGCTCGCCGGCGATCACCGTGACCGGACACGTAATCTCGCCCAGCCGATCGGCCGATTGCGGTTCGATGGTGAAGATCTCGAGCCCGAGAGCGCGGGCGCCCACTGGGTCGACGCGATGCTTGTTGGCGGTGTTCTCGTCGAGCCATGCGGTGGGGAGAGCCGAGCGAATCGCGACGGCTTCATCGTCGAGTTCGTCGCGCAACAGGTACTCGAGAAACTTCGCGTCGGACACGTTGGTGAGCCAGCCTTCAAGCTTTGGGTTGCCCACGTCCATCCGCCATGCCGTGGTGTCCATCAAGATCAGCGAACGCAGCATGTCGGGGCGGGCCAACGCATAGTCAATGACGACTCGTCCACCCATTGAGTGGCCGAGCAGATCGAACGGTTCGCCAATGACATCGTCGGCCCACGCTTCGAGGTCTGCAGCAAGACGCGCGATCGAATACGACTCGGAATGTGCGGCGGCGGTGGAGTGACCGTGCCCGCGGTGATCGATCGCGAGCACGCGCCGATCGGTGCTGAGCTCGCGCATGCGCAATGTGAAGTCGTGCGCCGAGCCGGTCCATCCGTGCACGAGCACCAAGGGCTTGCCACTGCCGACCTCGCCCCACGCCAACTCAATGCCGTCGACCGAGTAGCGCTGATCGCACCAGACAGTCATGACGACATCCATTCCGATCCGGTGGGGAACAACAAAGCCGAGGCCGAGGCTGGGTGCAGATCGGCCGAGTAGCCGGCGGCGGTTGGCAGCACGTAGCGACCGTTGCGTACTTCTGCTGGGTTGACGAAGTGCTCATGCAGATGCGTCGCGTATTCGGTGGTGCGATCATCAAGGGTTGCGCTGACAGCGATGTAATCGATGGCCGAGATGTGCTGCACGTATTCGCACAGACCCAATCCGCCAGCGTGCGGGCACACGGGAATGTTGAACTTTGCGGCGAGCAGCAAGATGGCCAGCACTTCGTTGAGGCCGCCGACACGGCAGGCATCGGCCTGCAGATAATCGAGTGAGCCGGCCTGCAGCATCTGCTTAAAGATGACGCGGTTGGCGACGTGCTCGCCGGTTGCGACCTTGATGCCGAGGGGCGCGAGCGCTCGACGAATTTCGGCGTGGCCAAGAATGTCGTCGGGCGAAGTGGGCTCTTCAATCCAGCGCAAGTTGAAGCCGTCGAGTTGGCGCATCCACTCGATGGCCTGCGGCACGTCCCATACCTGATTGGCATCGACCATCAGCTGCACATCGTCGCCGAGTTCTTCGCGCATGATCTCGCAGCGTCGACGGTCGGCGACAACAGAGATGCCTACTTTGGTCTTGAAGCTGCGCCACCCTTCGCCGTAGAGCTGCTGGCACAAGTCGCGAACTTTGGGCTCGGGGTAACCCAGCCAGCCAGCAGAGGTGATGTAGGCGGGGTAACCATCGGCCACAAGTTCGGCAGTTCGCGCGGCCTTGCCTGGGGCTGCGGCGCGCAGCATCTCGAGTGCTTCGTCGCGGGTTAACGCGTCGGACAAGTAGCGGAAATCGATGCAGTCCACGAACTGTTCGGGGGTGAAGTCACACACCAGCTGCCACACCGGAACGCCTTGAGTTTTGGCCCACAGGTCCCAGACAGCGTTGACGAGCGCGGCGACCGCAAGGTGAATCACACCCTTTTCGGGACCGAGCCAACGCAGCTGACTGTCGCTGGTGAGCGTGCGCCAAAAGCCAGCCATGTCGCTGGTGATTTCGGCCAGATCGCGACCGACTACGTGATGAGCCATTGTCTCGATTGCGGCGCAACACAGTTCGTTGCCGCGGCCGATGGTGAACGTGAAGCCTTGACCCTGCAACCCGTCGACATGGTCGGTGTGCAAGATCGCATACGCGGCCGAGTAGTCAGGGTCGGCGTGCGCGGCGTCGGAGCCATCGAGAAAGCGAGACGTGCGGGCGCGGATGTCGCTTGTCGTGAGGCGAGTGATAACGGTCATTGCTTCGTGGCTCCAGAGTGGCGTTGATTGAGATCGAGTTTGTACACGCGCTGGGCGTTGGGGCCCTGCATTGCAGTGAGCTCAGTGGGGGAGAGGTGGGAGAACATGTTGTCAAACGTTTCGACAACGGTTGAGTACGACGACGCCAACAGGCTTACGGGCCAATCGGAGCCGAACATCAATCGGTCGGGGCCGAACGCCTCGAGAGCCACATCGGTGGCTGGTCGCAGAACGTCGGGGGTCCATGTGTGCCAGTCGGCTTCGGTGGCAAGACCAGAGACTTTTGCGGCCACGTTGCTGTGCTCCGCCAGCGATCGCAAAGCAGCGGACCATGCAGCCATCGCTGATGAGTCGGCCGCTTCGGTGAGTGGCGGCTTGGCGAGATGGTCGAGAACGAACTGGCACTGCGGCACGGCTGTAACGAGTCGTGTGGCCGCCGGAAGTTCACGGGTGCGCACCAACAGATCGAACACGAGCCCTGCAGCCGCTACAGCCTCGATGCCTCGACGGACATCGGCGCGATCGAGCCAATCGGCATCGGCTTCGTCGTGTGTCTGATGTCGTATGCCCACGAGTCGGTGGCCGTTCGGTCCGTGCATCAGTTGCGCGATGACGTCGGCTACATCGGGTGCCGTGAGATCGACCCAGCCGATCACACCCGCCACCGGGGCCTCGGTCTGCAAGAACTCAATAGTCTCAGAGACAGATCCGCTGGTCTGCACGAGCACGGTGGCGTCGATTCCGTTGACCTCGGTTACGGCTCGCAGATCGTGCGCTGTGAATGTGCGATTGATGACGGCGAGGTCGTCGGTGAGCCACGGGTACGACGCTCGCGTTGGGTCCCAAAGATGGTGGTGCGAGTCGATGCGCACTAGTGGCTGCCAGTGAGGCACGCTTCGAGCGCGGGCCAGAGTGCGTCGGGGATTTCTGCAGCCGCATCGATCTGATTCTGCTGAACTTCGGCGGCGCTGCGAGCGCCAACCAACACGGTGGAGCTTGCTGCGTGACGCCACGGAAACTGAAGCGCCGCCGCGGTGAGGGCAACATTGAAATCTCGGCAGACCGCGGCCATCTGCTGTGCGACTGCAACGGTGGCGTTGTCGGCTGCCACGTAGTCGAACGTGCCGCCCGCGCTGGGGTTGGCAAGTAGGCCGCTGTTGAACACGCCGCCGATGATGACGCGCACGTTGTTCGCCGCGCACGTGTCGAGGAGACCACCGACGAGCCCTGCAGATCGATCGAGCAAGGTCCAGCGTCCGGCTGCGAGCACGTAGTCGAGTCCGATGTCGTCGGCTTTGGTTGCGAATCGTGTGAGCATGGCTACCTGGTTCATGCCGGCGCCTATGGCGCCAATGACACCTTCGTCGCGGAGCCGAATAAGCGTTGGGAAGGCCGTAGCGATCGCATCGGATTCGTGATTGTCAGGGTCGTGCACAAGCACAAGGTC
>CANNMD010000036.1 GCA_947505655.1 Acidimicrobiaceae bacterium | reverse complement strand
TACGAGCGCTTGGTCACCGGCATTCATAACGAAGGCACCCAAGAGAACTACCGCACGATGGGTCGTCGCCTTGGTCGCTTGCTCTACGAAGGTCGTTGGTTCGATCCGCAGAGCCTGATGCTGCGCGAAGCATTGCTGCGTTGGGTGGGTTCGGCCGTCACCGGCGAGGTCACACTGCGTCTGCGTCGCGGCGACGACTACACCATTTTGGACACCACCGGTCCACACCTCACCTACGCGCCCGAGCGGCTCAGTATGGAAAAGGTCGAAGACGCTCCGTTTGGTCCGCTCGATCGAATTGGCCAACTCACGATGCGCAATCTCGACATCGAAGACAGCCGCGCCAAGCTCGACGTGTATCGCAGCGTTGGCACATTGGGGCCGGGCGGATTGCTCGAGCTCGAAGGCGGCAAGTAGGCCGCTCGCAGCTAGCGCGTTTGCAGTGCGGCCACAATGCCGCCGAGCAACCGAGCCCGATCGGGCATCGTTGCGACCAGCACGTATTCGTGATCGGCGTGGGCGCCGCCGCCAACTGCGCCAAGGCCATCGAGTGTGGCAACGCCATTAGCCGCAGTGAAGTTGCCATCGGAGCCGCCGCCCACGGCCACGCCTGCAATCTCGCCAAGCCCAAGGTCGCTGGCTACTTGCACCGCAAGCGGAAACAACCACGCCGACGATGACGCCGGCATTGGTGGACGATTGATGCCACCGCGAAGCTCGAACCGCGATTCGCTGAGGTGCGGATGCAGACCGGCCATTGCGGCTTCGATGCGCTCTTTCTCACCGGGCGCCTCGACACGGACATCGATGGTGACCGTCGCGAGCGCTGGCACCACGTTGTCGGCGGTGCCCGCTGAAGCAAGCGTGGGCGTGACCGTCGTACCCGTGGTGGTGTCGCCCAATGTGCTCACGGCGAGCACTTGATGCGCTGCTTCGATGAGCGCGTTGACACCCTTTTCGGGTTCGAGCCCGGCATGCGAGGCGCGGCCGTGGATGAGCAATTCGAATGTGCCGGTGCCCTTGCGCGCTGTCTTGAGCGCGCCGCCATCGGCACTGGGTTCGAGCACTAACGCTGCGCCGCAGGCAAGTGCTCGTTGCACAATGAGGCCGCGCGAGTCGTGCGAGCCGGTTTCTTCATCGGCAGAAAAAAGAATCTCGACGCCTGAGCGATCGGATAATTGCGCGAGCCCGTGAATGGCTTGCACGATGCCCGCCTTCATGTCGAACACGCCCGGGCCCATCGCCCGACCTTCGACAACCTTGAACGGCCGCGCTGCCACCGACCCGAATGGGAACACTGTGTCATGGTGGCCGAGCACGAGCACCTTTGGCTCGCCACCACCCGACCAATGCACATGCGGTCCGACGGGTGAATCGATGATCTCTGCCGTTCCGCCGAGGCGCTGCTCGATGAGCGAAGCCAACGCCTTGGCCGACACGGCCAGCGCCTGCACCTCGCGCGATGGCGACTCGATGTTCACCAACATTTCGAGGTCGGTCAGCATCAGTTCGAGGTCGAGGTTGGGCACGTGGTCATTCTGCCTGATTGAGACCAGCGAGGCAGTGTCGATTCGATGCGTAGCGCCGCGACGCACCCGCCGTGTCAGAATCGCGGCCATGCGCAAATCCAGATCACTCATCGCCGCGACCCTCGTGCTGGCGACCTTCGCCGGTGCCTGCTCGAGCAGTTCGTCGAACAGTTCCCCAGCCACGTCGCCGGAGAGCACCACCACCACGATCGCGTTGCCGTTGGCCACGTTCACCGTGCAACCCGGCATGAACCAGATCGCAGTGCTCGGCGCAACGCCTGGCGACAAGCTCGAGGTCGTCGCCGCCGACGGCACCGTTGCTGGCACTGGCGTCGCCGACGAGCAAGGCTCGTTCCTTCAGCGCACCATTCCAGCGGGCAGCTACATCGTGCGCACCGTGGGAGCCAGCCCAACGGCCAGCGCACCCGCCGACGTGTTCGACGAATCGAAGGTTCCAGCCCAATCGTTCTATGACGATCAGAAGTTGCCCGCCGGCGGCTTCGGCTATCTCACCACCCGTGACGGCACCACGTTGAGCATGAACGTGATGCTGCCCGGACCAGCCGACAAGGGTCCGTACCCAACCGTGGTCGAGTACTCGGGCTATGACCCAAGCAACCCGGCCAACACCACCTTTGGCTTGTTGTTCAACGCCTTGGGCTACGCGTACGTTGGCGTGAACATGCGCGGCACCGGCTGCAGCGGCGGCTCGTACCTGTTCTTCGAACGACCACAAAGCGTCGACGGCTATGACGCAATCGAAGCCATCGCCGCCCAGCCTTGGGTGCTCGATCACAAGGTGGGCATGGGCGGTATCTCGTACCCCGGCATCACCCAGTTGTTCGTGGCCGCAACTCAGCCACCAAGCCTTGAGGCCATCGCCCCGTTGAGCGTGCTCGACGACTCGTATCGCGCCACCGGTTACCCCGGCGGCATTTTGAACACCGGCTTCGCCGCCCCATTCCTGCAAGAGCGTTTCGACGCAGCCAAGATCTACGGCCAGGGTTGGAGCAAAGAGAAGGCCGATGGCGGCGACACCACGTGTGTCGAGAACCAGAAACTGCGCCTCCAGAACCCCGACTTCTTGCAGGTCACCAAGGACAACATCTATTACGACCCAACCCTCGCCGATGCCTATTCGCCAAGCACGTTCGTCGACAAGATCAAGGTGCCTGTGTTCCTCGCTGGCTCATGGCAGGACGAGCAGACCGGTGGCCACTTCCCGAACATGATCAAGAACTTCACGGGTACCCCACACCTATACGTCGATCTCGTGAACGGTCTGCACACCGAATCGTTGAGCCCAACCGTGTTTGCTCGCTTGGCCGAGTTCTACTCGCTCTACGTGGCGAAGAAAGTGCCAACACTTGCTGGCGCTCGCGTGGTTGCACCGATCCTCGTGCCGAGCATTTACAAAACAGAAGCGCCCGAATTGCCGGCTGACCGGTTCGAGGGCAAGACCTTCGCCGAAGCACTGGCAACCTTTGAGGGTGAGCCGTCAGTGCGAGTGCTGTTCGAAGAAGGCGCATCGGGCAAGACCGTGCCAAGCGGCCCATTGCCACGTTGGATCGAGAGCTACACGACGTGGCCAATTCCAAGCGCCGTCTCAACCACGTGGTACTTGGGCGACAACGGTTCGCTGAACGCCGACAAGCAGACAGCCGGCACCGCCGATAGCTACAAGGCCGACCCCACCGCACTGCCAAAGGCGTTCTACCCAGGCGGTCGCAGCAGCGACGTGTGGGGCGCCGACGTGGTGTACGACTGGCGCTCGATTCCTTCGGGCACCGGCCTTGGTTACATCACGGCACCACTCACGAGCGACATTGCTGTCATCGGCACCGGCTCAATCGACCTCTGGATCAAGTCGACATCGCCCGACACCGACCTTGAGGTGACCATCACCGAAGTTCGTCCCGACGGAACCGAGATGTACATCCAGACCGGCTGGCTGCGTGCTTCGCAGCGCGCCATCGACACCAAGAACGCAACCGATGTCTACCCAGCGCACACCCACGCCAAGGCCGACGCAGCGCCACTTCCAGCCGGCGAGTTCACGCCTGTTCGGGTCGAGATGTTCCCGTTCGCTTACGCGTTCCGCACCGGCAGCCAGATCCGCATCACCATCGATGCGCCAGGCAACAGCCGCCCAGTGTGGGAGTTCGATTCGCTGAGCAAGGGCGAGACCGTCACGATTGCGCACGACTCGAAGTACCCATCGGCCATCGTGTTGCCAGTGGTGCCAGGTGTGTCGATTCCTGCGGGCATTGCCGCTTGCGGCGCGCTGCGTGGCCAGCCATGCCACCCATACGTGGCAGCCGACAACGAGCGCGCAGCCAAGTAAGCAGTAGCGACACGAACAGCGATCTGATCGAATAGCGCACATGGATCGTCGCGTCGAGCTCGGAGAGTTTCTGAGAGCTCGGCGCGACGCTCTGCGCCCTATCGATGTGGGTCTGCCCGCAGGCACCCGACGACGCACGCCGGGCCTACGCCGAGAAGAAGTTGCGTTACTCGCAGGCGTGTCGCTCACTTGGTATACGTGGCTCGAACAAGGTCGGCGAATCAACGCATCACGCGACGTGCTTCATGCGCTCGCACGAACGTTGCGCCTCGACGAGGCTGGACGCTTGCACTTGCTGGCGCTTGCAAGTGGCGAATCGTTTGATCCGGTAGAGCGCACGCTCGAGGCTCCCGATGCCATCGTGCGGCTGATTGCCTCGATGGAGCCATCGCCTGCGTATGTGCTCGGCCCACGTTGGGAGTACGTGGCGTGGAACGCTGCGCAAGACAAGTTGTATCCCGCACTCGGCAACCTGCCCGAGCACGAGCGCAATCTGCTGTGGGTGATGTTCTGCGAGCCAACGGCCAAGGCACTCATCGCCGATTGGCACGACCGGGCGCGCAGCACACTCGCCGAGTTTCGGGCCAGCACGACGAGGCTGATGGATGATCCGGTCGTGATCGATCTCGTCGAGCGTCTGCTGGCGCGCAGCCCCGAGTTTGCAGTGTGGTGGCCCGAACACGACGTGGCTGGATTCCACACCCGACTGCGTCGCTATCACCATCCTCGTGCCGGTGAGCTGACCTTCGAGTATCAGCAGATGATCCCCGCCGAGTGGCCTCACCTGCGAGTTATCTGCCAACTTCCGCTACCTGGCGACGACAGCGCGCAGCGGTTATCGGCCTGGCACGACGTGGGCTGACGGCCCCGATTCTTGCGGCCAGTGAGAAATCTGACGCGGTGTCAGAAATGGTCGCGGCGTGCGTTACGGTGGCAACATGATTGAGATCCCGCATGGGGCGCGGGTGTTCGGCATGCAATTGCCGATCCAAGCGCAGAGCAACTATTTCGTATCCGAATGGGAACGCACGGCCGGACCAACCGAGCTGGCGCGCGTGACCAAGACCGCCGACGACAACGGCTTTCACTATGTGGGCGTCTGCGACCACGTAGCGCTGCCCGACTCAGTGGTTGGCGGCATGGGCACGCATTGGGCCGAGCCCATCAGCACCCTGTCGTGGCTTGCAGCGCTCACCACACGAGTCGGTCTGCTGACCCACGTGTACGTGCTGCCATACCGTCACCCGCTTGTGGCGGCGAAGCAGTTCGCCAACCTCGACTGGTTGTCGGGTGGTCGCGCCCTCGCTGGCGTCGGCGCCGGACATGTTCAAGCCGAGTTCGAAAAGCTCGGTGTCGATTATCACCGTCGCGGCCGCATGGTCGACGAAGCGTTGCCCGTGTTCATGGAAGCGCTCGAGAACGAGTTTGTCGATGGCTTTGGCGCACGCCCACGTCCGGTTCAGTCGCCCCGCCCGCCCGTATGGGTGGCCGGTTCTAGCGATCCCGCAATTCGCCGCGCCGCCAAGTTCGGCGATGGTTGGCTGCCACAGGGTCCGTCCACCGCAGCGATGGTCGCTGCGTTGCAGGCTGGCCGCGAAGCCGCCGGTCGCGCGGATCGTCCGATGATGATCGGCCACATCACACCGTTCCTTCACGTGGGCAACGCCACATGGGACATCGGCGCCGACACTGTCACCGGATCACCCACCGCTGTTGCCGAGCAGATTCTGGCTGGCACACCCGACGGCGTGAACCAACTGCAGGTGCGCTTCAAGGCCCGCAGCTGCGACGAGATCTGCGATCAGATGGTTGCATTTGCAACCGACGTCGCGCCACTGCTCACCACCATCTAACACTCCCCCGTCTAACGCCTGCGGCTGACGCTCCCTCAACTCTGAAAGACCCCCATGCTTACGAACCTCGACGACTATCCCATCCATCAGCTGCCCGAGCCCATGCAGCATGTGGGCACCACCGATCGCAACTTCTACGACCGGTATTACTTCAACGGTTTCGACAAGTCGGGCGAATGCATGTTCATTCTCGGCCTCGGCGTGTACCCCAACCTCGGCGTCATCGATTCGTTCCTCGCCGTCATGCACAAGGGTCAATACAACGTGGTGCGCGCATCACGCGAGCTCGAGGGTGTCGATCGTTTGCACCCCAGCGTCGGCCCGCTCAGCGTCGAAGTCATCGAAGGCCTCAAGCGTCTTCGTGTTGTGTGCGAGCCCAACGAATGGGGCATCACCATCGACGCCACATGGACCGGCGCGCATGCACCGTTCGAAGAGCCACGCCACTACATCCGCGAGAACGGCCGGGCCATTTTCGACACCACTCGCCTTGCGCAGCTCGGCGGATGGGACGGCGAACTCACCGTCGACGGCAAAACGTTTTCGCTCACCGAAGCCACTTGGTGGGGATCGCGTGATCGCTCGTGGGGCATTCGCCCAATCGGCGAAAGCGAACCGCAGGGCATCCGTGCCAAGAACCCATTCAGTTGGTTCTGGGTCTATGCGCCTATTCGTTTCGACGACCACTCGATGGTCGTGATGATTCAAGAACGCCAAGACGGCAGCCGCGTGCTCGAAGAAGCCGTGCGTGTGTGGCCCGCCGAAACCGGCCGCGAACCCGAGTTCTTCCATGCGCCGCGTCATGCACTCGAGTTCACCCCCGGCACGCGTTTCAGCACCGCCGCTCACCTGATGATGGACGCAGCCGATGGGTCAACTATCGACATCACAGCCGAGCCACTCATCCCGATTCACATCGGCATTGGCACCGGCTACGGCTACGACGCCGATTGGCGCCACGGCATGTGGCAAGGCGCCGAACCGGTGGTGCAGCACTTCCATCTCGACACCAATACGGCCGAAGGGAAGGCGCGCCTTTTCGGCATCGTCGATGCGGGCGCACGGTTCACGTACACCGATGACCGCGGCACGCATGTGGGCTATGGCCTGTACGAGACGATGATCATCGGACCGCACAAGCAATACGGATTTGTCGACATGCTCGATGGCTACGCGGGCCCAAGCACTGGCGATGCCGCGCAATGAGTCGCACATTCAACTTGGCCGACCTGTTCGAGGTCATTGCCGACGCCGTTCCCGACCGCACCGCGGTAGTGGCCGGCGATCAGCGCCGCACCTATCGAGAGCTCGACGACCGGGCCACCAGGCTCGCCAATCACCTGCACGCCAACGGTGTGAACAAGGGTGACCATGTAGCCATTCATGCAATGAACTGCGCCGAGTGGGTCGAGGCATTCTTCGCCTGCTTCAAGCTCAGCGCAGTTCCGATCAACGTGAACTATCGCTATGTCGAAGCCGAGTTGCGGTATCTCTACGACAACGCCGACAGCATCGCCGTCATCGTCGAGCCACAGTTTCGCGAGCGTCTCGATGCCGTATTGGCCGATCTGCCCGGCTTGCGTCACGTGCTCGAAATCGGCCCCGACTACGAGGCAGCCTTGGCCGCAGCGTCAACCGAGCGCCCGAACTTGGGCCGCTCGAACGACGACCTCTACATGCTCTACACCGGCGGCACCACCGGCATGCCCAAGGGCGTGATGTGGCGCCACGAAGACACGTTCTTCGCCACGATGAACAGCGCTCGCTACGGCAAAGAGCTTGAGCAGCCCGAAGATCTGGCGGCCGAAGTCACGGCGTCGCCAACCTCAATGACGATGATGGCCATCGGGCCGATGATGCACGGCGGCGCGCAGTGGATGCTTGGCAACACCATCTTCATTGGCGGCACCATCGTGTTGTACACCGAGCGCGGCTTCGATGCCGATGCCGTGCTGCGCATCATCGAGCGCGAACACGTGAACAGCGTGAACACCATTGGCGATGCGATGGCACGGCCACTCGCCGAGGCCATTGCGGGCGCACCGGCCGGCACCTATGACCTGTCGTCACTGTTCGCATTCGGCAACGGCGGTGCTCCGCTCTCGGCTGCAGTGCGTGAGCAGCTCACCTCGGCGTTGCCCACCGCCGTCATCATGGACAGCTTTGGCGCTTCTGAAACTGGCGCCACCGGTAGCAAGGTCGATGCAGGCGAGGGCTTTGGCGCACCACGTTTCGCGATGGGGCCGCACACCACCGTGTTGTCCGATACCGGCGAACAATGCGAGCCAGGCGTCACCGGCAAATTGGCGCGCACCGGCTACATCCCGCTCGGCTATTACAAAGACCCTGAGAAGACCGCGGCCACGTTTCCAACCTTTGCTGGCAAGCGTTGGGTTGTGCCTGGCGACTTCGCACGCATCGAGGACGACGGCACCATCACCCTGCTCGGGCGCGGTTCGGTGAGTATCAACTCGGGCGGCGAGAAGATCTATCCCGAAGAAGTCGAAGCCGTACTCAAGAAGCATCCGGCTGTGTTCGATGCCGTTGTCGTTGGCACACCCAACGAACGCTGGGGCGAGCAAGTCACCGCAATCGTTCACGTGCGGCCTGGCCACGAACTCTCTGAGGCCGACGTAAAGGCGCACTGCCGCACCGAACTCGCCGACTACAAGGCCCCACGAACCGTGCTGTTCCTCGACGAGATTCAGCGCACTCCGGTCGGCAAGGCCGACTACACGTGGGCGAAGAAAACGGCGCTCGACCTCATCGGTTAGATTGCGCCGCATGCATTTCGGCGGCCGCGCAGCAACTGGCGCGGCCATAGGCGTAGCGGCGCTCAGCGGCGCCGTCATTGTCTATGCAACACGGCACGACCCGGTGCTGTCGCCAGACTCAATCAGCTATCTCTCGGCCGCCGCGCTGTTTCGTTCAGGGCGCGGACTCACCGAGTTCAGCGGACAACCGCTCACTGTGTTTGGTCCCGTATTCCCAATGTTGCTTGCGGCGGGCGGACGCAACCTGCAATGGGCGCGCGTTGTTGGCGCCGCGTGCATCGTTGGCGCCACGTGGCTGATGTTCGTACTGCTGCGGTCGCGAGTTCGCCCGTGGGTTGCGGTCGCTGGTGCAGCGGCATTCTCACTCAGCCCAGGCCTTGTGTACATCGGCTCCACGGTCTGGAGCGAGAACCCCTACATCGTCATCTCATTGGCCGCGCTGGCCGTGCTCACGCTGCGGCCGCTCACCGAACGAACCGCCGCTCTCGGCGGCCTGCTGTGCGCGCTCGGTTTCCTCACTCGCTATGCAGGCGTTGGGCTCATCGCCACCGGGGCAGTATGCGTGTTGGCCGCCGCTCAACAGTTGGGCCTTGAGCGACGCCGCTCGTTACGACTGTTGACGATTCATCTCGCTACGGCGATCGCCGTGTGCGCGGCGTGGATGATTCGAAACCTTGCGCAAGCGGGTAGCGCACTTGGGCCAAGGTTCTCGGGAGGCAGCCCCGAATCGATCGGCCAACTCACCAACCGGGTCACTTCGGGCATCGGTGCGCTGGTCTTCGGCAACACAGCGAGCAAAGGCGTGACCAACAACGGAGGCACAGTGATCATCGTGGTGCTTGCTGTTGCAATCGTCATCACGATGATTTCCGGAACTCGCCGCGTGCTTGATTTCGGCATGGCTGCGTTCGCACTCACATCGTTGGCGCTGCCGGCCCTTGCGCGGCATTTCACCGCGAGCGACATTGAGTTCAGAGTGATGTCACCTTCGCTGATTCCCATCGTCTACTTCGCGGCAGTGATCATCGAGCGCATTCGATGGCGAGCGGTGATCGCCGCGCTCGCGGTCGCAGTAGTTGGCTGGTCGGCGTACGAGGGCGTTGCCGTCGCAGACCGCTTGCCAGACGTGGTTGCCATCGCTGCCGGGTCGCGTACGCAAACATCGAAAGCACTCTTCGACCTCATCGACACACTGCCCGCCGACGCTCATGTGCTGACCAATAGCCCGCAACGGGTGTGGTGGCAGAGCGATCGCAATCCCACGTTGTTTGCATTTGTGCGCCCACGCGCCGGCAACAGTAACTATCCACTCAGCGTTAGCGACACGCTGCGCTATGCATGCTTGCCGCACACCTATCTCGCTTGGTTCGGCACGTTGGCGAACTCTGGCGATGGGCCCGCAGATCGTCGCCCTGATCTCGCCGAAGTCATCGATCTCACTGTGGCGCAGAGTGTGAATGGCGGCGTGTTGTACACGTTGCGAGCACACGATGCGGCGCAGTGTGCGGCGGGCTGAGCGGGCCTTCTACTGCTTCGTTGGCGGGCACCCACGTTGTTCGAACGCCGATTGCGCTCGGTATTCGCCCTGCGGCAGGTACGCGCCGAGCACTGCTTGTTCGGTGCCGGGCTCCGTAACGTGAGCCCACGTGTTGGTAAACGATTCGGCGGGCAACATGTGGCGCAAAATCAGCGTGCCCGCTTGCGGACGGTCGACGCCATCGCCGTCGCCCCACGCCATCCACGCAACGCCGCAAGCGATGGTGGCGTTGCTGGGTCGATCCTCGGCGAGGCTGACAACAACGGTGTACATGCCGTCGGCACCGGCAGGGATTTGCTCGTCGTATAAGCAGTCGGACACGCGGGTTGTGACGGGGCTTTCGTTTTGGCAGATCGACCAATAACGCACTTGCGCGTCGGTCATCACCGGTTCACCATCGCCGGTTCGTGGGCTGGTTGGCGCCTTGCCACGCAGCACCAGCACGTTGTGGTCTCTTGGTCCATCACCGAGGGCTCTATTGACCGCGGCGACGCCGTAATCGGTATTGATGTTGGCGTAGAAACCCTTGCGGATCGACTTGTCGAGGGCAGCGATCTGCGGCTCATACGAGGTGCCCGTCCAGAACGAAGCCAACACGTTGAATCGCGGATTGAAAAACCGCAACCACGTTGACGGGGCATGCGCCGGGTGCGTGTTGGCATCACCGAGGCGCACCAGTTGTCGATACGTATCGGCCGAGAGCAGGCCCGCGCCATTGGCCGGCGCTGAGGGGTCGGCGTGCAGCACAGCACATGCGTCGCTGCCGGTGATGACCGCACCATCGGCCAGCGTGACCTCGACCGTTGGCAGGCCGGAATCTCCGGTGAGGTCGCGTGCGTTGTCGGGCACATACACGCGATAGATGATCTCTTGCTGCACTGGCGACGTGGCCGGCGGCGCGGCGTTGGGCAAGGTGTACAACACATTTTGGTCGCTGGTCGTTGCGCTGGGCGCGCTCGGCACGCCCGACTGTTGCAGCGTGACCGTGTACTGACGATTCACGGCATCTCGGCGGCCGCCGACCCGAAACGGATTGGTCGATCCGGTCAGCGGTTCAATGTCGATGTCGGCCAAAACGTCAACAGCCACACCGACCTCGTTCGCTGCGAGGTCGTATGCGTAACTGCCGAACGATTGGTATCGGGCGTGAGCAAAGTTGCCGTTGAGCCGAACCGTGGCGCCGGTGGGCACCGTGTAGGCCGAGTACCAATAGGTGGCGTTTGCATCGGGATACTGAGTGTTGTTGGCGCCGCGGGTGATTCCGGGCGACCAAAAACAATCGTGCTCCGCACTTGTTGTTGAGCTCGTCGAGGCGTCTACCGGCGTGGTCGCGGCGATCGCCGTTGTCGACTCAGCAGCTTGCTCACCGTTGCTGGCACATCCGACGCATACCGCCGCGATCAACACCACGGCGAGCGACGATGAGCGCACTGCGGCCCGAGCTATGCGAACTCTGGCAGGACGGCTTCGGCCACGAGGCGGATCGAGGACCACGCTTCGTCGATGGGCATACCGCCACACATTGGGTGCAACGTGAGCGCATCGAATGGCCCCAAGGTCTTGCAGCGTTGCACGCATTGTTCGGGCGTGAGGATTTGGTACGTGCCTTCGGCGCGCAGTTCGTCGACGGTGGTGGCAGTGCTGTGCACGGCCGACTGGATGTCGGGCGTTTGCCAACCGGCGTACACCTGAGCCTCATGCAAGAAGTGATGGCCCAATTCGGCCCAAGCCTTATCGGGGTCTTCGGCAACGTGAACCATTGCCGTCTCGGCCGATGCCGCCATGAAGAACCCACCGGTGCCGTTGGCGGTGCATTGTTCGTTGTAGTACTCAGCAAGGCCGGGCACCTGTGCCGCGGCGAAGAATGGCAACCCGAATCGGGCCGCACGTCGCGCTGCAATCTTGCTGGTGCCACCGAGCATCAAAATTGGGTGCGGCGCGCTTTGCGGGGCGGGCGTCACTTGCACGGTGGCGCCGCGATACTCAAACGGCTCGCCGGTCCATGCCTGACGCATAACGGTGATGGCTTCGTCCATCAGTGCGCCGCGGGAGGCCCAGTCTTTGCCGTGCGCCGCGTATTCCTCGGGTCGATAACCGAGGCCGGCGATGACCACCAGGCGCCCACCGCTGGCGAGGTCGAGCGCAGCGATGTCTTCGGCGATACGCAATGGGTCGTGCAGCGGCACCAGCAACGCCGACAGGGTGACCTGCAGCTTGGTTGACGCACCGAAGATGAGGCCCGCCAAAATCAGCGGCGACGAGCTCCACCCATTGGCTGCGCCGTGATGCTCTTCAAGCGAGACACCAGAGAACCCGTGTGCATCGGCGTAACGAACCATGTCGAGCATTGCCCGATGACGACGGCCGTTCTCGGCCCGATCTGGTTCGGGCATCACCATGTTGAATCGCATCAGAGCTCGCATGCATCTAGTTCTAGTCGGTTCGGCTGAACCCGATCGGCTTGGCCGTGCGAAACTGATCCCGTGACAAAGGATCTGAAACTCGGTTGGCATGTCGGTTACTGGGGACGGGATATGCCCGCCAACGTGCCCGAGACATTGACCACCATCGAACAGCTCGGCTTCGACAGCGTGTGGACCGCCGAGTCATGGGGCTCCGACGCCATCTCGCCGTTGGCCTGGTGGGGCGCCGCAACGACCAAGCTGCGTTTGGGCACCAACTTGATCCAAATGTCGGCGCGAACGCCTACGGCCACCGCAATGGCGGCCGTGACCATGGATCACCTGTCGCATGGCAGGTTCTGTTTGGGTCTTGGCGTGAGCGGCCCACAGGTGGTTGAAGGCTGGTACGGCCAGCGCTTCACTCGCCCACTGGCACGCACGCGCGAATACGTGAACATCATCCGCAAGGTGCTCGCTCGCGAAGAGCGCCTGACCAACGCGGGGCCCGAGTATCCGATCCCGGCCCTCGATGGTCTCGGTCTTGGCAAAGCGCTCAACGTGATGACGCATCCGCTGCGCGCAGATCTGCCCATCTTCTTGGGTGCCGAGGGCCCAAAGAACGTGGCCCTCGCCGCCGAGATCGCCGACGGTTGGTTCCCCATCTTTTATGCCCCAAAGCACGAAGAGCTCTATGGCCCCAACCTGCGCGAAGGATTCGCTCGCCCTACGGCGCGCCGCACCCCCGAAGACTTTGAGATCTTGGCCACGGTAACTGTTGCGATCGACGACGACCTCGAGCGCGCCTACGACCGCTTACGCCCAACACTGGCCCTCTACGTAGGCGGCATGGGCGCCCAAGAGATGAACTTCCATGCCGATGTCTTCCGTCGCCTCGGCCACGAAGAAGCCGTCGACAAGATTCAGAATCTGTTCCTCAGCGGCCATCAGGCCGATGCGATCGCCGCCGTTCCAGCCGCGATGATCGACGAGATATGTTTGGTGGGTCCCCGCGAAAAGATTCGCGACGACATTGAGGCATGGCGCGAAAGCCGCGTGACCACGATGCTCGTTGGTGGTTCGCTCGACACGCTGCGTACCATGGCCGAGTTAGTCAACGGCTGAGCTCGTCAACGGCTGAGCTCGTCAACGGCTGAGTTAGCCAACGGTTGAAGACGCGTACGTCCCCCACACACTAAAGGAGCGAACCATGAGGTGGCCCGAGAAGTTCATGTGGGGTACTGGAGCATCATCGACGCAATGCGAGGGCGCCTCGCCCGCGAGCGATTGGTACGACTGGGAACAAGCTGGCCACGCGCCACCATCGAACAACGGCAACGGGTTTGCCACCCACTATGCGCACGACTTCGCGCTGATGGCTCAGCTCGGCCTGACGCATCACCGACTCTCGATTGAGTGGGCCCGTCTCGAACCCGAGCAAGGCGTGTACGACCCAGACGCCATCGCCCATTACCGAGCGGTGCTCACCGCTGCTCGCGATGCCGGCGTGTCGCCATGGGTGTGCCTGCATCACTTTACGTTGCCGCGTTGGTTCGCGGCCTCGGGCGGCTTCTTGGTGGAGCACAACCGCACCCACGTCTGGGCCAAGCATGTCGATTTCATCGCCGAGACATTCGGTGATCTGGCAGCTGGCTGGCAACCGATCAACGAGACGAACTACTACGCGTTCATCTCGTATCGCGGCGGCGGGTGGCCCCCGGGCCATAACGATGATGACGAGTGGGCCATCGCTGGCGAGGCGATTCAGTTGGCCAACGCCGAAGCGGCGAAGCGCCTGAGGCAAACTGGCGCACCCGTTGCGTCGATATTTGGACTCTCGACCGTGGTACCCCACGACGACAAGCCCGAAACCCTTGCCCTGGCAGCGAAGTTCAACGATGTGCACTGGAACGCTGGCCTTGGCCTGCATCGAGATGGCATCTTGCGCGTGCCCGGCCGCGACCCAGTGCACCGCCCTGATCTGGCCGGCGTGTTTGATCTGATTGGCCTGTCGTACTACTCGACCGTAGGCGTGGCCGACGGGCACTACACCGTGCACCCGCCCGATGCCCCGGTGTCGCCACTGGGCTATGGAATCTGGGCCGATGGCTTGGGCCTGGTGCTCGATCGCCTGCACGAGATGGTGCCCGGCACCCCCCTGCTGGTAGCCGAGTACGGCATTGGAACCGACGACGACACGGTGCGCGCCGCGTATCTCGAGCGCGGCCTGCAAGTAACCAACGACGCCATCGCCCGCGGCGTGGACGTGCGCGGTTTCTTCCATTGGACCGCCATCGACAACTACGAGTGGTTGCACGGATTCGATGTTTCGTTCGGCGTGATCGACATCGACCGCAACGTGCGAGCCAGCGCCCGCGTACTGGCCCGAGAAGCCGCCGCAACGCCGCGCTGACCCCGACCGCGCCGACCAACGCCGCGGCAGGGAACACCCGGGCGTCACGCCACCCTCGTCGCTGCAGGCGGCCCGGTGGTTCGAACCCGCCCATCGGGGTAGGTGATCGCGAGCGAGCGATCGGGGTCCATGACCACAACGACCCCACCCTCGTGCACGCTGTGATGGTGCCGCGAGCACAACGGCAACAGATTGTGTAAATCGGTAGTGCCGTTGTGGCGCCACCACGCGAGGTGATGTGGCTCGCAATGTTTCGACCGAACCGAACACCCCGGCATGGCACAGGTGGGATACATCGCTCGCAACGCCCGGCGCTGCGCCTTGTTGGCCAACCGCACGGATCGCCCAAGATCGACAACCACCCCATTGCTGTTGAGCACCACCGGAATGATGGCCGCCATGCACGCCATGCGCCGATAGGACTCGACCGGCAACTCGGCTGCGCTGCCAACATCGATATGCGAATGCGAATGCACACCATGCATCAAGGTTTCAAGATCGATAACGACGGACACCTCGAACCGATTGTCGGGCTCATCAATTGCGCGCTCTCCGGAACCGCCCCCAGCGATGAGGTGCGCCAAGGCCAAAGCCCGGAGGTGATCTTGCTTGCGATCGCCAGTAGGGCAATCCTCAGGCACCGCAGCATGAAACATGGTCTCGACCAAGTTCTCGAGGCGACCCTGCAACCTGATACCCGTATCTGGGTCGAACTCGCCGCGTAGACACCACATGCCGGTTTCGGAGTTGACCCACCATCGCACACCGATGTCACGTCGCTGCTGCACCAAGCGGTCTTCGCCCGAGTGCACATTGAGCCGAGCCAACTCAGTGCGCAACACCCGCGCGAATTGTTCGGGCGTAGACCGTGACGCAATCTCGGCAAGGCGCGCACCTTGCGAGGCCAACTGAGCGCACTGCTGTTCGGTGAGGTGCTTGAACGCACGACCCAAGACATCGACATGGGCAACAGAGACCTGACCGGCCGCCAACGCACCCTCGATAGCTGGCACAGCCCCGAGCGCCTGTGAGCGGCCAACAGCCCGCTCGGCATCGCCACGGGAGCCACGAAGCGCTGCCGCAATATCGGCTTCGGGCAACAGAGACGGACAATCGGCCGCGAGCGCTTTCAACCGACGAACAAGCACCGCCTGGCGCGCATCGAGCCATGACCGAACGTGGGTAAGCGATGCCAATGCGGCGTTGACCTCGGCGCTACACAACGGCGAGATATCGAGCGCCTCGAGCGCCACCACCTGATCGACTATCAACACCACAATCACCCCCTGAACGCAACGCTCACCAACGTGAGGATGGGCGAACCCATCGAGTTGCTCGGGGAAGACGAGCGGGGGCAACTCTATAGAACAAGTGTTCGATTGACAACGCCGACCCAAAAAGAGCCTAAACCCAGAACTCACACCATGGGTACGCGCCCCATCGCCCGATCGGAGGCAATCTGGGTGGCCATCTCGGCAATCAGCTCGCCACGCAAGGCCCGCACGGTGCCCGCGTACGCCCGGCCATTGAGCGTTGCCAGCTCGGTAGCGCGAGCCACCGCAACATCGAGCACAGCATCGGCTGCAGCGACCTCATCGAGATACCCAACATCGACAGCGCCACGAGCATCGGTGATCCGCGCGGTGGCGACCGCAAGCTGAAGATGACGGCGGCTCAAGCGCTCGACCGCGATGTTGAACGCCCAGTCGGGCAGCACCATGCCGATAGCAACTTCGTTGAGGCCGATCTTGCAATCGACATCGGCGCCGACGCGCACGTCACATCCGAGCAACAACAGCGCGCCCGCAGCCAACGCGTGACCGGTGCACGCAGCGACCACCGGAATGGACGAACCGTAGAGACGACTCACGAGTTCACCACCGTCGCACACCAGGTTGGCCATCGCCGAGATGTCGCCACCGCGCATCACCGAAAGGTCGAAGCCTGCGCAGAACTTGCCCTCGCGCCCGTGCAACACCATCGCACCGATGGAGTCGTCGGATTCGGCCTGATCGAGAGCCGCGCCGATTGCCGCGATCATCGACGACGACAGCGCGTTGGCCTTGCCGTCATCAAGGTGCACAACCAGCACCGAATCGCGGCGTTCGACGGAGACATGTTCTGAAGTCATGGCACGACCCTACGCATGTGGGTGTCTGCAAAGCGAACGAAACAAACAACGCTCAGGATCTCGCGCTCGTATCTGACGACGCGTCAGAAACCTGATAGAACGATCTCCATGTCCGGTGGAACCTCCGAATACTCCATTGCCGCCGATGGCTCCTTCACGGCGCCACTCGAGCTTTCCTATCCATATAAGCGCACGGTCGGCCCGATCCTGAGCCGCTTCCTCACGAGCCTGCGCGATCAGCGCATTGAGGGCACCAAAGGAAGCGACGGACGTGTGCACGTGCCGCCCGCCGAGTTCGATCCGATCACCGGTGAGCATCTCACCGAATGGGCCGACGTGGCCTCTGCAGGCACCATTGTCACGTGGTCGTGGCAGCCCGCGCCAGTAGAGGGCAACACGTTGCAGCACCCATTCGCGTGGGCGTTGATTTCGCTTGATGGCGCCGACACAAATCTGTTGCATGCAGTCGACGCCGGAAGCGCCGCTGCAATCAAAACCGGCATGCGAGTGACCGCTCGCTGGGCTGCCGAACCTTCCGGCAGTATCAACGACATCGTGTGCTTCGACCTCACCTCAGGGAGCCCAGCATGAGTGACGACGTTCTGCGCATTCGCACACCTATCAGCATTAAGTATCAGTTCTCGGCCGGACCTCGCGTGAGCAGCCACCTGCTCGGGCTGATGGATGGTCGCTTCGTGGGCAAGCGTTGCCCCGAGTGTGAACTGGTCTACATGCCACCTCGCAACGGCACCTGCGCGAAGTGCGGCGCGTTGCTTGGCGAAGACGTAGAGGTTGGTCAGCGCGGCACCATCACCACCTTCTGTGTGGTCAACGTGCCGTTCCTCGGCCAGACCATAAAGATCCCCTATGTCTCGGCCACGATTCTTCTCGATGGCGCCGATATGGGCATGCAACACCTCATCCAAGGAGTCGATGCAGCCGATGTGCGCATGGGCATGCGCGTCGAGTCAGTGTGGAGGCCTCGCGAAGAGTGGCAGCCATCACTGGAGAACGTGATGCACTTCCGCCCCACCGGCGAACCCGATGCCCCATTCGAGTCCTACGCGGGTCACTTGTGAGCCGGGAGATCAGTCATGCGTGAAGTAGCCATCATCGCGTCG
>CANNMD010000035.1 GCA_947505655.1 Acidimicrobiaceae bacterium | reverse complement strand
TCGGCCACGAGATCGAAGTGTTCGGTGGTCAGCCGTATCCCATTCTTGATTCGCGCGTTCCACTGCACAAACTGCCCAGCCTCGACATTTTCAACGAGCAGTATCCGGGCCGTCTGCCCGCCTACTGGGAGATGAAGAGCAAAGAAGACGTGCTCGAGACATTGCAATATCTCACCGGCACATTCAGCGAGCCGCTCGCATTTAGCGCCCGCGCGTACAAGGCGCTCAAGTCACGCACCCGCGACTTCGATCTCGTGCACGACAACCAGTGCCTTGGCTACAGCATCTTGCAGATCGAAAAGATCATCCCCACGGTCGTCACGTTGCATCACCCCATCACTAAAGACCGCGAACTCGAGATGAGTCACGCCCCATCACGTTGGAAGCGTCGCAGCGTTGGCCGCTGGTATGGCTTCGTAAAGATGCAGGGCCGTGTTGCCAGCCGCATGCCGCGCATCGTGGTCGTCAGCGAGAACAGCATCAAAGACATCAACGCCGACATGGGTGTCAGCCTCGATCGCATGCGTCTCGTGCCGGTGGGCGTAGACCCCGACCTGTTCAAGCCGTTGCCGCACGTTGCCCGCGTCCCTGGCCGACTCATCACCACAGCGTCGGCCGACGTTGCGCTCAAGGGCTTGTCGTACTTGCTCGAGGCGATGGCCAAGCTGCGCACCGAGCGCGACGTCACGCTCACCATCATCGGCAAGCCACGCGAAGGCCACAGCGACGATCTCATCGAGCGCCTCGGTCTGCGCCCACATATCAACTTCGTCAGCGGCGTCAGCGACGAGCGCATCGTCGAGCTGTACGCCGAGGCCGAATTGGCCGTGGTGCCCAGCCTCTACGAGGGTTTCAGCCTTCCCGCCATCGAAGCAATGTGCACTGGCACACCGCTGGTTGCCACCGATGGCGGTGCTCTTCCTGAAGTCACCGGCAAAGACGGCGACACCGTGTTCCAGTGTAAGGCTGGCGACGCCGAGGGTCTCGCCGCCCAGATTCGTCTGGCGCTTGAGAACCCCGAGCTCCGTCATCGCATTGGCGAGGCCGGCCGTCAGCGCGTAGTCGAGCGCTGGAGCTGGACCCACTGCGCCAAGCTCACCGTCGATCAGTACCGCGAAGTGTTGGCCATGCCTCACAACATCGCCAAGCTGCGCGCGAACGGACGTATCTCGTAGTGCTCACCATCCGATTCGATCGATTGGGCCTGAAGGCCGGAGACCTCGTGCTCGATGTTGGTGCCGGTTTTGGCCGCCACTGTTTCGAAGTAGCCCGACGCGGCGGACGCGTTGTCGCCCTCGATTACGCTGCCGATGAAGTGGTCGGCACCCGAGCCACCTTGGGCGGCATGGTCGAGGCGGGCGAGATCCCACTGCACAGTTACGTGGGTGTGTTGCGCGGCGACGGCACCAAGTTGCCATTTCCCGACAACACGTTCGACATCGTCATCACCAGCGAAGTCCTCGAGCACATCCAAAACGACGTAGGAGCCATCGCCGAAATGGTGCGCGTGCTCAAGCCAGGCGGACGCTTTGCCGGCACCGTGCCCTCGTGGCTCCCAGAGAAAATCAACTGGATGCTCAGCGACGAATACCACGCACCCAAGTCGGTGGGCGGCCACGTGCGCATCTACACCGAGACCGAACTGAAAGCCAAGCTGCGTTCGTCGGGGCTCACCGTCACCGGTAGCCACCACGCGCACGCGCTGCACTCGCCGTACTGGTGGCTCAAGTGCGCTGTGGGTCCACGTCGCGAAGACAGCAACGCTGTCAACGCATACAAGAAGTTCCTCGAGTGGGACATCATCAAGGGCCCCAAGGTCACGCGCATCGCCGAGCGCGTGCTGAGCCCCGTGCTCGGCAAGAGCCTTGCTGTGTACGGCACCAAACCAATGCCCAGTTTGGTCGCTTCGTCGTGAGCCGCATTCCAGACATCGAAGGCGTCTTGAGCGCCGAAGAGGTCTGCCTGACCGCGCTCTCAATCGCCGATCTGCAATTGCCCACCGGCATGATCCCGTGGTTTGTTGGTGGCCATTGCGACCCATGGAACCACGTCGAAACCGCGATGGCCCTCGACATCGCAGGCATGCATTCGCACGCCGAGCGGGCCTACGAATGGCTGGTCGACACGCAGCGCCCCGAGGGCAGCTGGAACAACTACTACCTCCCCGATGGCACAGTCGAAGACATCAAGCTCGACACCAACGTGTGCGCCTACGTCGCTGCTGGCGTGTGGCATCACTGGCTCTGCACCTGGGATCGCGCGTTCGTTGATCACCTGTGGCCAACCGTCGAGCGCGCCATCGATTGGGTGCTCGGCATGCGTCGACACGACGGCACCATCTTGTGGGCGTGCGAACCCGACGGCGAGCGTCCTTGGGACTATGCATTGCTCACCGGCTCAAGCAGCATCATGCACGCACTGCAGTGCGCCTCGAAACTGGCCGACCTCATCAACGAGCCACGCCCCGACTGGGCAGCAGCGGCCGAGGCGTTGCGCACGGTCATCAGCACTCAGGCCGACACCGCGTTCGAGCCCAAAACCCGTTGGGCGATGGACTGGTATTACCCCGTGCTCACCGGCGCAATGACCGGCGAAGACGCCAAGGCCCGCCTCACTGATGGCTGGGAAACCTTCGCCATCGAAGGCCGCGGCATTCGCTGCGTCAGCGACGAACCATGGGTCACTGCTTCCGAGACAGCCGAGGCTTCGTTGTCGTTTACTGCGATCGGCGATCTGGCCACTGCAACCGATCTGCTCAGCTGGACCCGAGCCCATCGCTGCGACGACGGCGCCTACAGCACCGGCATCGTGTATCCCTCGCTCGAACGATTCCCCGCTGGCGAGCGCTCTGCCTACACCGGAGCCGCTGTCATCTTGGCCGCCGACGCCATTTGTGGTGCCTCGGCCGGCAGCCGATTGTTTGTGCCTGCCTCCTGCACCGACTAAACCCTTGGCGTGACCTCGCTGCCAACATCTGAATCTCTGCTCACGCTCGCCCGCTCAGCGCTCGCCGCGTGTGGTGCCAACGTGGCGCTTACGTCGGGTTCACATTCGGTGCGATCTCCGATCAACGGTCTGCAGTTCGGCTCTGTCGCTGGGCTCAACGGCGCAGGCGGCAACGAACTCACAGTCGACATCGCCGTCGAGCGCGCCACCGCCGCCTTTGCAACATGGCGCACCACTCCAGCGCCCCGACGCGCCGAGGTGGTTCGTCATCTCGCTGCACTGCTGCGTGAACACATCGGCGACCTCGCCACCATCGTTTCGATTGAGGCTGGCAAGATCCGCAGCGAAGCGCTCGGCGAGGTGCAAGAGATGATCGACATCTGCGACTACGCAGTGGGCCTGAGCCGCACGATGGGTGGGCACACGATGGCGTCAGAGCGCCCCGGCCACCGCCTGATGGAGACATGGCATCCGATTGGTCCAGTCGGCGTGATCTCGGCGTTCAACTTTCCGGTGGCTGTCTGGAGCTGGAACACCACGATCGCGTTGGTGTGCGGCAACCCGGTGATCTGGAAGCCCAGCGAGCTCACACCGCTCACGGCACTGGCGTCGCAGGCGCTGTACGAGCGCGCTGCAGCGCTCGCGGGCGCACCGGCACACCTCAGTCAGGTGTTGCTCGGCGGCGCCGATGTTGGAGCGGCACTCGTGGCGCACCCCGGTGTGGCACTGATCAGCGCAACTGGCTCCACCGCAATGGGTGCCCGCGTGGCACCGGTGATTGCAGCCCGCTTTGGTCGCTCGATTCTCGAACTCGGTGGCAACAATGCCGCCATCGTTGCCCCATCGGCCGATGCCGAACTCGCGGTGCGCGGCATCACTTTTTCGGCGGCGGGCACGGCGGGTCAGCGATGCACCACGCTGCGCCGCGTCATCGTGCATAACAGTCGCCACGACGAACTCATCGAACGACTTGCCGCCGCCTACGCAACGCTTCCGGTTGGCAATCCGTTCGAACCATCCACGTTGGTGGGCCCGCTCATCAACACCATTGCCTTCGACAAGATGAGCACCGCCATCAGCGCTGCCACAGCCGACGGCGGCCACCTCATCGTGGGCGGCGAACGCCTGCTGCTCGACCAGGCTCCTCACGCCGCGTACACGCGGCCAGCGATTGTCACGATGCCAGCGCAGACCGCCATTGTGGCCACCGAGACCTTCGCCCCGCTGCTCTACGTGATGCGCTACGACGACCTCGATCAGGCAATCGCATTGCAGAACGGCGTGCCGCAAGGCTTGGCCAGCAGCATCTTCACGACCGACGTGCGCGAGGCCGAACGCTTCTGCGCCGCCGATGGCAGCGACTGCGGCATTGCCAACGTGAACATCGGCCCATCTGGCGCCGAAATCGGTGGAGCATTCGGCGGCGAGAAGACCACCGGCGGCGGACGCGAAAGCGGCAGCGACGCGTGGAAGGCCTACATGCGCCGAGCCACCAACACGGTCAACTACTCGAACGACCTACCGCTCGCGCAAGGTGTGCAGTTCGTTTAGAGATCAGGCAACGCAGCGCAGCACGCGCAACGAACCCGTTGCCGACTGCAGTTCGAATCGACCACTTGCCAATGCCGGCAGGTAGATCTGCTCGTAGGGCGCACGACCACCATCAGCTGGGTCGGGGAACACATCGTGAATCGCCAACGTGCCGCCGATGGCTACGTGCGGGGTCCATCCCTCGAAGTCGGCGCGTGCTGGCTCTACGCCGTGCCCGCCGTCGATAAACAAGAACGCAAGCGGCGAGGTCCAGTACTTGGCAACGGCGGGCGACTGACCCACAACCGCTACAACGAAATCTTCGACGCCTGCGTCGTAGATGGTGGCGCGGAAAATGGGCAGCGTGTCCATGCGGTTGATGCGCGGATCTACCACCGTGGGGTCATGATGCTCCCACCCCGACTGGTTCTCTTCTGAGCCGCGATGGTGATCAACGGCGAACACCACGGTGTGGCACTCACGCGCTGCGCCACCGAGCCAAACGGTAGAGCGGCCGCAGTACGAGCCGACTTCTAAGAACGCGAGACCCGCGCATCGAGCGCCAGCCTCAACTGCGGCTTCGTATAACGCATCGCCTTCGTCGGGCGGCATGAACCCTTTTGCCGCAACAGCATGAGCGCGTAGATCGGCTGGGATCACCATTTGTCCCAATGGATAATCGAGTCAGGGGCCGGGCGAGAAGCCGGCTTGAAGTCGGTGCCAATGGTGTAGGCCAACGGGCTGAGGCAGACCTGCTGCACGGTGTCGAACGGGATACCAACGATGTCGGCAACCTGTTGCTCCATCATCAAATGCACGGTGGTCCATGCCGTGCCGAGTCCGCGTGCCCGCGCTGCGAGCATGAAGCTCCAGGTGGCGGGCAACACGTTGCCCATCAACGAAGCGGCCATCATCGCTGGGGCACCATCGACGCGTGCCCCGACACTGCACGCCAGCACCAACACAGGCGCATCGCCCATGTGATCGCCAAGGAAATCGGCGCTGTCGGCCGAGCGCTCTTGCTGCTCTTGAGCAGTGGCTTCTCCCTTGTCGATGCTGCGGATGTAGACGCCGTCGAGGGTCTTGTAGATGCTGTAGGCCTGGCGATACACCTCACCAATTGCCTTGCGCTTTTCGGCATCGCGAATGATCACGAACTGCATGGTCATGTTGTTCGAACCACTGGGTGACTGCATCGCCGCGGCCACGCATTCACGGATGAGATCGTCGGGCACGGGACGCGTGAAGTCGAGTCGTTTACGAACCGCTCGCGTCGTGCTGAGCAGCTGGTCTGGGTCAAGAGGAAGAAGAGGCATCGAGGGCACCATAATCTGCCAACAGTCCTTCGACCGAACGGGTGACCGTTCCATTTCCATGGCAACATAGGCGCATGCAAGAAGCACTCGACGATCTCGTGAAGTTGCTCGACCTCGAAGCAATCGAGGTCAACATCTTCCGCGGCCGTTCCCCAGACGAAAACCGCCAGCGAGTCTTTGGCGGACAAGTGGCCGGACAAGCACTGGTCGCCGCCGCCCGCACGGTAGACGATCCGGGCCGAATGGTGCATTCGCTGCACGCGTACTTCCTTCGCCCCGGTGACCCAAACGTGCCCATTCTCTACGAAGTCGACCGCATCCGCGACGGCAAGAGTTTCACCACCCGCCGCGTAGTCGCCATTCAGCACGGCAAGGTCATCTTCAACCTGCAGGCCAGTTTTCATGTCGCCGAAGACGGCCCCG
Organism: Acidimicrobiaceae bacterium; assembly: GCA_947505655.1. Taxonomy (GTDB): domain Bacteria; phylum Actinomycetota; class Acidimicrobiia; order Acidimicrobiales; family Ilumatobacteraceae; genus WLMZ01. The sequence goes on along the minus strand of CANNMD010000035.1, from coordinate 12,135 downwards.
ACCATCAGATCCAGATGCCTGGCGGACTCGCCCATCCCGACACATTGCCCGATTTCAAAACCCGCATGGAGCCCTACAAGGTGCAAATGGGCAGTTGGTACGACGTGCCGCGCCCCATCGATCTGCGCTACGTGAACGACGACCCCATCAGCCGTCGAGGCAAGGCAGCGCAGGGTCAGCAGGTGTGGCTGCGCGCCGATGGCGAACTCCCGATGGACCCCACGCTGCATGCCTGCATCGTCACCTACGCCAGCGATATGACCCTGCTCGACACCACCGTGTTGCCCTTTGGCCTTTCGTGGGACAGCCCCGGTCTGCAGATGGCAAGCCTCGACCATGCCATGTGGTTCCATCGCCCATTTCGTGCCGACGAATGGTTGCTCTACGACCAGAGTGCAATCTCGACAACAGGCGCACGCGGCCTGGCCGGCGGAGCCATCTACCGCCAAGACGGCACCCTTGCCGTCACCGTTGTACAAGAAGGATTGGCGCGGGTCGGACAATGAAAGCCGGACTTCGTTGCGCGCTCGCCGCCCTCGTAGTTGTGGGGTCGGCATGCTCCAGCAGTTCGAAGCCAAGCGATGGCCCCGCAAGCAGCGCTCCGCAAGGTTCAGCGGTTGCTGACACGTCGGTCGTCAACTCTGAGCCAGCCACAACCACTACCGATGCACCCGTCGTCACAACGCCGCTTACGGCCGAGCAAGTGGCATTCACCGAAGTCGCCAAGGTTCCCGGTGCACTCGATCTCGCCTATCGCGCTGGTGACAAGACCTTGTTTGTGGCCAGCCGCGAAGGCCAGATCTCGGCCATCCGCAATGGAGTACTCGACCCCAAGCCAGTGCTCGATCTCACCAGCACCATTTCGGCTGGCGGCGAGCGGGGTCTGCTCGGCCTCACGTTTTCCACCGACGGACAAAACGCGTACGTTGATTACACCAACACCGACGGCAACACCGTCATCGCCGAATACGCAGTGGGCACCGACGGCGTGTTCGAACCAACCAGCCAGCGGCAGTTGTTGACCATCAACCAGCCGTACCCCAATCACAATGGCGGTGCGCTGCGCATCGGCCCCGACGGGTTCCTGTACATCGGCATGGGCGACGGCGGGGCGGCCAACGACCCCGATCGCCGTGCGCTCAACACCAGCGAACTTCTCGGCAAGATTCTGCGCATCGATCCCAAAGCCAGCGCTTCTGCGCCGTACTCGATTCCTAAAGACAACCCCTTCGCCAACGACCCCAAGGCGCGCCCAGAGATCTGGGCGATCGGTATGCGTAACCCATGGCGGTTCAACTTCGACCAGGCCACGGGCGACCTGTGGATCGCCGACGTTGGCCAAAACGCGTGGGAAGAAATCGATGTGGCATGGGCCGGCCTCGGCGGCATCCACGGCTGGAACTTTGGATGGAGCGCGTACGAGGGCACCCATCGCTTCAACGTCGATCAGCCTGGCGAACAAGTCACAATGCCAATCTACGAGTACCAACACGGCGATGCTGGCTGCTCGATCTCAGGCGGCGTGCGCTACCGCGGCACAGCCGTGCCATCCCTAGTGGGCTCATACGTGTACGGCGATTACTGCAGCGGCCGGGTACGCGCCTTGCACATCAACGACGATCGCAGCATCGGCGCCGAGGTCACTCTTTCGACAACCATGGCAGCAACCAGCTCTATCGCTCAGGGCCCCGACGGTGAGCTCTACGTGCTGCGCATTGAGACCGGCGAAGTGCTCGCACTGGTCGCAGCCAACAGCTGACCTTCAGCTTCCGCGAAAGTTTGGCGCACGCTTTTCTAGAAATGCGCGGGCACCTTCGCGGTGATCATCGGTAGTGAACAGCTCGCCGAGCGATGCCGACACCCACCGACCAAGTGCGTTCCAATCAGGATCAAGCGCCTCACGTAAGCCTGCCTTCAAGCGCTGCACTGCAAGCGGCGGATTGGCGGCGATCTTGGTGGCGAGTTGCATTGCGGTGCCGACCAGTTCGTCGTGCGCCACCACCCGCGACACAAGCCCAATGCGCAACGCTTCGTTTGCATCGATGACATCGCCGGTGAACAACAACTCGGCGGCCTTCTCACGGCCGACGAGTTGAGCCAGACGGCCAAGGCCCGCCACATCGCTGACCAACCCGCGCAACACAAACAACTCACCAAACTTGGCGCGCTCACTGGCCACACGAATATCGGCCATCAACGCAAGCTCCATGCCCCAACCGACCGCGGCACCATTGACTGCCGCAATCACCGGAACGTCGGTGTGCAGCAACGCGTCGGCAGCGGGGGTGAGCCGCGGCTCGCGAGCAGTCACGCTGACCGGCGCCTTTCCTTCTTGGCCGCCGCCCATCACCTGTCGCACATCGTCGCCGCTGCAAAACGCTGGATCGGCACCCGTAATCACCAAACAGCGAACACCTAATGCTGGCGCATTCCGCACCGCTTGTTCGAGCGCCGCATACATGGCCCACGTGAGCGCGTTGCGCGCCTCGGGACGATTGAGCGTGATGACGCCAACCTGATCGTCGGTCATCTCGAACGACAACGAATTATCTGGTGGCACAACTAGCACTTGTAGTAGGTGTACCGACCGCCGCCAGCTTTAGCGACCGTGTCCATATAGGTGTCAACACATCTCGCGAGGCTTTCGATTCTGGCGCCGAACCCACCGAGCCCGCCGACGGTAGAACTCACACCATCGATTTCGGCCTTCAGGGCGTCGACCGCTATCTGCACCGTTTCGACGGCCGAGGAGAGGCCACCCGGCTCATTGATCGCGGCCACAGACGCTGCGGTGAGCGCCTGACGCGTACGCAAGGATCCGAGCTTGCTCTCGAGAGCCGTGAGCTGAGTCTGCAGGTTGTCAGCGTTGAAGCGAGTGTCGCTGAGTTCGGCTCGCGCCTTCTTCGCTTCTGCGAGCGCGTGGTTCGCAATGAGTCCGGCGCCCACGGCAAGCAAGACCGCGATGACAGCAACAACAATCATGACCACCGACAGCTTCGGTGATTGCGCCCGACTGACGCTGGTCACCGGAACCGAGCCGTTCAGCGGAACCGAGCCGTTCAGCGGAATCGAGCTCGACGGCGTATTGTCTGTCGAGATTTGCACATTCATGACTACCCGCTTTCGTGAGCTCGAACGACCTGACGGCTTGAACACGCCGATAATTACACAGACCTTCCGCTAACTTCGGACCGAAGTCAATAGGCTTTTAGCGCCGGGCCCCCATAAACATGCCCTTCAAAGCGTCGTAATGCTCGATGCAATGACCCGCCCCGAGCACCACAGCCTCGAGCGGCATCGGCGACATACGCACCGGAACCTTGGTCTCGCGCTCGATGCGCTGAGCCAGGCCGCGTAACAAGCCGCCACCGCCAACGAGATACATGCCGCGGACCAAGAAGTCCTGAGCGAGCTCGGGCGGTGCCTTGGCAAGGCAACGAACCACTGAGGCAACAATGCTGGACACCACGTCGTCGATCGCGAATCGAATCTCTTCGGGGTTGAGCAGCACGGTCTTGGGAAGCCCACTCATCAGGTCGCGGCCGCGAACCTCGGCTTCGTTCTCGTCGCCCGTTGGGTCGGCTGACCCAATAGCCACCTTTATTTCCTCGGCGGTGCGCTCGCCAATCGCGATGCCGTGCTCGCGCCGAACATAGTTCTGAATCGCTGCGTCGATGTCGAAGCTGCCAACGCGAACTGCTTCGAGAGCAACGACGCCGCCGAGGCTGATAACCGCTGTCTCGCTGGTGCCGCCGCCAACGTCGATGACCATGTTGCCAACCGGTTCGTCGATCGGAAGGTCGGCGCCGATTGCGGCAGCCATCGGCTGTTCGATGAGTTGCGCATCGGCTGCGCCTGCACGGCGGGCCGCATCGGTGACTGCCCTGCGCTCGACTTCGGTGATGGCCGACGGCACGCAGATGACCACCTTGGGTCGAGTGAAACGGCTGACGCCAACACGCTGCAACAGCAAGCGGATCATGCGCTCGGTGATCTCAAAGTCGGTGATGGCCCCGCCGCGAAGTGGGCGAACGGCCACGATGTATCCGGGAGTGCGGCCGATCATCTGCCACGCCTCACGCCCAGTTGCGAGTACCTCGCCGGTCTGGCGGTTGAGCGCGATGACCGACGGCTCGTTCAGCACAATGCCGCGGCCCTTCATGTACACGAGCGTGTTCGCCGTGCCGAGATCGATCGCGAGGTCGCGCGCCATGTGCTATCTACTTCCCTTTGCCCGATTCGCGGGCGTTCTGCACGCGCTCAATAACTTCACGGCGCGCCTCGGGCGAGAGCGCATCGATATGACGACGAAAGCTCGTGACACCATCGTCTGGCCGACGACGAGCAATGACGAGAAAGGCAATGGCCGATACGGCCACAAGACAAATCACGACGACAACGGCGATGGTCACTGCGTGCCACCACTGCGCTGCAACGACGACTGGTCGGCAACATCGTGTGCTGCGGTAACGACATTGGCTCCGGTTCCCCAATCGGAACCGCCCTGCCACACTTCGTGTTTCCAGATCGGAACGCTGGCCTTGAGCGCATCGATTGCGTAGCGGCCAGCCTCGAATGCTTCGGGGCGATGCGGCGACGACACCACAACCACCACTGAACTCTCGCCAAGCTCAAGACGGCCAGTGCGATGCAACAACACCACGGCTCCGGTGCTCGGCCAACGACGGCGAACCTCGAGGGCGATCTCGTTCATCTTGATCGGCGCCTGCTCGTCGTATGCCTCGTAGGTGAGATGGTCAACGCCCTCGCGACCCTCGGCATGATTTCGCACGGTTCCAGAGAACAACACCACTGCACCACAATCGGCGCGAACCGCCCACTCGTATGCCTCGGCAATCGGCAACGTGTCAACGGTGAGGCCAACCCACGTATCGCCGCTCGCTGGAGGATGCATCGTGCGCATCGTAGCCTTCGCTGCAGCGACATACATTGGTTCTCTCAGTTCACTACCATGCCCCCCGTGGACCGAGGCGAGGGCAACGACGAATCCGAGTACCCAAAAGCGCCGTTGCCGGCCCATGAGCGCGCGTGGCGTCACCCCTCCGAAGTCGGCGCAACGCAGTGGGCTCTCAACGAGCCACCGCTCGTTGTCGGACGCGGCCTCTCCGTCGCTACGGGCACCATTGGCGCAGCGTTAGCAGTCGGGCTGCTGTGGATGATGATTCCGCATCACAGCCCCGCTGGTGTGTCGGCGGTAGACAGCGCCACAACAATTCGCGAGGTCGCAAGTCCGGTCGATTCAACCGCACCAGTCGATAGCAGCACGCCCGAAACCACGGCGGCACCAGCTCCAGTGCCAAGCGGTCCGCCGATGCCCACGATGCTTGTCGGCCCATCCGGCGCCGCAACCTCCGAACCCGCAACGGCCGTGGCGCTCACGCCGGGTCACTTCGTCATCACCACAGCGCAAGCAGTGAGGGGCCGGCAAGGCATCGAAGTGGTATTGCCCTCTGGAGAAACCGTCGTTGGCGCTGTGGTTCTCGTCGATAAAGCCTCCGGCGCAGCGGTGCTCTCCATCCCCACCGAGATCGAGGCGTCGGTGGTTGAGCTCAGCTCCGACAACTCGCGCACGGGCGGCTTGGTGATGATGTCACCCGAGCCCCTCGAAGTCAGTTTTGTCTCCGACGACAACGGCATGCATCTGTCGTTCGACAGCACATCCACACCATTTGAGGGCTCGATCGTCGTCGATCACAAGGGTCGCCTACTGGGTCTGTGCACCCTCAAAAACTCTCAGGTGTCGCTCGTGTCGGTTGAAACAATGCTGTACGCGCTCGAGGCTGCGGCCAACCTGTCGGTGCCAGCATGGCTCGGCATTCAGCCCGAGCCAACAACCCACGACGATGGAGTCAGCGTCGCCGCAGTCGTCAGCCACGGACCAGCCGATGCAGCCGGGCTACGCGAGGGCGACGTCATCGAAGCAATCGACGACATGCCGGTGGCCCTTCTCAACGACCTTGGTCAGGTCATCGCGGCCCACGCAGCGGGCGACTCAGTACACCTCACTGTGCGGCGAGCTGGCGAGACAACATCGGTTGTCGTTGCCGTTGTGTTGTCGAGCCATCCGTCGTCGATGTAGCCGACGCCGCCCAATCAGCCAGCGCGGCGACGCTTCGCCCGACGAACCAACGTGACCGCGAATGCACATGATCCGAAGATGAGCGCAGCCATCGCAGCGAGCGAAAACTCTTGCTTACGCTTGGGCGTGATCATCGTCCACCACTTCGCTTCGGTGCCCTCTACATAGGCCTGCTCGTTGGTGACGGTGGGCGTCCAGCCGTGCGACTTGAGGCGATCGTTCGAGACCAGCCACTGCCACTGCGTGTAGCTACGAAGACCTGGAGGAATCGGTCCGCGCTGAAAGCGCCAACGAACACGCGCCACCACTTCGGCCAAACGTGTCGGCAGTTTCAGCCGTGGGGCTGACCCGGCGAGGGCTCGCACACGGTCGCCTGCGACCCACCCATCGGCGGCAACGTTGAACACTCCATCGAGCCGCTTTTGTGCAGCGAGCGTGACCGCTGCAGCGAGGTCATCAAGTTGCACGAACTGCGCACCCGGATCGTCTTCGCCCGAGCGCTGACCCATACCAGCGGCGAGCGCCCGGGCCAAGCTGCTGGTGCCATCGGCGGCCATCGTGACCACCGGACGCAAGACGGTGGCAGTACGGCCGGGTTCGGCGGTTCTCCAGTCGTCGACCATCTGCTCGACCGAAGCGAGTTGACGCGCGAATGCAAAATCGAGGTCTGGACGCAGCGGAGCATCTTCGGTGAGCGGCAGCGGATTGTTAGCCCACGCGCCGTAGACCATTGCGGACGACACCAGAACGAGGTGATGCACACCCGATTTCTCGGCTAGCTCGATGAGTTCGGAGGCACCCTTGGTCACACTTTCGCGGCGGCGCGCACGGGTGTCGTGATCGCCGGCAGACAAGTGCACCGCGATGTCGATTGGGGCAGCGGGGTCGGTCTCGGTAGACGTCTCGAGAGCGGCGCGTTGGGCCGCCGACGACACCACATCGAACCCACACTCGCCCGTGAGTCGCTTCGCAACCCGGGTGCCAAGACTGCTCTCGGTTCCCGTCACCAGGATGCTCGTCATGCCGCGACGATAACCGATAGATCGCCCGTAGCATCCTCAATATGACTGCGGGCGACCCCGCCGATAACCCCTTCGGGGGCCTACCAATGTTCGGCGATCTGTCGCGGGCGCTTGCCGGGCAGGGGCCACTCAATTGGGATGCGGCTAAACAATTCGCCCATATCGCGGCAACCGGCGGGACCGCCGAAGCAAACGTCGATCCGAGCATCCGCTTTGCGCTCACCGCGTTGGCTCAAATCGTCGAACCGCATGTCCTCGATGTCACCGGCCACGAGCTTGCTGGCTACGAGATCACCACCGTCACCCCTGGCGTATGGGCGCAGCAAACGCTCGAGGCGTATAGGCCATTGTTCACTCAGCTCGCTGTGTCGCTCGGCAAGCGACCGTCACCAGCCGACGACGACGGCAGCACCGACCCCATGGCAGCGATGATGCTCGGGCTCAGCCAGATGATGGCTCCGGCAATGCTCGGCATGGCCATCGGCTCAATGGTCGGGCACCTCGCCACGCGCGCGTTTGGTCAATACGACCTTCCCATTCCTCGCTCCGCCAGCGCTCAGGTCACCGTGCTGCCAAGTGCCATCGATGCCTTCGCCGCGGACTGGAGTCTCCCCCAAGACTCAATGCGCATCTGGGTGCTGGTGCAAGAGCTCACGTCGCATGTGGTCTTTTCGATCACGCATATTCGCGAGGGTCTCAGCGCAATGGTTCGTGCCCATGTGGGCGCGTTCGAGCCAGATCCAAACGCCGTCGCCGAGAAGCTCTCGTCCATCGAGTTCGATGGCGACGACCCAATGCAGGCGATTCAACGTTCGCTCGGCGACCCCGAGATTCTGCTTGGCGCAACGCGTAGCGCTGCGCAAGAAGCGTTACAGCCGCAGCTCGACGCAGCGCTCGCTGCGGTTGTTGGCTACATCGATCACGTGGTCGACCAGATTTCATTTCGTCTCATCGGCGGCGACGCTGCCCGAATCAGCGAGGCCGTTCGTCGTCGGCGCATTGAGACTTCGCCCGACGACGTTTTTGTCGAGCGTTTGCTGGGCTTGCGCCTCACTCGCCAACTCGTCGAGCGAGGCCGCACGTTTGTTGCTGGAGTGTTCGAACGCGAGCAACAAGACGGCCTCAACCAGCTGCTCAATCGTGCCGCACCGTTACCAACCCCCGCCGAACTCGATGCGCCAGGGTTGTGGCTCGCCCGGCTCGAGTTCCCGCTCGACGATCAAACCGCGTAGACACTCAAACCGCGTAGACACTCAAACCGCGTAGACACTCAGCGGCGTGCTCGACGCCGTTCTACCTCTGCCAACATCTTGCGACCCGCACGCTTACTGATTGTTTCCGGCAGGGCCTTGCCAGCTTGCACCGACTTGGCACCCACGATGTAGGTGCCCACAGCAAACAGCGCGATCATGCCCACGATTGCAAACCCCACTTCACCTGGCGGAGTGAAGATCACCGGCGGCAAGCCACCGAGTACCCACGCCAGCTGAAACCGCGTCTCGAATTGCGCGAAGGCGCGACCTTGGTTCGCATCGGGGGCGTCGCGCTGCACGATCGAGTCGAAGGCCAACCGGCCAAAAGCGGCCGCAAAGTTGACCACCAGCGCGAGCAGCACGCCAGCCAGCACACCGCCAAACAATGCGGCGAGGATCCCCGAGATCGCAGTGAGCCCTAGCGCCGCCGTGAAGATCGATTCCTCGTGAATGCGCTTACGAACTGCTGGCGCGATTGCGTTGGCCAACATGACCCCGATGGTCACCATCGTCACCGAGAGACCCACGAGGAAACGGCCAGCGTCTTGAGTTCTCAGCCAGAACGCGAGCAGGAAGAAACAGAACCCAACCGATGCGCGCAAGAGACCCATCGCACTCGAGGCCAAGGTGATGCCGGCAGAACGCAACTCGGCTCGTTCTTGAGGACTGGCGCGGTTGGCCGCAACCACTTCGCTGGGAAGCTTGGTGGCCATGAAGAACGCGGCCACAAAACATGCAGCGCCGATCATCAAGCTGCCCTCGGTGCCGGCTACAAGACGCGCGATCGTGGCCGTAGCGGCGCCCACGAATCCGAACACGCCCGAGATGAGGCCAAGCTTTGAGTTCGCCTCAACGAGATCGGCTTCGTTGCGTACCACGCTGGGCACCAAGGCGGACCGTGAGATTCCTTGAGTCTTCTGCAGCACCAATGCAGCGAACGCAATCGGATACAGCAACACATCGTTGAGATGAAACGCCATCAGCACCATCGTGAACGCGCGCAGCAACGCAACGATCTGCATCACCAGGCGACGGCCACCGGCAACTCGATCGACCAACGGACCGATCAGAGGAGCAACCACTACAAACGGAACAAAGGTGACCACTAAGAACAACAACACCTTCGGCCGCGCCGCAGTGGGGGTGAGACCAAAGAACACCGACGCGGCCAACGCAAGCGCAAGGCATCCATCGCCAGCGGCACTCACGGCTTGCACTCGAGCAAGCCGGGTGAATGGGGAGAACCGAGGCTGGCCTGTCAGTGGCCGATTGTCGATTCGAGAAGTCGAGTCATTCGTTCGCGACGCGCGGATCTCAGGTCTAGATCCGCGAAGTCGCTCGGATGTCACGAACGCATGCTAGGTGCGGGCCGTTCGTACTTGTAACCCAATCCTCGGATAGTGACAATGCGCTCAGGCTTCGATGGATCGGGTTCGATCTTGCCGCGGATGCGCTTGATGTGCACGTCGAGAGTCTTCGTGTCGCCCACGTAGTCCATACCCCACACACGGTCGATCAGCATCTCGCGTGGCAACACCCGGCCGGCGTTGCTGAGCAAAACGTGCAGCAGTTCGAACTCCTTGAGTGGCAGGCTGACCGGCTCGCCGCCGACAGTGACGATGTGCTCATCGGTGTCGATCGAAACATCGCCAACAACCAATGAGCGACTGTTCACGGCGGCGACAGGAACAGCACCGGCTTCCATGGAGGCACGGCGCAGCAACGCGCGCAACCGGGCCACCAACTCACGCATGCGATACGGCTTGGTGATGTAATCGTCGGCGCCCACTTCGAGGCCAACGACCATGTCGATTTCGGCGCTCTTGGCGGTGACCATGATGATGGGCACGGTGCTGGTCTTGCGGATCTCGCGGCACACATCGATTCCAGAAATACGCGGCAGCATGAGGTCGAGCAGCACGAGATCGGGCTTCACCTCATGAAAGCGAGTCAACGCCGTGGCACCGTCTTGGGCTACCTCGACTCGGAAGCCTTCGCGATTGAGGCCCACGGTGAGTGCCTCGACGAAGCTGTCTTCGTCTTCCACAATCAGAATTGTTGGAGTACTCATGTCTGGGGAACCAGCCGTTCTGGAATGTAGAGACGAAACGTAGAACCTTCGCCCTCGTGCGATTCGACCGTGATCGAACCACCATGGTTATTGGCGACGTGACGAACAATCGACAGGCCAAGACCTGTGCCCCCCGTGCCGCGGCTGCGCGCGCGATCGACCCGATAAAACCGCTCAAAGATTCGATCGAGATCGTGCGACGGAATACCGATGCCGTTGTCGGACACCACAAACGTGACGCCCTGCTGATCGGGGTACGCAGTGACATTCACGACTCCGTTGGCGTCGCTGTACTTGACAGCGTTATCAACGAGGTTGCCGAGCGCCGAGGTGATCTGAGCGTGATCGGCGTTGATGCTGAGCCCAACAGGAATATCGCCAGCGTCGACCGCCACCTTGTTCTGCCGCGCTGCAAAGCTGTTGCGCGCCGCCGCCTCGACCACGAGCAGACCCACATCGCACGAGCTCACGATGAGGTCTCCGCTGAGTTCGATTCGGGACAGCTCGAGCAGATCATCAATGATCTTCGCCACGCGGTGCGCTTCGTTCACGGTGCGATCGGCGAGGCGGCTAATGACGGCCGGATCGGTTTCGTCAATGAGCGTCTCAGCAAGCACTGCCAACGCACCAATGGGCGTCTTCAACTCGTGGCTGATATTGGCCACGAAATCGGTGCGCACTGCATCGAGGCGAGAGCGTTCGGTGACATCTTCGACCGTGACCATCGCTCCATCGGGGTCCAACGGATGGGCCTCGACGACAACCACCCGCTTTGGAGGTCCGTAGAGCTCGACGGTTTGGGTGCGAGCTTCGCCGCGCAATGCCGAGCGCAAGTTGTATTGCACGGCTGCTTGCACGAGCACCTCGTTGTGCGCATCGGAACCAGCGGAGTTGGCCGCCTTGTTACTCAGCAGCACCTGGCCGCTCTGGTCAGCAACCATCACGCCGTAGGGCATTGCATCCAGGGCCGCCTGCAACCGATCGCCACGAGCCTGCGACGCAGCGAGGCTCTGCTCGCTCGACAGGTCGCTGGTGTCATCGCCACCCAACGGTTGCGAAGCGCGACGCGACGCCAAGACTGTCACCGCAACCAGAGTGGCGATCACACCCACGGCGCAACCCGCAAGCAACACGAAGACATTCATTCGTTAGTCACTACTGCCGAGGCTCGGTGGGCGAGGCATTTCGGTGGAGTCGTCGGCGCGTGAGCGGAATCGTGCCGCCCCGCGATGCTCGGGCAGCCAACCGGTAACAACGAAGCGAACTCGTTCGCCGATGTTCACAGCATGATCGCCAATGCGCTCGTAGAAGCGAGCAACGACCGCCAGCTGCACGGCAACCTGTAGATCGATGCGACCGGCGGCATGGCTTTCGAAGATGGCTTGCACAAACTGCTTCTGCAGCGCATCGAGATAGTTATCCATGTCGTCGATTGCGGCAGCTTTGGCAGCATCGTTCTCGACGAACGACTCGATGGCAGCGATGTACAACTGCTGCGCTTGCTCACCCATGCGCGTGATGATGCCGCGCAACGTTGGGTCGAGCGAGTGCCCGTAGATCCGACGCGCTGCTTTACAGATGTTGCACACCAAGTCGGCTGAACGCTCGACTTCGGCCACCATCTTCAGCGCAGCAACGATCTGGCGCAGGTCGCCAGCCACTGGCGCCTGCAACGCGAGGATCTGAATG
>CANNMD010000034.1 GCA_947505655.1 Acidimicrobiaceae bacterium | reverse complement strand
TCGGGCAACGGCATGCCCGAACCGAGCATGATGATGCGCACGTTGCCATTGACCGTGCAGTTTGCGAGACCGGGAAACCAGAGATGCAGAATCTCGGGTCGACCGACTACCTTCCACACCTCGCTCGCGGGGGCATGGATGCGAATCTCGCGACGGAGCGTTGCCATGTGATGGTGTCCTTCAAACGGTGCGGGTAGTAAAGCGAGCGGTTAGCTACGGGCAATCAAGTCGATGATGACTTGAGCCACTTCTGGGCCTTTGTCTTCCTGCAAAAAGTGCCCGGCACCGACAATAGTGGTGTGTGCCTGGCCCGCGGCTCCCGGCACGTTACGCAAGAAGGTTTCCGCGCCGCCCTTGGTCATCGGATCTGAGTCGCTGAAGGCGCACAGAAACGGACGATCGAACTTCTCGAGCACCGCCCACGCAGCGACGTTTGCATCGTGCGATGGGTCATCTGGACTCGTAGGCACGAACGACGGGAAGATTCGAGCGCCGGCCTTATACGTGTCGTCGGGAAACGGAGCGTCGTAACCGGCAGTGACCTCGGGGCTCAATGGCAGCGCGCACCCGCCGCCACAGATCTTGCCGATGGGGAACACGGGCGACTCCCTAGCGAACTGCTGCCACTCTAAGAACGCCTTGTTGATCTTGCCCTCGCCGGTAGCCAACGCCGTGTTGCCAATGACCACCCGAGCAAAGCGATCTGTGTGTTCGGCTACAAGACGCAAGCCGATCATGCCGCCCCAGTCTTGTCCGAAGTAGGTGATGTCGGTGAGATCGAGATGACCGAATAATGCGTCGGCCATCCATGCGACGTGACGCGCATAGCTGTAATCGGTGACTTCAGTTGGCTTATCGGAGCGACCAAAACCCACGAGGTCGGGAGCCACAACGCGGTGGCCAGCGGCCACCAACACGGGGATCATGTGGCGATACAAGAAGGACCACGAAGGCTCGCCATGCATCAACAACACAGGGGCTGCATCGGCAGGACCCTCGTCGATGTAATGCACTCGAAGCGTGCCACCATCGCCGTCGTTGATCTCGAGGTAGTGAGGCTCGAACGCATAGTCGGGCAGGCCGGCAAATCGTTCGTCGGGGGTGCGAAGTGTCTTCATTGATGTGTCCTTGAGATCAGAGTTCTACGAGATCAGAGTTCTACAGAGGTGAGGTCGTCACCGAGAACGATGTTGCCCGAGAAATGAGCAGCGGCAAGCGCACGCCATTCGTCTTCGGCGCCAGAGGCGATAGCGGGCACATAGTGGGTGAGCACCAACGTGGTGACACCGGCGCGGGTTGCCGTTTGGGCGGCCTGCTCGACCGTGCTGTGGTAGTCGAGAATGTCTTGGAAGCGTTGGCTTGGCACAAGCTTGACAAGGTCATCGCGGATCACGGTTTGCACATAGGCATCGGCGCCGAGGCACAGCTCGTGCAGACCGTCGCAAGGGATGCCGTCGCCACCGAGCACCACTGAGTGAGTGCCGTCGTCGAGGCGGAACGCAACCGTTGGCTCAACTGGGCGATGGTCGGTAGCGCCGACCTTCACCGAGACAGCGCCGATGGTGAACTCGTCGCCAGGAACAACCTCGACCACTTCGATCTGTGGGCCGCTGGTGAGATCGTTGTGGTGATCGAGGCGGTACTGAATGTCGGGCGCGAGCGCTGCCAACGTGGCAGTGACGATCTCGGCGGTGCGTGGTGGGCCGTAGATGCGCAACGTCTGCTGCACGGGACTCATCACCCAATGCATGGTGATGACATCGTTGAGGTCGGTGAGATGATCACTGTGCAAGTGCGTGATGAGTAACGCGCTGAGCATGCCGGGCATCGCACCAGCACCCATCATGCGTTGCAAGACTCCTCGACCGCAGTCGATGAGAACGGTGGCGCCAGCAGCGCGAACCAATGTTGCTGGTCCTCCGCGGCGAGGATCGGGAATTGGGTTACCTGTGCCTAGCAAGGTGATCTGCATGACGGGCACCCTATCAATTGACACTGGGGGTGACAAGAGTTGAGCGGCACTGGCCCAGATAGTTCTGTCTATAGTCGAAACGAGCAAACAAAAGTCAAACGAATGAACAAGGAATTCTCGACTCATGGCTGATCTGATCAATCTCGCTGAATGGCAGCGCCGCGCTTCCATCGTTACCCCACGCGCCCAGTGCTTCATCGACGGCAAGTTCGTCGATGCCGCATCCGGCAAGACCTTCGATGACATCAGCCCGCGTGATGGCCATCTCATTGCCAAAGTGGCCGAGGGCGATGTCGAAGACATCAACCGTGCAGTCGCTGCGGCACGCCGCTCGTTCGAGGCCGGCGTCTGGAGTCGCATGGCTCCGTTCGAACGCAAGAAAGTCATGCTGCGTTTCGTCGATCTCATTCGCGAACACACGCTTGAGCTCGCACTGCTCGAGACGCTCGACGTCGGTAAGCCCATCAGCGATTCGATCAACGTCGACATCGCCTCATGCGCAAACAACCTGCAGTGGTTCGCCGAGTGCATCGACAAGACCTACGGCGAACTCGCCCCTGTGCCATACGAGTCGTTGGCCATGATCAGCCGAGAGCCGATGGGCGTTGTTGGTGCAGTCGTGCCATGGAACTACCCCGCCATCATCACCAGCTGGAAGATCGGCGCGGGCCTCGCTGCTGGTAACAGCATGGTGCTCAAGCCCGCTGAGCAGTCACCGCTGTCGGCGCTGCTGCTTGCCGAACTCGCCAGCCAAGCCGGACTCCCCGACGGCGTGCTCAACGTGGTCCCGGGCTTTGGCCCAACGGCCGGCGCGGCGCTGGGCTTACACATGGATGTCGACAAGTTGGCCTTCACCGGTTCGGGCGAGGTGGGCCGCTACTTCATGCGCTATGCCGCCGAGAGCAACGCCAAGTCGGTGTCGCTCGAGCTTGGCGGTAAGTCGCCTCAGGTCGTGCTGGCCGATGTCGGCGACCTCGAAGCCGCTGCATCAGCCGTGGCATGGGGCGTGTTCTACAACGCCGGCCAAACGTGCCATGCAGGCACTCGCCTCATCGTCGATCACCGCATCCAAGACGACCTGCTCGACGCAGTGTGCGAAGTGGCCAAGACACTTTGGCCCAGCGATCCGTATGACCCTGCTGGCACGATGGGCACGTTGGTCGACGAGTCGCAGACTCAGCGCGTGATGGGCTACATCGAAGCCGGGCGCAACGAAGGCGCCGAGGTGCGCATCGGCGGCGAGCGTCTCAATGTCACCGACGGCGGCTGCTACATCGCCCCCACGGTGTTCTCGGGCGTCAACAACTCGATGACCATCGCTCGCGAAGAGATCTTCGGACCAGTGCTCGTATCGATTCCGGTCGATGGTGTTGACGAAGCCGTTCGGGTGGCCAACGACAGCCCATTCGGTTTGGCCGCATCCATCTGGAGCCGCGATATCTCCACCGCGCATAAGGCAGCGAAAGCCCTGCGCGCTGGCACGGTGTGGATCAACACGTTCGACATGGGCTCAATCACCACACCGTTCGGTGGGTTCAAGCAGAGCGGCACCGGACGCGATCGCTCGATGCACAGCCTTGATGGCTACACCCACCTCAAGACCACTTGGCTACAGATGTAACTGGTTGCAGATGTAACTAGCTCGTTGTAGTGGCAACGGCTGGCGTCACCACAAGCTTCGCCACCATGCCCTGAGAAACATGCGAGGTCTTGTCGACTGGGTTGATGATGTCGCAATACAACTCATAGGTGCCGGGTGCGAGCACGCCCACATCGAGGATGAAGTCTTTTTCGCCGGGCTGGATGTCTCGCGAAATCTTCACGCCACGCACGCCGACGTTGTGCACCACACCACCGATGTTGGTGGCATCGAGTCGAACCGCGCCGGTGGGCACCGTGAGGTTGCCCGTGATCGCAAACTCAGACAGCTCAAGCTTCACAATCGAGCCATCGAACGCTGCTGGCTTTGCTGTGTCAGAGCCGCCGAGGGCAAACACCAACACAAGAACAATGGCGATGAGCGCCACGACACCGGTGGCAATCATGATGCGCAGGCGCTTGCGGCGCTGCTGCTTGAGATATCGCTCTTCCCGACGTGAATTAGCAGCCACGATGGGCCCTCCTTTGCGTTTACGGCTGAGGCTTCTCGGCCATCTCAAGATGCAGTTCGTTACCGGTGTACGGATTCGCCAGGGCCACAGCCTCGTTGAGTTCGACGCCGAGCCCAGGTTCGGTTGGTGGGATCACGTAGCCGTCTTGCCATTGGATCGGCTTCACCAAGATGTCGGCGTGGAAGCCAGTCCAGTCTTGGATGCTCTCGAGGATGAGGAAGTTAGGCGAGCACGTACTGAGCTGAATGTTGGCCGCGCCAACGATGGGGCCGCAGTACAAATGCGGCGCGAGTTGCGCGTAATACGTCTCGGCCAACGCAGCGATCTTCTTGCCTTCGAGTAAGCCACCGCAGCGACCAAGGTTGAGTTGCAGAATCGACGCAGCGCCGGCCTGTAGCACTCGCGCAAACTCGTACTTGGTGGTCAACCGCTCGCCCGTTGAAATTGGGATAGAGGTGCTGCGCGCCACCCGTGCCATCTCATCGGGGTTCTCGGGCGGCGTGGGCTCTTCGAACCACAGTGGCTCGTATTTCTCAATGCGCTTGGCCAAGCGAATTGCGCCCGAAGCAGTGAACTGGCCGTGCGTTCCGAAGAGCAGATCGGCCTTGGTTCCAACTGCTTCGCGAATGGTGCGCACCATGCGCTCGGAGAGCTCGAGTGCCTCGAGGGTTGGCTGGCGACCATCGAACACGCTGTAGCGGCCGGCCGGATCGAACTTCACGCCGGTGAAGCCGCGCTCAACCTCGAGCACCGCTTTCTCGGCGGCAGCATCGGGATCGGTGTACACCGGATGATCGGCGTACGCATCGACATCGTTTGGCGGATACAGGTAGGTGTAGGTGCGCAGCTTTTCGTGCACCTGACCACCGAGCAGTTCGTACACCGGCTTGTTGGTCTCCTTGCCAACGATGTCCCAGCACGCCATCTCGAGTCCGCTCAAGATGCCACCCAACGTGATGTCGGGACGCAACGCGTAACCACGGCCATAGACCTGACGCCACAGCGTCTCGATCTTGAACGGGTCGGCGCCGATGAAGTGCCGCTCGGCGACATCTTCGATCATGCGCGCCACCAGATGCGGCGAGAACGTAGCCACATACACCTCACCGACGCCGGTGATTCCGCTGTCGGTGGTGAGCTTCAAGAAGATGAAGTAACGACCGCCGAAACGAGGTGGAGGGTTACCAACAACGAATGTTTTGACGTCGACAATTTTCATGGCGCGGCCTGCATTGCTCTATCAGAACACAATCACGTTGCGCAGCGCGTCGCCGCGCTTCACGGACTCCATTGCTTCGTTGATATCGGCGAGCGCATAACGACCCGAGATCAGCTCATCGAGCTTGAGGCGACCCTGCTTATAGAGGTTCACCAGATTGGGAATGTCGATGCTGATGCGCGACCCGCCCATCTTCGAACCGAGGATGCGCTGGCTGTATGCGGCCATCGTGCCTGGATCGATTTCGGACATCACACCGTTGGCCGGCATGCCCACGAGCACCACTGCTCCGGCCTTGGCCAGCAACGCGTACGACGCATCGAACGCAGCCTTCGCGCCAACAGTGACGAACACATAGTCGGCTCCACGGCCGTCGGTGAGTTCGCGAACGCGCGCCACAACATCGTCGGTGACTGGGTTCAACGTGTGAGTGGCACCGAACTCGAGCGCCGCCTGCAGCTTGCTCTCGGCAAGGTCGATCGCGACGATGGTCTGTGCGCCGCTGAGCAATGCGCCTTGCACGCTGTTGAGACCCACGCCTCCGCAACCGAACACCACCACGTGGCTGCCGGGCTGCACGCCCGCTGTGTTGGTAACCGCGCCAAAGCCGGTGATGACACCGCACGCCAGCAACGACGCAACATCGAAACCGAGGTCGGCTGGCACCACAACGAGTTGCGATTCTTCGACCACTACCTGCTCGGCAAATGCTGCGGTACGCAGACCATGCACGATCGAGGCACCGCTGGCATCGGTGAGCGGACTGGTGGCATCGAGTGGGAACGTGGCATCGCACGTGACGGGCATGCCCATCGTGCAACCGTGACAGTGACCGCACGAACGGATGAGCGTGACCACAACGGCGTCGCCCACCTTCACCGAATGAACGCCGGGTCCGACCTCGGCAACAATGCCAGCACCCTCGTGGCCGTAGACCGCGGGCAGTTGGCCACCCCAACCGCCTTCGGCGTAGGTGATGTCGCTGTGGCAGATAGCCGTAGCGACCATGCGCACCTTCACTTCGCCCGGACCCGGATCTGCGAGGTGCAGTTCTTCAATCACCAATGGCGCGCCAAACTCACGACACACTGCAGCCTTCATTGCAACACCTCCGGAAATCCATCGGCACGCAAATCGGTGCCGAGCGCGTCTTCTAATAACTTCACAACTTGTGTCGACCAGGCCTGGCCGCCGTACTGGGCACGCGAACGAATGAAGATCTGTTCGACGAGACCGGCCAACTCAAGGGGCACGCCGAACTGGCGACCGAACTGGGTGGCGAAGCCGAGGTCTTTGCAGGCGAGATCCATGGTGAAGCCAATGTTGTAGCTGCCGTTGAGGATCACCTGACCCTCGGTCTCGTGCACAAAACTATTGCCCGAGCTCTCCTTGATCGCCTCGAACGACTTGGCCAGATCGAGGCCGCCGCGCTTGGCAAGCATCAGCGCTTCGCCAACCGCAACAAGGTTGATGAACGCAAGCATGTTGGTGATCACCTTGATGACCGAGGCACTGCCCAGCGGACCCATGTACAGGATCGGCTGGCCAACAGCGCTGAGCAGATCGCGGTGTGATTCGAAGATGGCTTCGTCGCCGCCCACGAGCACCGTGATGTCGCCCTCGGCTGCCTTGTGAACACCACCGGTAACGGGACACTCGAGCATGTGCACGCCGACCGACGCGGCGATCGCTGCAAGGCGAATCGTCTCTTCACGATCTTGGGTGCTCATGTCGATGATGGTTCCGCCTGGGCGCATGCCGGCGAGAACGCCCTTGGGCCCGGTGATCACCATGCTGACCGCCGAAGGCGAGGGCAGACAGGTGAAGACCACATCGGAGACCTTGGCAACATCTTCGGCCGAGTCGGCCCACGTTGCTCCCGCGGCAACGAGACCATCGGCCGCGCTGCGGTTGAGGTCACTGACGGTGACGTGATGTCCATGACGCACCAGGCTTGAGGCGAGGTACATCCCAAGGTGCCCCAGACCGACAAACCCAACCTGTTTTGCTTCGCTCACGCAGGTCTCCTTCGACCAAATAATCCCACTGAATGACTCGACCGAGTCGGATCGAATAGCGGCACAACCGTACCACTCACCCTTCTCGCGGAGCCGAAACCAGCGGCCGAACAACGGTCTCGGCACGGCTTCAGTGCACCTTCGGACATACGCTGCAGCCATGACGCGTCTTGTGTATTCAGAAGCAGAGCTGATGAGCGATCATCCATTTGCCCGGCAGCATGTGGTGGCCGGCAGTCGTATGCACGGCGGGATGATGCACGACGGCACCTATCAGCCGCCACGCGCCTTGGTGCGCGAGCCCGCGCTGCAGGCATGGACCGATGCGCTGCGTGCCCGCGGCGGTGACCTACTCGACGCCGACGCATCGCTGCTCGATGGCGAGAAGGTTCCTGGCGTCGAGCAGAGCCGGGTGCTGCTTCGCAACGGTCTCGGCGAAACCTTTTGGAACGGTCTCACCATCACCGGCAAGATCGAGGCCAAGGGTCGCTTACTCGCCGAGATGGTGTTCCCCGAGCTAGGCCCGTTCATTGTCGAAGATGTGTCGGAGATGGCAATCGGCCACCTCAACAAGGGTCTCCTCAAGGCCCACGGGCTCGACGAAGGCGGCCTCCCCGACGAAGGCATCGGCGGCCACGACGTGATGTGGTTCGTGGCCCGCGATCTCGCTCTTGGCGCCAACGCCTATCCCGACGTTGAGCCACCCGAAAACATTTCGCGTCCCGATTCCGCTGTGCGGCGGATGCCCGAAGTCTCGGCTGCGGTTGAGGGCTACATCTCGTTCTTGATGAACCTGCTGGTCATCGAGTTCCGCGCCGAGATCGGTTTTGCCGCAACGCAAGCCGTGTTGCGCACCCCCGATCTGTTTGCCGATCGTCGTGCCGACGCCGAAGAAGCCGCAGAGATCATTGGCCGCATTCGCATCGACGAAGAGATCCACGTGAGCTCGCTGCGGTTGTACATGGGCGAGCTTGCCTCGGTCACGTTTAAGACAGTCGATGGGGGCACCGTGCCCGGACGCGAACTCATCGATCGGTTCTGGGGCGGGCTCGTGCATTGGGCAACGGTTGAGCAGCCACCCCTGGCGTCGCAGATGCAGCGCGAGCTCATCGAGTCACGCATCATGGCGGCCACCAATGGCGCCCAGATCCTGGCCGAGTTCCGCAGCGCCGGCTCCGACTGAGCACATCGCACCCAGCTATCGTCGCCGCCATGTCTGGATTAGCGATTGTCACGGGTGGAGCACGCGGTATTGGTGCGGCGATTGCAGCAGCGCTGCTTGCCGACGGCGAGATCGACGAGGTCGCTGCGTTCGACCTCGACATCGCCGGTGCGCAGGCACCGGCCGGCGTCACGCTTCATCAGTGCGATGTCACCAATGTCGAGCAGGTACGCGACGTGGTCGCATCGCTTGGCCGGCACGCAACGGTCTTGGTCAACAACGCCGGTGGCGGCAAGCACCGCCCAGAACGCACCGACAACAAGCCCGGCGACCCATTTGGTCCGGTCGATCTGTTTCGTGAGTCGGTCGACCTCAACCTCACCAGCGCGCACATCGTCACCAGCGTGGTTGGTCCCAACATGGCCAGCGGTTCGGCCATCTGCAATACGGCCTCGATCGCAGGCTTGATGCCCAACGCGATGATGGCCTACGGCGCCGCCAAAGCTGGGCTCATTCACTGGACGAAGTGCATGGCCCTCTCGCTGGCACCGCGTGGCATCCGCGTGAACGCTGTGGCGCCCGGCTTCATCTACACCCGCTTGTGGGAGCAAACCCTGCCGCGCAAGTACTTCGATCAGATGGTGGGCGTGGCGGTGCCAATGTCGAGCGAACAAACCCCAGAGCAGATTGCCGACAGCGTGGCATTTTTGTGTTCGGCGCGTGCGGCGCAAATCACGGGCCAGGTGCTCGCCATCGACGGCGGCTCCCTGCTGGGCCAGGTTCGCTGAGAACCGGCTAGCTCAACAGTTGTGTGATTGATTCGACCAGCGCTTCGGCTGCAAGGTTGCGCGACAAGCCCTGATCGCGACGCAACAGATCGATCGATTCGAATGAGCACAATACGTCGAGCACTGCAGCAATTGATGCGGCGCTCGATGGCTCCATCGCATCGAGCTCGGCGGCAAACAACTTGTTCACCTGCACCCGCAGGAAGCCCCGCGACCGACTGATCTCCGCGCTCACGATGGGCTGCAACGGCGCGAGTGCTCGAGACAACCGAGCAACCGGCCCGATCTCTTCGAACAACGCGAGTCGGTGTGTCACCAACGTTTTCGCTCGATCGGCAAGCGGCGTGTCGCTCGGGATCGTGAGCGCAAACATGGCGACAACGGCACCTTCTTGACGGCTAATCGCTGTGCGCGCTAACTCGTCTTTGTCGGCAAAGTAGCGAAACACGGAACGATGCGAGACGCCAGAACGCTCGGCCACATCGGCCACGCCGGGCCGCGGATTGCCCTCCCGAACGAGTTCAAGAAATGCGTCGACAACGGCGATCTTGTTGCGATCACGCCGAGCATGACGTCCGTCTTGAAGATCGAGTGCCTCGGTAACCACCACGCCAGCCTAGACAATCGGCGTGAACTATTGGCAAATGACTGCCGATTGTTGGGGCTCACGGGGGCTGTTCCATCAATTGACACCCTAAGTGTCAGTACGTAGGGTTACCCCAATGGAACAACCACGACGCGTTGCGTTAATCGCTGCAGCCGGTTTCTATGTCGGCCCACACCTCGCCCGAATTCTCGCCGCACGCGGTCACGACCTCGTGCTCGGCGATCCCGATGCAAGCCTTGTCGAGGAGTTGGTCGCTGGCGGCACCAAGGTCGAGGCAGTCAGTGGAACCCGCGACCTTGCCAAACGCGAATCATCGCAACGACTCGTTGATGCTGCGATGAACCGGTTCGGTCGAATCGATTCAGCCACCGCCTTCTCGGGCCTGATTGTCACCGGTCGATTCATGAACTCAAAGGTCGAAGATCTCGAAACAGTGCTCGAGGGTTGCATGGTCGCCCCGTATCACTTCATGCAAACAGTGCTCGTCCCAATGATCGAGCAGGGCGAGGGCCAGGTGCTGGTGATCACCAGCGCCAGTGGCGCCCGAGCCACCCCAGAAGCACCGTTGTATTCAGCCGCACGCGCAGGCGCTAACCACTTGGTTCACAACGTGGCCCACGAAGTGGCGCGCCACAACGTTCAGGTCAACGCCATTGGCACGAACTACATGGATTTCCCCGAGTTTCGTCGCGCCTCTGGTGCCGACGATCCAGCGATCATGGCCAAGATCGAGCGCAAAGTTCCACTCGGCCGGTTGGGAACGATGGAAGAATTCGCCAACTTCTGCACACCGTGGGTCGACGGCACCAGCCGGTTCACCACGGGTCAGTTTGTCTCGTACGCCGGCGGCTGGGCCTGAGTAACCTCTCGCCCAAACGCATCACTCACCAACCCATCACTCGCCAAAACCGGAGCACACCATGCCTGAAATGACACTCGATTCACTGCAACGCCGTATGCGCGCGATGCATTCGCTGTATTACCAGGCCACCGAATCGATGGACCTCGAGCACGTGAACCACTTCGAGCGCGAGGGTGTGTTGCCCATCGCGTTCTGCTTGTTTCACTACACCAACATGCAAGATGCATCGTTCATGATGCTCACCGGCATTCCGCCCGTGTGGAACGACGAATGGCAAAGCCGCGTACAGATGACCATCAACGATCACGGCAAGCACAAGACCGTCGACGAAATGATTCATCAGCGCATCGGCGACTTCGAAGCCTTCAAGGAATACATGCGCACCGTGTTCGATCGCACCGAGGCCTACCTCGCCCAACTCGATCCTGCCGATCTCAGCCGAGTTGTAATTCAGCGCCCGTTTCCACCGCAGGTGGCCAGCACCTATAGCGCCCGAGTGGCAGCCGACATCGGCATTACCGTGCTCGACGGTTTCGAATGCTGGTTGTACCAGCACGGCCTTCGCCACATGGGTGAAATCGAACTCGCCCGCGGCCTCGTGGGCCTTGGCGGCATGACCAGTTAGTCGCTGAGCGCGCGTTACGAACGAGCGCGAGTTTTGCGAAGCAACGGATCTGCCAACGCCAGCGAGCGGTCGGCCAAGCGCATCACCCGACCAGCCGCGCCAGGTGTTTGACCATCGATCAGGTTGCCCATCACCGCCAACGTGATATCGGCCGTGGTCTGCGTGCCCACCGCAATGCGCAGGCCGGTACGCAAAATCCACGGATGACCAATAAGGAAACTGAACCGGCGGCCGGTGCGCAAAAAGGCATCGAACCGTTCGCCGACCTGTTGGTCATATGCCTGCGCTGCAGTGTCCACGTCGGCAAGGAACAGGTCTGCCGCGAGCATGCCGCTCTCGAGTCCGTAGTCGATGCCTTCGCCGTTCATCGGATTGACGAAGCCAGCTGCGTCACCAACGGCAACCCAACCCGGACCATGACGTCGCACGCAGCTCATCGGCAGACGCCACGCTCGCGGCTTTTCTATGTACTCGCCGAGGCCCCATGGTTCACGAACGATCGCGGCGTACTGATCGAGCAAGGTGTTGAGATTGAGTTTCTTGAAGCCCTGCATTGTGCTGAGCGCACCGACCCCGATGTTGACCGTTCCATCGCCCGCTGGAAACATCCAGCCATAACCGGGCACAGGGGTTCCGTGCTCGTCGCGTAGCGACAGGCACGCCTCAAGATGGCGCTCGGCGTGACGAGGGGTGGTGGCATAGGCGCGGATGGCAAGGCCAAATGGTTCGTCGGGATCGCGCTCGGCGCCGAGCATCTTGGCCGCGGCGCCCTGCGCGCCGGTAGCGAGAATTGTGAAGGGTGCGGTGAAGGTTTCGGAGCCACCGCTGGCGCCAACAACACTGACACCAACAACACGGTCACCATCGAGCACAGGCAACGCTTCGCAATCGAAGCGCACCTCGGCGCCAGCGGCAATGGCGGCATCGATCAGGAACGTGTCGAAGCGCCGACGCGGCCACACGGCGCCATGGTTCGGAAAACGATCGGTGGTGGGCCACGAAAGTTCGCGGGTGGTCTTGCCAGCAATCATGCGCAAGCCATCGATGCGGTGGGCGTCGGCAATGGATACGTCGAGCGCGTTCAGCGCCGCAACTGCTCGCGGCGTGAGTCCGTCGCCGCACACCTTGTCGCGACCATGCGGACCCTTCTCGAACAACATCACCCGAACACCGGCACGGGCGGCGCGTAGGGCAGCCGCAGCACCTGCTGGGCCTCCGCCGATGACGAGCAGGTCACGTTGATTCACCCTGCAAGCCTGCCAGAGTCCCGCCGCGTTAGCTCAAACTTGCGCGACCTCAGATCGAGATGATTCGCGACATCCCAGCGTCACGCATGATCTGCGCATAGCCATCCATTGCCTCAGGGTTGGGTTCGCCGATAACTCTGCCAATGGGTCGAACACCGTGGCACCGAAAGCCAATGACCTTCAAGCGAATCAGCGGATCAATGTCGTGGAGCCACGCACCTGTGCGAGCAAGTGCGTCAGGCGAATCATTCACGCCGGGCAGCAACAGCAAACGCACCTCGGCAAGCTTGCCCATCGAGGACAACAACTTGATGCTTGCCAGCACCTCTTCGTTTGAGTGGCCGGTCATCGCCAAATGCGTGTCGGGATCAAGTGCTTTGAGGTCGACCATCACCCCATCAACAACCGGTTCAAGATCGAGCCACACACTCTGCGGCGCCGCTCCATTCGAGTCGATAAATCGGGTGAGCCGGTT
This sequence comes from Acidimicrobiaceae bacterium, assembly GCA_947505655.1. Taxonomy (GTDB): domain Bacteria; phylum Actinomycetota; class Acidimicrobiia; order Acidimicrobiales; family Ilumatobacteraceae; genus WLMZ01. The sequence continues at coordinate 5,323 of CANNMD010000034.1, read as the reverse complement.
CAGCTTGTGGTCCGACTTCATGGCGGCGAACAGTTCGGCCACAAAGACCGACTGCTGGGTGGCTTCGCCGCCAGAGAGTGTGATGCCCGAAAGAAACGGCGCGGGTCCACGAATCTGATCGAGCACCTGAGGCACGCTCATATGACGCGCCTTGGGAGTGGAGTCGTGTGGACACCAACTCACGCAACTATCGCTGCCGACGCAGGCGGCGGGGTCCCACAGCACATCGCCAACCGAGGTGAGGCTCAGCGCCCCCGACTCGCAGACTCCAACACATTCGCCACAGTTGTTGCACACATTGATCGTGTACGGGTTATGGCACGCAATGCAGTCGAAATTGCACCCTTGGAAAAACACCACGCATCGGTTACCCGGACCATCGACCGAGGAGAACCGCACGATGTCGCAAACCAGCGCAGTGGCACTCATACCGGTGCTCCAAACAGCGCTGCGGGTGCGGATGCGCGTTCGTGACTCACCATCCGCTTCGGCCGACGCCACGTGACATGCGACGCCGCCTCGGTAGCGGCGCCAAGCAGTGTGCTGGCATGCCGCGCACCATCAGCGATGTGTTCAAGATCGCTCTTGCGTACGAGATAACCCGTGATGCGAATGAAGTCGTTCGAGTCGAGGTTGAACGTGAAGTCGCGCATGCCCTCTCGGAACGCTCCGCGGATGATGTCGACCACCGATTCAGGATTTGCGCGGGCCGTACTCTCAAGATGAAATACATCGCTCACGCCCGACTCGAAGAGATAGTGGTGGGGAGCTACGGCCCGAATGTGCTCGTACACGCCAGGCTCTGAACCAACCGCGATGCGGGTGCCCGCCGTCACTCCAATATCGCTGTCGATGCCTGACTGCGAGTGCAAGAACGCCCGGCCCGAATTAGCGTCGCAATATGGCAGCGGACGGTTGGCCACTAACGCCGCAACTTCGCCCGTGATGCGATACGACAACTCGTTCGCCATCTTGTCGTTGCCGTAGGTGCCGCTGAGTCCCTGCATCAGCATCAACTGATCAACAGCTTCGGCCAACCCAAACACACCAAACATCGCCGAGAACTTGTCGAGCGAAATCAGACCCTCATCGATCAGCCACAGGTGATCGTAAAAGCGCGCATCCTCAACGAGATGCCGAACGCGAGCCTCGATCAGTTCGCTCGCTAACTCGACGTACTGCACCAAAGCCACGTCGAAGAACGCTTCCACGTCGCCAGTTTGGTTGCGCACGAGTTCGGCCAAGTTGAGCCGCACCAAGGTGTGCGCACCGCCACCAATTGGCAGCGAGTTGTAGCAACTCACGACGCCGTAGCGATCACCTAAATCGCTGACCATCATTTCGTGATTCACGAAATGTGGGTGCCCACTTTCGAACACCGTGCGCACTGCATCAAGCAGCAGATCATCGGGAGTGCGGTTGGGATCAACCTTCAGCGTCACGTTAGGAACGACCTGCTTCAATTCGCGTTCAAGCTGCAAGACAGCTCGGGCCATCACTGAGTCGTCGGGCCCAATGTTTACGTGCACAAAGGCGTCGGGCAGAATTCGATCGAGGGCACGCCAAAACGGACGCAAGGCGCTCACAACTTCGCCAACTGTCATGCCCACCGTGAATGGCGCAAGCACGTTGTCGAGATCGCCGAGATACACCGGATACCCAGTGATCGACGGCACCTGCGTGTACATCGCCATCAAGAACCAGAGCGCCTCATTGAGGTCGGTAGGAGCATCAAGTTCGAGATACTGCGAACCCTGCTGAAGGGCGAGCTGGTAGTCGGGCAACAGGTAGCGGGCGCGATACGGAGCATGACCCTCGAACATGTCGCAGATGATGCGCTTGTTCAGTGCGGCGGCGCAGGCGTCGCTCACAGCAGGTGCATCAAGTGCCTCCTCAGCGAGGTTGGCCAGACGAGCCACGCGCTGGTGATACGTGAGGGTGTGATCACCGATCAGCGAACGGCCCACCGACCGCAATTCGTGCATTTCCATAACAACCCGCTCCTTGCGGCGCACCGCGCTTTCATACTTCCGCCTTAGTCAGTGTGCTCTGAGGCCGTAGGAGCTGAAAGAGTCAAAGGTCCTGAGATGGCTGTCTCTAATGCCCCTTCGTTGAGCGACGCTTGAGTGGCTCAGACCAGATGGTGGTGGCGATGATCACCACGAACAGCACCACCCAACCCGACGCCGGGAAGGGCTCCGCTTGCAGTAAATGTGCCAACGGATGCAGATACACGCTGCCCACCGTGGCCAGAGCAATCACGCCGAAGGCGCCAATCAACTGCTTTGTGGGACGAAGACCAACACTCCAAAACGGAACATGCGGTGCGCGCTCAACCACCAGCAGCAGTGCTTGGCTCGCCAGCAACGCAGCGAAACCAAACGCGCGTGCCTGCTCTGTAGACCAGCCTCGAGCAAGGGCTCCGAGGTACAACCCCAAGATGCCGCCGGCAAGGGCGATACCAACGGCGTAGGGCCGCCACAACGCAGCAAAGCCGAGTCCGCTGCTCGCTGGCCGCGGCTTTCGAGTCATCACGTCGTCCTCGGCAGCATCGGCTTGGAAGACCAAAGACACCACTGGATGGAGCAACAACTCAAGCAAGATCAAATGCACGGGGAGCAACAAGAGCGGTCGACCAAGCAACGGAACGATCAGTGCCGTGAGTAACAGCGGCGCATGGAACGCAATCAGGTAGCCAAAGGCATGCGCCAAGTTGTCGTAGATGCGCCGACCGTTGCGCACTGCGTGCACGATGGTGGCAAAGTTGTCGTCGAGCAACACGATGGTCGCTGCTTCTCGCGCCACCTCAGTGCCGCGCTTACCCATCGCCACGCCGATGTCAGCGGCCCTCAACGCCGGAGCATCGTTGGTGCCATCACCGGTCATCGCAACCACTTCACCCTGGGCGCGCAGCTCGACAACCAGACGATGTTTGTGTTCCGGTCGGGTTCGTGCAAACACGTTTGCAGTTGCGGCCAAGGCCGTGAACTCGGCGTCGGTGGCGGCGTCGAGTTGGTCACCGGTGGCGATGAGATCACCGTCGATTCCGTCGTGAGGAAGTTGCAGACCCTCGGCCACGGCATGCGCTGTAGCCGGATGATCGCCGGTGATCATGATGACTCGAATGCCAGCGGTTCTGCACTGCTCAAGCGCCTCGGCAACGCCTTCGCGAACGGGATCACTGAACGCAATCAGGCCCGCATATGTCAGCCCCGACTCGTCACCTGCACGATTACCGCTCGGCCCATCACTGTCGCCCGCAGAGACGGCGATCACGCGCATTCCCTGATCAGCAAAGGTGTCGTGCGATTGCTGAGCGACGCGCAGCATTTCACGGGTCGCCACACTGTCGGACGTCGCCGAGACGTGGCGCATGACCCCTTCGATTGATCCTTTCGCCACCACGCGATGCGTGCCATCGGCTAACCGCCACACGTGGGCGATGTATTTGTCAACCGGGTCAAATGGCCAGTCGGCCACAAGCGCGGCCCGATGCACAGACGATATGGAGATTCCTGCATGCTCGGCGTAGTCCACAATCGCCCGATCGAGCGGGTCATACGGGTCGGGCTCACACGCGAGCACCGCGTTCGTGAGAAACGTTGCGAGCTCATTGCCGTGCGTGGTCACCACAGCGCCGGTGACCACCGCTGCTACAGCGAGGTGGCCTTGGGTGAGGGTTCCGGTCTTGTCGGTGCAGATCACCGTCGTAGAGCCAAGGGTCTCAACGCCAGGGAGGCGACGAACCAACGCATCGCCGCGAGCAAGCTCCCACGCACCGAGCGCGAGATACAACGCGTAGACCATTGAGAACTCTTCGGGTATCGCGGCGATCGCGAGGCTGACTCCTGCGATCACTGCTTGCCCGAAGCCGCGGCCTCGCAACAACTCGGCGGCCATCACCGCACTACAAACCACCGCCGCCACAATCGCCAGCACTCGCACCAAGCGACCCAAGGCACGCTGCAGCGGGGTAGCCGGCGAACGCACGCCAGCAACCAACGTGCCGATCTGGCCGTAGCGGGTACGGGCTCCGGTGGCAGTGACTCTGGCCAACGCCCGGCCGGCCAACACCGTTGTGCCGGCCCACGCTCGATCATCAAGATCGCCACCAACGCGATCGTCGCCGTCAATCGACTTCACGGCCGGCAGTGACTCACCGGTCAAGGTGGATTCATCAACCAAGAACTGAGTGAGGTCAACGAGTTGCACATCGGCAGCGATGATGTCGCCTTCGTGCAGCAGCATCACATCACCCACCACGATCTCTTCGGTCAGCACCGACACGAGTTCGCCATCGCGAATCACCGACGCAGTCGGGGCAATCAACAGCCGCAACTTCTCAAGCGTGCGCTCGGACCTCGCCTCAAGCACCCAGCCAACACCGGCGATAGGGATCAGCGCAACAAGAACAACAATGGCATCGGTGACCTCACCAATGAACAAATAGGTGGGTGCCGCCACGAGGAGCAGCGCCACCATCGGGTCCGCGAGTGGACCGAACCAACGTTTCCACCAACTGCGACGGGCGGCGGTAACGAAGCGATTGGGGCCATCGGCGATGAGTCGCTGCTGTGCCTCAGCCGTGCTGAGAGCCCCAACACCAATCGGAATGTGAAATGCAACGTCGTTCATGTAGCGAGCGAGCGCAACGAACTTCGTCTGCCCAACGCAAGAGTAACGATGGGCCTCACCAGCGAATAGGGCCGTTAGACCCTATTCACGGAACCAGTCGCGCAGGCGGCGCAGGCCTTCGTCGATGGTCACGGTCGGCACCCAACCGAGATCGTCGCGGGCAGGCCGAGGATCGAACCAATGCGCCGTACCCAACTGCTCCGCGAGAAACCGAGTGAGCGGCGGTTCGGTGGTTGCCCGACGCACGTTCCAGAGTCGCTCGATGACACCACCGGCAGCCATCGCCAATGGAAGCGGCACCGAACGCGGAGTGACCTCGATACCGGCTGCTCGGCAGATACCCATCACGAGTTCGCGAATCGGTCGGGGTTCACCGTTAGCAATCACATACGCGCGGCCGTTGCAGGCCGCGCCCGGAGCCGCCGCGTCAAGCGCTGCCACCAGAGCGCTCGAGGCGCAATCGATATAGGTGGTGTCGATCAGCGCGGCACCGTTGCCAACAAGGGCCAAACGACCAGCTCGGGCTCTGTCGACGATGCGACCAACGAGTTGCGTGTCGCCGGGACCCCACACGAGATGAGGGCGGACGGCTACCACGGCCAAATCATCGCTCGCCGCAGCGCGAGCAAGGTTCTCGCCCAACGCCTTTGACTCGGCGTACCACGCACCCGATCGGCCGGTGAAGGGT
>CANNMD010000033.1 GCA_947505655.1 Acidimicrobiaceae bacterium | reverse complement strand
TCACCCGACTTCGTCGGGCATTTCGCTCTTTCGCCGAGCCACAAATTCTTGCAGTTCGGCATCGATGGCATCGTCGAGCGCTGGCCCAACGTAGTCGGCCAGCGACTTCTTCCAGATCTTATTGGCGCGGGCGTTCGCGTCGAGACTGCCCTCTTCTAGCCACTGCTCGTAGCTGGCGTTGTCGGCGGTGTTCGAACGGTAGAACGCAGTCTCAAAGTTGGCCAATGTGTGCGCCGTGCCGAGAAAGTGCATCCCCGGTTCGTGCTCGACAATCGCGTCGACAGCTTGACCATTCGGCGACATGTCGACACCCTTCGCGAAGGTGTGTGCCATTCCGAGTTGGTCGCAGTCGAGCACGAACTTCTCGTAGCCGATTGACAGGCCACCCTCGAGCCAGCCAGCGGCGTGCAACACAAAGTTGGTGCCGCCAAGCATGGTTGCCTGCATGGTGTTCGCTGACTCGTACGCAGCTTGGGCATCGGCCACCTTTGAGGCAGTGAGCCCGCCGCCCGAGCGAAACGGCACACCGAGGCGACGCGCCAGATGCGCCATCACATAGAGCACCAACGACGGCTCGGGGGTACCAAAGGTGGGGGCGCCGGTCTGCATCGACATCGACGAAGCGAACGAGCCAAGGATCACCGGCGCACCGGGACGAATCAATTGGGCGAAGGTCATACCAACCAGTGCCTCAGCCAAGCTCTGCGCAGCCACGCCAGCGGTGGTTACTGGCGCCATCGCGCCGGCGAGGATAAACGGCGTAAAGATGCACGCCTGATTGTTCAGCGCGTACACCTCGGCTGAGCCGAGCATTGTCTCGTCCCACACCAATGGCGACGACGCGTTGATGAGGCTGGTCATCACCGTGCGGTCGGCCAAATCGCCGCCGAACGCGATGCGAGCAAGATCGACGCTGTCTTGAGCGCGACTTGCAGCGGTAACCGAACCCATGAACGGCTTATCGCTGTACTTGATGTGCGAATACACCATGTCGAGATGGCGCTTGTTCACGGGGATGTCGACGGGTTCGCACACCGTGCCACCCGAGTGATGGATGTAGGGCGACGAGTAGGCCAGCTTGACGAAGTTCTGGAAGTCGGCGAGCGTGGCGTAACGGCGACCATTGTCGAGATCGCGCACAAACGGTGAGCCGTAGTTCGGGGCGAACACCGTGTTCATCCCACCGATCTCAACATTGCGCTCGGGGTTGCGGCCGTGCTGGGTGTACTGGCGCGGCGCCGTGGCTTGCACGATGCTGCGGCACATGCCGCGCGGGAAACGCACACGATCACCGTCGACATCGGCACCAGCGTCGGCGAACAACTTGAGTGCTGATGGGTAGTCGCGAATCCACACGCCGAGCTTCTCGAGAATGGTGTCGGCGTTCTCTTCGATGATCGCGATGCTCTCGTCGCTCAGCACTTCATATGGCGCAAGCGTGCGCGTGAGAAACGGAACCGAATCGGCGTGGCTCGCAAGGCGCGCCGCTTGGCGGTTCGCGCGACCGCCACCCGCACGGCCGCCTGAACGACCGGCTGCTGGCACTTCTGGATTCGTAGTATCAGTCATGACATCCTCAGAACTGTTGGGTTACTCGGGCCGTGGGCGACGGCGTGTACGCGTGGAGCCTGCCGGTTCGGTACGGGCGGGCAATGTAACGACCTGACCCAAGCGCAGGTATGGGTCGGTTGAATGCGGGAAGCCCATCGCCTGCACGAAGTGCTCTTGGAAGCGCGGCTCGAGAGCGGTCTCTACCTTTGTGATGGAGCGCGCAACATCGATGATCTCGGCACGATCGTGTGCCGACAACAGCGCACGAACTGCACCCGAGCCCGCAGCGTTACCAACAGACACAACCGATGCCGGATCGCAATCGGGAATGAGTCCGAGCACTAGCGCGTAGACCGGGTCGATGTGACTGCCGAACGCGCCAGCGAGCTTGACCGAGTCGACGGTTTCGAGGCCGGCACGGTCCATCAACAAGCGTGCGCCGGCGTACAGCGCGCCCTTGGCGAGTTGGATGCCGCGCACATCGTTTTGAGTGATGCACAACTGCGGCGCGCCGTAGTGCAACACATACACAAACGTGCGGCCCTCGGCTACGACGCGTGGGGTTCGTGCAGCGGCTGCGCCGTTAATGGTGCCGTCGGCATCGATGATGCCAGCAAGGAACAACTCGGCGAGCACCTCGATGATGCCCGAGCCACAGATGCCCGTGATGCCCACTTCGGGAAGCGACTCGGCGAAGCCGGGCTCGTCGCTCCAGAGGTCTGAGCCAATCACTTTGAGCCGCGGCTCGAGCGTGTCACGATCGATGCGTACTCGTTCGATAGCGCCTGCAGTGGCGCGTTGCCCGCATGAGATTTGGGCGCCCTCAAAAGCAGGACCCGTGGGACTCGATGCCGCCGCAAGCCCGTGCCGATTGCCGAGCACGAGTTCGGCGTTGGTGCCAACGTCGACCAGCAGCACCACTTCGTCGCCGCGATGTGGGCCCACGGCCAGCACTGCGCCAGCCGTGTCGGCGCCAACATGCCCGGCGATGCACGGAAGTATGTGCAGCGACGAGAACGGACAGGCAATACCGATGTCGCTGGCCCGACCGTCGACAGGGAGGTCGGTGGCAAGCGGAAACGGCGCGCCACCAAGCGGTGTTGGATCGATGCCCAAGATGAGGTGATGCATGATCGGGTTACCCACCAGCACCAGATCGGAGACATCGTTGAGCGTGACCGAACCGATCTCGCAGAGTTGCGCAATCAGATCGTTGAGTGCGCCGCGAATGGCCGCCGTGAGTTCGGCATCGCCACCCGGATGCATCATCACGTACGACACACGGCTCATCAGGTCTTCGCCAAAACGAATCTGCGGATTCATCAGCCCGGCCGATGCCACCACTTCGCCTGTGGCCAAATCGCACAGGTGTCCGGCAACTGTTGTGGAGCCAACATCGATGGCCACTCCGTAGAGAGTCTCGACAAAGCCAGGCCAGACACCGGTGATCACCGAGTGGTCGTGGATCGCCACAGTGATCTTGCGATCCGCGGCGCCAAGCGCTGGCTGCAGCCGACGCAACGCGGCAGGAGTAATGGAGAGGCCCGTTCGGAGCCACTGCTCGCTGAGCGCATCGGTGAGCAATCGAAGGTCGCTGCGATCGCCGCCCAGATCGTTTGGCAACACCTCTACGTAATACGGCCGAACAATTGGATCGATGATCAAGCCGGTGAGATCGACCGACTTACGAATGACCGGACGATGCATCTGGCTCGCAGCGGGAACGTCGATGACGAGATCACCAGTAATGACCGCAGCACAGCCAAGACGACCGCCCTGCTCGAGCGCCCGCCGACCCTTGTACGACTGCTCGGTAGCGCTGAGTGGCGACAGATGATCGGCGCTGCTTGAGATTGCGTGCTTGGCGAATTCGCCGAACGCGGGCACCACTTGGCACCGACCGCAGATGCCTCTGCCTCCGCAGACCGAATCGAGGTCGACGCCGAGTTGGCGCGCGGCATCGAGCACGGTGCATCCGGGCTCGACGTCTCCTTGTCGACCCGATGGAGTGAAGACAACTGTGGTCACGAACTACCTCAGGCCGGAGCTGTTTCGTCGCCGACTCGCGCGCGGCGTCCGCCGCGACGACCCGTTGATTCGCCAGCCTGCACGTTGCCCGGATCGCGATGGTGACGAATCCACTCGGCGCAGTTGAGGTCGTGGCCGCACAGCACATCGGCAGCCTGAATCGCGTGCTTCACCTCTGGGTGCAACGGGTTCATGATGGCCGAGGTCATACCGTGGCTCATTGCCATTGCCAGGAATGTTCCGCCGATGGTGTTGCGGTTCGGCAAGCCAAAGCTGATGTTCGAGGCGCCACACGTGGTGTTCACCTTGAGTTCGTCGCGCAGTCGGCGCAGCAGTGCAAACACTTGCTGGCCAGCAGTGCCCATCGCGCCAATTGGCATCACGAGTGGATCGACCACGATGTCGGATGCCGGGATGCCGTAATCGGCAGCGTGGCGCACGATCTTGCGGGCCACTTCGAAGCGCACGTTGGGGTCTTCGGAGATACCGGTCTCGTCATTCGAGATGGCAACAACTGCGGCTCCGTACTTCTTGATGAGTGGCAACACCCGCTCGAGGTTGGCTTCTTCGCCGGTGACCGAGTTAACCAACGCCTTGCCCTGATACACCGACAGGCCCGCCTCGAGTGCTTCGATAATCGACGAGTCGATAGACAGCGGCACATCGGTGACGCCCTGCACCAACTGAATTGCTCTCGCAAGAATGGCTGGCTCATCGGCCAGCGGAATGCCAGCATTCACGTCGAGCATCTGTGCGCCGGCAGCGACCTGAGCGAGGGCATCGGCGATCACGCGATCGAAGTTGCCCTCTTTCATCTCGGCAGCGAGCAGCTTGCGACCTGTTGGGTTGATGCGCTCGCCAATCATCACGAATGGACGGCCAAAGCCAATGATGACTTCGCGTGTCGCTGAGCTAAGAACTGTGTCGGTCATGATGCGGTGTCCTGATCTGCTGGTGGGGCGTTGAGCGTTTCGAGGTCGGGGCGGTCTGGATCCCAGCCGCCGGTTTCGACCCAGAGCTTGAGCCTGGCTGTTGGAAAATCTGCTTCGATGCGTTCGGCCTCGGCGCGAGCTGCGGCAGCGAAGTCGCCATCGAAATCGGCGGGCAGCGCCACCTTGCGGCGACCCCACTCGCCCACGTATTCGCCCGAGGTCTTCTTGCCGGCCTTCATCGCCGCGCGATCGATTGCCTGATGGAAACGGTGCGGAAGGATCTGCTGATGCTTGTCCTCGCCTGACCCACCGTTGACCTGCGCGGGGATATCGCGCCAACTGATCACAATGAGTTCGTTACCGGTACCGCGACGCGCCATTAGGCAGCTGCCTTTCTGATGGTGAGAGCCCAATCGGTGAGCGGCGCAAGGCCGCCGCGCCCAACGTGGCGGTGCTCAAAGGCCAGCCCCAAGCGCTGCGCTGCCTGCTCGGCCAATGCGAGCGTTTGGCTGTCGTTGGTCTGCGAAAGAAACACCAACCGTGTGTAGTGAGCGAAGTAAGTCTCGAGCAGTTGCGGCGCACGATCGAGCCCGAGTCCGCTCCAGACCAGCGCATCGAAATGCTTGGCGAGAAAGTCGGTGAGGTAAAACGTGCCGAGCTCTGCATCGTGTAGTTCGGTGAACAGCGCTGAGCCAGCGAAGAACTCGTAGCAGTGCGCTCCCGGGAGGCGCGAGATGCTGGGGTACTCGGCCAGAAACAGATCGAGTAAACCGCCGGTGCCGCAATCGGCATAGGCGACGAACACGGCACGGTCGAGGGCAACAGCCTGCTCGACCAACGGACGAAGCTCGCCCACGATCTTGTGCGGGGCGTTGTGCAAGTTGGCGGGCAAGTAGTGCACGTCGATGAGCGAATCAAGACCATCGGTCGACAACACGGCGCGCAGATCGGCAGTAAGCGCGGCGCACGCAATGATCAGCGGTCGCTGCACCTCGCGCGCCATTGAGGAACGGTCTCTACGAACTACGCGCGCGCTGCAGCGCGACGTGCGAGTACGAACGACTTGGCTGTCTCGGCCGCAACAGCGGCGTCGCGACAGTAGGCATCGGCACCGATAGCGGTGGCGAACTCTTCGTTGAGCGGAGCACCGCCAACGAGCACGATCTGGTCGCCGCGGCGGCCCTTTTCTTTGAGCGTGTCGATGACAACCTTCATGTACGGCATGGTGGTGGTGAGCAACGCTGACATGCCCAAGATGTCGGGCTTGTGCTCGTCGAGCGCAGCCAAGAACGCATCGGCATCGGTGTTGATGCCAAGGTCGATCACTTCGAAGCCAGCACCCTCGAGCATCATTGCCACCAGGTTCTTACCGATGTCGTGAATGTCGCCCTTCACGGTGCCAATGACGACCTTGCCAACAGACTCGGCGCCGGTCTCGGCGAGCAGTGGCCGCAAGATCTCCATGCCACCCTTCATTGCGTTGGCAGCAAGCAGTACCTCTGGCACGAACAAGATGCCGTCGCGGAAGTCGATGCCAACAATGCGCATGCCCTCGACGAGCGCCTCGTTGAGTACTCGATCGGGGGTCCAGCCGCGAGCCAACAAGATGTTGGTGCCTTCGCGGATCTCGGGGCCAAGGCCGTCGTAGAGATCGTCGTGCATCTGAGCAGTGAGATCGTCGTCGCTCAAGTTCTCAAGAACGATGTCGTCGTCAGCCATGTTGGGTCTCCCTGTACGAGTGCCACGCAATCCACGATACGGGAAGTTACTCTCTCGTGGATTGACGCGGTGGGTCAATGAGCGGTGCTGCTGTACCGGTTATTCCCAGCCACGAAGCACGCCTCTGCACGCTATGACATGGGAAAGGTTTCGCCCGATGGCTCGGACTCGATATGCGGTTGCAGGTCTGGCCTTGAGCATAGGCACTGTCCTCATGGGATCGGGGCTTCTCAGTTCGTTGATGGGTGTGAGATCAAAGACGGCGGGCATCAGCGCCGGGGTCATGGGCGTAGCGATGGCCATGTTCTACGCAGGCTTCGTGGCAGGCATCCCTGCGATGACCAAAGTGCACGAGCTCCTCTCGCGCCGCTCATTGTTCGTGCTCTGCACCCTCTTGATGGCTGCTGGGTCGCTTGGCTACGGCCTAATAGTGAACCCAATCGCTTGGCTGGCACTGCGTTTCGTGACAGGTTTCTGCACAGCAGGCTGCTACCTCGTGGTCGAGACGTGGCTCAACGACATCGCCCACAACGAGATCCGCGGCAAGGTGATGGGCACCTACGTAGCGGTTGCCGCAGCGGGCATGGCCGCCGGCCAACTTGTTCTCTCGGTAGTGAACCCATCGTCGTGGGTTCCGTTTGGAATCGCCGGCGCTATCGGAGCCTGCGCATTCGCTCCCCTGTTCACCGTGAAAGTCGGCGGCGAGCAGCGCCATCACCCAGCCGACACCGTGTCGTTGGCGCAGATGGCACGCCTGGTTCCCTCTGGCATCGTTGGGTTCGTGCTCGTCGGCGTCACCCAGGGTTGTCTGCTGCAGATGGCAGCCGTCTACGCCGCTCGCGCCGACCTCTCGTCGAGCCAAGTGGCGTTGTTCGTGGGCGCAATCACTACCGGCGCCGTCGCATTGCAATTCCCCATCGGAGCACTCGGTGACCGAATCTCGCGCCGTGGCGTGATGGTGGCCCTGTGCGTGGTCACCTCGGCAATATGCGTGCTGATGGCAAACGTGTCGCCTCGTTCGGCCGTCTCGTTTGTGCTCGCATTCGCGCTCGGTGGCTTCAGCGCCCCGCTCTACGCCCTCGGCAACGCCTACACCAACGACTGGATTCCACCTCACCAACGCCTGGCCGCAAGTCGAGCGTTGCTCAGCACCTACTCAATCGGTGCGGTCTTTGGACCATTGCTTGCGGCGGCAGCCATGTCGATCTTCGGCACCGTTGGGTTTCTCTGGGCCCTACTCGCGTCGCACGCCGCACTCGCCGTCTTTATGAGCTACCGCGTTGTGGTGGCACCCGATCGGGCGTTCGCGCCCCTAACAGTAGGTTGACGACATGGCCAGCAGCACCTCAGGTATTCAATCGATCGAGCGCGCCTTCTCGGTGCTGCTCGCCGTCGCCACCGAGGCGGGCGGCATCACCGATGTAGCCCGCAGGGTGGGATTGCCCGTCAGCACAGTGGCTCGATTGCTCTCCACCCTCGAGCAATTGCAAGCTGTCGTGCGTCAAGACGATGGTGTGAGCTACCGCATCGGGCCAACGGTCAGCAGCCTCGCCGCAGGCAACGACACCACGCTCATCGGTCGGGCTCGACCATTTCTCGCTGAGCTTGTTGAGCACGTAGGCGAAACTGCTGGCCTCTCGGTGCTCGACGGCAACGAGGTTCTGTACCTCGATCATGTCGGCGCCGAAAACGTGATCCAGATCCAAGACTGGACCGGCAAGCGGACTCCGTTCCACGTTGTGTCATCCGGCCTTGTGTTACTCGCTCACTCGAGCCCAAAGGCCATCGACAAGCTGCTCGTTGGCTCGCTCGAACAGTTCACCGAGCACACCACCGTGTCGGCCAAAAAGCTCCGCCAGCGCCTCGCCGCAATCCGCGAGGCCGGTTGCGCATGGACCATCGAAGAGTTCCAGATCGGGCTCACGTCGGTGGCCGCGCCAGTTTTCAATAGCAAAGGCCAGCCCGTTGCAGCGATTCACTGCCACGGCCCCAGCTATCGGTTTGCTACAGCCGCCAGCCGCAAAACAATCGAAACTGCGGTTATCGCTGCGGCTCGGCGCCTCAGCGCCACAAAGCTTGACTAATTCCAGCGAAAACTCTTCAGGCGTGGCTCTTCCACGATGCGGATTGATGTTGTATGGTGGTAACCAGCACAACCGTCCAAGGAATTTCTCCGCGAGCACCGGGAGCCGTAGCGACCATGTCCATCTTTCGATCACGTCAGCGCTCCGGCACCGTCGATGAACAACCCATCGCCCAAGGCATCATCGACCGCGTGACCCACGCGCACCTTGAGCTGATCCCTACGCCCAAGGCCCACCTGCAATTTCCTGAGTTGCCCGAGGCGTCCACTGTTTCAGTCACCTGTTCTCCGGCTAAAGACATTCAGGCCACGCTTGATATGGCGGCTCTACTGCAAGATCTTGGCCACACGGTGATTCCTCACCTCGCGGCACGCATGGTCGAAGGCCCCGAGCAAGTGGCAGCTATCGCTCAGTGGCTCAACGCTCACGACGTGCGCGATGTGTTCGTCATCGGTGGCGATGCCCCCGAACCACATGGCCCCTACTTCGACGCCGGCGCGCTGATCGAAGCGCTACTCAACTCGAATGCAAACCTGGCCAACGTCGGCTTCGGTGGCTACCCAGAGGGTCACGCCACAATCCCGCTCAACAAGCTTGCCGAAGCAGTAGCAGCCAAACAGCAGCTCCTCGATACGGCCGGAGTTGGCGGCTGGGTGTCAACCCAAATGTGCTTCGACACCAAAGCCGTGTCCAAGTGGATTCACCACAGCCGTTCGCAAGGGCTTCACCTCCCGATTCACCTCGGCATCCCCGGCGTCATCGACACCACCAAGCTGCTCACGATGGGCGCCAAACTCGGCATCGGCGCATCGCTGCGTTACCTGCGTAAGAATCGCGCCGTCGTCAGCAAGCTGGCAGCCCCCGGAGGGTACGACCCGATGGAAATGCTCAGCCCATTGGCGCGCGAGTTCGAGTCCCTCGACATTTCAGCGCTTCACATCTTCACGTTCAACCAAGTGGCCAACACCGCGGCATGGCGCCAAGCGGTGATCGGCGTCGCGGCACACGCTCACTAAGGCACAGCAATCTTGTCAACGTCCACTCTTGGCACTTACGAAGGAACAAAACATCATGGGGTTTCCATCAGATCTTGAAATCGCCCAAGCTGCTCCGCTGCAGCCGCTGCTCGACATCGCCGCCCAGATGGGCATCGGGCCTCACCTGATTGAGCCCTACGGCGACAGCCTGGCCAAGATCAAATTGTCGGCAGTGCAAGAGCTGGCCGATCGCCCCAAAGCAAAGTACGTGGTGGTTTCAGCCATCACACCAACGCCACTCGGCGAAGGCAAGACCACCACCACCGTGGGACTCGGCCAGGCCTTCAAGCACATCGGCAAGAAGAGCGTCATTGCTATTCGCCAGCCTTCGATGGGACCAACGTTCGGCATCAAGGGCGGCGCTGCAGGCGGCGGATACAGCCAAGTCATCCCGATGGAGCTACTCAACTTGCACCTCACCGGCGACTTCCACGCCGTGACCTCGGCGCACAACATGCTCTCGGCCGTGCTCGACAACCATCTGCATCAGGGCAACGAACTCGACCTCGACCTCAACAACATCACATGGCGCCGAGTGCTCGACATCAATGAGCGCGCGTTGCGCAACATTGTCATCGGCCTCGGCACTTCCGAAGATGGCGTCACCCGCCAGACCGGATTCGACATCACTGCTGCCTCCGAAGTGATGGCCATCTTTGCTCTGTGCACGTCGCTCAAAGACATGCGCGAGCGCCTCGGTCGCATTGTTGTTGGCTACACCCCATCGGGCGAGCCTGTCACTGCAGAAGCCCTGCAGGGTGCCGGCGCCATGGCGGCCATCATGCGCGATGCGCTCAAGCCCAACTTGATGCAGACGCTCGAAGGCACACCGGTGCTCGTGCACGCTGGCCCATTCGGCAACATCGCCCACGGCAACAGCAGCATCATCGCCGACCAGATCGGAATCCGCGGCGGCGACTACCTCATCACCGAGGCTGGCTTCGGCGCCGACATGGGCGCCGAGCGTTTCTTCAACATCAAGTGCCGCGCCTCCGGCTTAGCGCCCGATGCCGCAGTCGTTGTGGCCACCGTGCGCGCCCTCAAGGCGCACTCGGGCAATCACAAGATCGTTGCCGGCAAGCCGCTGCCCGAGAACTTGCTCAAAGAGAACCCCGACGAAGTGCACATCGGCGGGGCCAACCTACGCAAGCAGCTTGAGAACATCCGTATTCATGGCGTGACCCCAGTGGTTGCTATCAACGCCTTCCCTGGCGACTTCGATTCTGAGCATCGCGCCATCATCGAAATTGCCGAATCAATGGGCGCTCGCGTGGCCATCTGCACGCACTTCGCCAACGGCGGACGCGGTGCTACCGAATTGGCCGAGGCCGTGGCCGAAGCCGCCGACGAGCCCTCGAACTTCCAAGTGCTCTACCCATCAGAGGCCAGCCTCAAGACCAAGATCGAGACCGTCGCTACCAAGATCTACGGCGCCGCTGGCGTCTCGTACTCACCAACCGCCAACAAGCAGCTGGCCAACTACGAGCGCAATGGTTTCGGCCATCTGCCTGTGTGTATCGCTAAGACCCACCTGTCGATCTCATCCGATGCCTCGCTGAAGGGCGCACCTACCGGCTGGACCCTGCCCGTGCGCGAAGTGCGCGCGTCGGTTGGCGCCGGGTTCGTGTATCCAATCTGTGGCGATATGCGCACGATGCCGGGCCTTGGCGGCGACCCCGCCGCGCATCACATCGATATCGATGAAAACGGCGTCATCAGCAACCTTTCGTAAGTCGTAAGATCACACGCAGTCAAATACCACCGTTACCAGTTTGAGAGTTTTTCCATGACTACAGAGATCGAGCGCACTCCAGGCGGAGCCATCATCATGAACGGCGCCACACTTCGCGACGACACGGTGCTGCGCCTACGCGCTGAGGTCGAGGCCATGGGACTCGGGTATCCAACTGTGTGTCTCGCCACGGTGCTCGTGGGCGACGACAAGCCCAGCCAGATCTACGTGCGCACCAAACACAAGAAGGCCGCCGAGGCGGGCATGACCTCGACGCATGTCGGACTCCCCATCGACGCCACCCAGGCCGATGTCGAAGACGCGGTACGCACGCTCGCCAACGATCCATCGGTTCACGGAATTCTGGTGCAGTTGCCGTTGCCAGCGCACCTCGACACCGAAGCAGTGCTCGATCTCGTGCCAGCAGCAAAAGACGTCGATGGCCTCACCGAGGCAAGCATGGGTCGCCTCATGCGTGGTCGTCCCGGCCATGTGCCATGCACGCCCAAAGGCGTCATGCGCTTGCTTGAGCGTTACGACATCCCAACGGTGGGCAAGAAGGCTGTCGTCATCGGCCGCTCGTCGCTCGTGGGCTTGCCACTCGCAGTGCTGTTCGCCCGCAAGGGCGTCGACGCCACCGTCACGTTGGCTCACTCGCGCACTACAGATCTCGTCGAGGTCTGCCGCGACGCCGACATCATCGTCGGCGCTGCCGGCATGGCTCGCCTCATCACGGCGGCACATGTGAAGCCCGGCGCCACCGTCATCGATGTCGGCGTGTCACGCACCGAGTCGGGCATCGTTGGCGATGTCGACTTCGACAGCGTTCAAGCCGTTGCTGGCGCCATCACTCCGATGCCCGGCGGCACTGGTCCAATGACCATCGCATGCCTGCTCGAAAACACTCTCGAAGCTGCGCGTATGCTCGGCGCAGTTCCTCCGGCCTCACCGGCAAACCGAGGGAGGTGACACATGGCAACAAAACGGACCCCCCGCCCCGATTACGTTCGCATCACCGAACCCTTGGTTCGCGAAAACGGCGTGCTCCGCCCAGCAACTTGGGATGAAGCGCTCACCCGCGCCGCCGCAGGTTTTCGCCACGCAGTAGATACCTACGGCGAGAACGGCGTCGGAGTTTTCTCGTGCTCAAAAGCCACCAACGAAATGAACTTCCTCGCTCAGAAGTTCACACGTCAGGTACTGGGCACCAACAACATCGACTCCTGTAACCGAACTTGACACGCTCCTAGCGTGGTCGGTCTGGCCACAGTGTTCGGTGCCGGTGGCGGCACATCTTCGTACCGAGAGGTCGAAGACACCGATGTGATTGTGCTCTGGGGATCTAATGCCCGAGTCGCACACCCCATCTTCTTTCATCGTGTTCTTCGCGGCATTCGCAATGGCGCCAAACTCTTCGTCGTCGATCCTCGTCGCACCGATTCGGCGCGCTGGGCCGATCGTTGGCTTGGTCTTCATGTGGGCGCCGACATTGCGCTAGCCCACGCCATCGGCCGCGAGATCATCGCAGCCGGTCTCTACAACCGTGCCTTTGTCGAGGGTTCAACTACTGGCTTCGACGAATACCGCGCCGCGGTCGAACCATGGACCCTCGAGCACGCCGAAGTTGTTACCGGCGTACCCGCCGACGCAATCCGCGAACTGGCGCATGCCTTCGCGCGCGCCGACCGCGCTCAGATGTGCTGGACCCTCGGCATCACCGAACACCACAACGGTGTCGACAATGTGTTGTCGCTGATCAACCTCAACCTGTTATGCGGTCAGGTCGGCCGCTACGGCGCCGGCATCCAACCGCTTCGCGGCCAGAACAACGTGCAGGGTGGCGGCGACATGGGCGCCATCCCCAACAAGATGTCTGGCTTCCAAGACATTCTCGACGCCGAGGTGCGCCACAAGTTTGGCACGGCCTGGAACTGCACCATTCAGCCTCACTACGGCAAGCACCTCACCCAGATGTTCGAAGCAATGGAGCGCAAGGAAATGCGCGCTCTGTATGTGATCGGCGAGAACCCAGCTCAATCCGAAGCCGACTCTGCGCATGCGATTCACATTCTCGAGGGCCTCGAGCACATGGTGGTGCAAGACATCTTTCTCACCAAGACCGCAGAGCTTGCCGACGTGGTGCTGCCCGCATCAGCAGCTTGGTGCGAAACCGAAGGCACAGTCACCAACAGCGAGCGGCGCGTGCAGCGAGTACGTAAAGCCATCGAGGCGCCGGCCGGCTCTCGCGACGACGCGGCCATCATCATCGAGTTGGCTCATCGCATGGGGCACACCGAATGGCAGTACCCAACCGCTGAGTCCATCTGGGATGAGCTGCGCAGTCTGTCGCCAATGCATCACGGAATGTCCTACGCGCGGCTCGAAGCACTCGACGGTATTCAGTGGCCATGTCCCTCAAACGACACCCTCGAGCCTTCGTATCTGCACGGCCGGCTCTGGGCCGAGAACCCCGCCGATCGCGGCCGCCTCGCCCCATTCAGCGCTGTGTCGTGGGCAGGACCAGTCGACCTCATCACCGATGAGTTCCCCATCCGCCTCACCACTGGCCGCCGCCTCGATTCGTACAACACAGGCGTTCAGAGCGGAGCCATTTCGTCGCCGCTGCGCGAGGGCGAGACCCTCGACATGAACCCCGACGACGCGATGCGCATCGGCATCGGCAACGACGAGGTCGTGCGCATCACATCTCGTCGCGGCTCTATTGAGGCGCCTGTTCGTTACGACAGCCACCTTCGTCCGGGCCTTGCGTTTATGACCTTCCATTTCCCCGACGAGATCGACGTGAACGTGCTCACCATCGAAGCCAACGACCCCAAGTCGGGCACGGCCGAATTCAAGGCCAGTGCAATCCGCGTCGAGAAGCTCAACGCCCCTGTGCCAGTAGCTGGCGAATAGTCATGGATCTCCGCTTCCCCAAAGAGGAGCCCACGCTCGCCGAAGTGCAAGCGCTCGATGCAGTGCTCGGCGAGTCACTCGTGGTCGAAGGCTGGCAGCGCGAGCGCGGTGGCGCTCACTTGGCTGCCGACCAGCGCCCACACCTCTTGGCAGCGTTACATGCCTTGCAGAATCGCGTTGGCTGGGTGAGTCCAGGAGGTCTCGGCGAGTTGTGTCGCAGACTCGATGTGCCACCAGCCGAGGCCTATGGTGTCGCAAGTTTCTACGCCATGTTCAGCATGGAAGAACGTCCGGCCCGCGTTGTGCACGTGTGTGCAGACCTCGCGTGTCAGGTGCTCGGCGCCGGAGCGCTGCTCGACGCGGTGCAAGCCGAGTGCGGCAACCCGAGCCAGACCGGCGTGCCCGGAGCATGGCAGCCCAGCCCCTGCCTTGGCCTGTGCGAGCGAGGTCCAGCCATCCTCGTTACCGAAGCCGGCGACCCCGCTCACGAAGCCGTCATTGCGCCCGCCATAGCTACCGATGTTGCTGTTGCCTTGCGAGTCGGGCCAAAAGGCCTTGGCGCCGAAGCCCCAGTTGTTGCAGCAGTGCCGCAAGCCGCCACGCCCCAAGGGGCAGCCGAACTGGTGCTGCTCAAACGTGTAGGCGTGGTCGATCCTTCGTCGCTCGACGACTATCGCGCCCACGGCGGATACGAAGCGTTGCGCGCCGCGTTTGCGATGGGCCCAACCGGAGTCATTCGAGAAGTCACCGACTCGAACCTCGTCGGGCGCGGCGGCGCAGCGTTCCCGGCTGGCCGCAAGTGGGCCGCCGTTGCCGCTCAGCCTGTGCGCACGCATTACCTCGTGTGTAACGCCGACGAAAGCGAACCCGGCACCTTTAAAGACCGCGTCATCATCGAGGGCGATCCCTTCTCGCTCATCGAAGCGATGACTATCTGCGCATTCGCAACAGGTTGCGAGCAAGGCTTTGTGTACCTGCGCGGCGAATACCCACGTGCCCTCGAACATCTGCAGCACGCCATCGATGCTGCACACGATCGCGGCTTTCTCGGCGCCAACGTGATGGGCCTCGGGTTTGCATTCGACATCACCATCGTTCGTGGCGCAGGTGCATACATCTGCGGCGAAGAGACCGCCATCTTCAACTCAATCGAGGGCTACCGCGGCGAGCCACGCAGCAAGCCACCGTTCCCGGTAGAGGTTGGCCTCTTTGGCAAACCCACTGTGGTCAACAACGTCGAGACCCTTGTCAACGTCTTGCCCATCGTGCTCAACGGCGGTCCCGCATACGCTGCCATCGGCACCGCAGGCTCCAGTGGAACCAAAGTGTTCTGCGTGTCCGGTGCGGTGGCTAACGCAGGCGTCTACGAACTGCCCTTTGGCGCAACGCTTCGCGAACTCATCGATCTCGCTGGCGGCGTGCCCAACGGCCGATCGCTCAAGGCGGTGTTGCTCGGCGGGGCGGCCGGATCATTTGTGCGCGCCGACGAAATCGATTTCCCGCTCACGCTCGAGGGCGCTCGCGCTCACAACACCACGCTTGGTTCGGGCGTTGTGATGGTGCTCGACGACACCGTCGACCTACCCACCTTTCTGCGCCGTATTGCCGCTTTCTTCCGTGACGAATCGTGCGGGCAATGTGTGCCGTGTCGCGTTGGTACGGTTCGCCAAGAAGAAGCGCTGATCCGTATCACCCTCGGGCCTCGCTCTGCGGCCCAACACGAAGCCGATCTCACCATCCTGCGCGATGTCGGTCGGGCTATGCGCGACGCCTCAATCTGCGGACTCGGGCAAACTGCTTGGAGCGCAATCGAATCTGCAATCGACCGCCTGGGGGCACTGCAATGAAGGGCCCATCATGACCTCGATCTATGAGACTCCAGTAGGCCTGCCTCGCCGCGCCGTCAGTATTCAGATCAACGGCGAAGAGGTAAAGGTGAGCGAAGGCGCCACCATTCTCGATGCCTGCAAGGCACACGGCACCGACGTGCCCACGCTGTGTTACGGCGACACACTCGACCCAGTGAACGCGTGCCGCGTCTGCGTGGTCGAGGTCGAAGGCAACCGCGTGCTCGTGCCATCGTGCTCGCGCAAGGTTGAGCCCGGCATGGTCATCAACACCGACAACGAGCGCACCCGGCACTCACGCAAGATGGTGCTCGAGTTACTCGGCTCATCGGTAGATCTCTCAGCAGCGCCAATGGTTGCGGGTTGGAACGATCAGTACCAGGCCGACCCCACGCGCTTCGGCGAATCGAAGACCGTGAAGCAGTCCGTGAAGATCGACAACGACCTGTACGTTCGCGACTACTCGCGGTGCATCCTGTGTTACAAGTGCGTCGATGCGTGTGGCGAGCAATGGCAAAACTCATTTGCGATTTCTGTTGCGGGCCGCGGTTTCAATGCCCACATCAGCACCGAGTTCGATGTCGAACTCCCCGACTCGGCCTGTGTGTACTGCGGCAACTGCGTTGAGGTGTGTCCCACCGGCGCCCTCATGTTCAAGACCGAGCACGACATGCGCGTTGCCGACACATGGGACGAAAGCGCGCAGCAGCAAACCACCACCATTTGCCCGTACTGCGGCGTTGGGTGCAGCCTCACGTTGCACACCCAAGACAACACCATCGTGAAGGTCACCTCGCCGCACGAGTCTGCAGTGGGTTCCGGCAACCTGTGTATCAAGGGTCGCTTTGGCTTCCAGCACGTGCAGACCCTGAAGCACAACTAGTCGTCCGCCCACTACCGCACTGACTAGTTTCGCTTCGTGAACATCGACGCAGCCATCGCCTTCGTCGAGGGACACATCGATTACGGCACATGGGCTGCGCGTTCAGGTCGCACCGGCAATGTCGAGTTGTCACTCGACCGCATGCGTCGGTTCATCGAGCTGCTCGGCAACCCGCAGGTTGGCTTGCCCATCATCCATGTCACGGGCACCAACGGCAAGGGCTCTACGTCGCGGATGATCACGCGACTGTTGATGGCCGAAGGCCTGCGCGTGGGCACATACTCGAGCCCCCACCTCTCTCGCTACAACGAACGATTTCGTCTCAACGACATCGACATCGACGACACCACGTTGGCCGCGCTGCTCACCGACGCAGCCGACGCCGAAGAACGTCTTGGCGAGCGGCTGATGCCCTTCGAGGTGCTCACCGGAGCCGCGTACACATGGTTCGCTCAGCAGCGCGTTGATGTGGCCGTCATCGAAGTTGGCGTGCTCGGCCGCTTTGACGCAACCAATGTTGGCGACGGCTGTGTTGCGGTTGTGACCAACATCGGGTTCGACCACACCGACGGCGAAGGCGATTGGCAGCAGCGAATCGCCGACGAGAAAGCCGGCATCGTGAAGCCCGAATCCCATCTCATCCTCGGCAGCATCGACAGTCGGCTGGAGCATGTTTTCGAAACGCAAGGTGCGGCATCAATCTGGCGCCTCGGACGCGAGATCAACACGGTCACAGACACGCCCGCAGCAACGGGCCGCAGCGTTGCTGTCAGCACGCCCCTACAGACACTCGACAACATCGAACTCTCGCTGCACGGCGCGCATCAGTCCACGAATTGCGCGCTTGCCGTAGCGGCAGCATCTGCGTTTCTTGAGCGACCCCTCAGCCCACGTTCTGCCCGCTCGGCACTTGCCGATGTGCGCATGCCTGCTCGGCTCGAGACAGTGATGCTGCATCCACGAGTCATCATCGACGGCGCCCACAACCCCGATGCCGCTCGCGCGTTAGGCGCCGCTATCCGCGATGGCATGCCCTGCGCCGGGCAACGCACGTTAGTCATCGGGCTCCTTGCTGGGCGCGACCCATTGGCAATGCTCACTGCGATCGGCGCCTCGGACTTCGCCAATGTCATCGCCTGCACTCCCCCAACAGCACGCGCTCGGCCAGCCGCCGAGCTTGCCGCCGCGGCCGCAGCGCTTGGTTGCGCAGTTCGCGTCATCGACAACATCGGCGACGCGCTGCAGGCCGCCATCGACACTGCCGATTCACTCGACCAGATCGTGGTGACCGGTTCGATCTATCTCGTGGCCGATGCCCGCGAATGGTTACTCGCTCGCGCCCACACCTGACCCCCAGCAAGCGTCAGCGCACGGCATGCGTGCGCTGAGGCTTTACGACGGTTCGCGACCCTGGGTGTCGTGGGTGTCGTGGGTGTCGTGGGTGTCGTGGGTGTCGTGGGTGTCGTAGGTGTTGTGGCGATAGAACTCGGCGCGCTCGGCCGGCAGCGGCTCGTTGCCTGCGATCAGGTCTGCGGCCTTCTCGGCCATCATCATCACCGGCGCATAGATGTTGCCGTTGGTGACGTAGGGCATCGCCGAGGCATCGCACACGCGTAGGCCCTCGACCCCGTGAACCTTCATGGTGAGTGGGTCCACAACCGACATCTCGTCGGTGCCCATGCGACACGTGCACGACGGATGCAACGCCGTCTCGGCGTCTTTGGCGACCCACTCGAGGATCTGTTCGTCGGTCTGCACCTCGGC
>CANNMD010000032.1 GCA_947505655.1 Acidimicrobiaceae bacterium | reverse complement strand
GTCACTATGTGCATCTCGACGGTGTCGAACTCGACTACGTATACCAAGAACGCCGACCCAAAGATGTGCCCATCTACATCGGTGCCACCGGCATGCAGATGATGGAGCTCACTGGCGAGATCGCCGACGGAGCAGTGCTGAACTATCTCGTGTCGCCGAGCTACAACGTTGGCGCCCTCGAGGCCTTGGCTCGTGGCGCTGCCAAAGCCGGACGCACCCTCGACGACATCGACCGCCCGCAGTTGGTGGTGTGTTCTGTAGACCGCAACCGCAAGCACGCGCTCGACAATGCTCGCTTGTTGGTCACGCAGTATCTCGGCCAGCAGCCGCACATCATGAAGGCGTCGGGCGTACCGCAAGAGTTGCTCGACGAGATTGGTGCGGTGCTCACGTGGCCGGCCACACACGACGAAGTTGTGGCCGCCAGCAAGATGGTGCCCGACGACATCGTGCAGATGATCACCGCCAGCGGTGAGCCCGACGAAGTGCGTGCCAAGGTCAGCGAATACATCGCAACCGGTTGCACAACCCCGATTCTGTATCCTTTGGCCGACGATGTGCGATTGATGATCGACACGTTTGCGGGGGGAATCTGACCTCTCCGGTCGCACGCTTTGGGGAGTCTCACATGACCACAACTCACTTGGGTCGACGCGTCAGCGCCGCCTTGTTGATTCTCTGCTCGATGGGCGTCAGCGCGTGTGGAAGTTCTGGTTCGGCACCGACAACCGATGCCACTGTCGAGACCGTAGTTGTGGTTGGGTTCGACAACGATCAGAGCCGAGTGCTCACCGAGGTCTACGCCCAAGCTCTCGAAAAGGCGGGCATCCGCGTTGGTCGCAAAGACCCCGTCGCCGATCTGGCCGAAGGCTACGCCGCGATCAACAGCGGTCAGGCCGACATTCTCATTACCTACACAGGCGACCTACTCGCCCAGGTCATCGCCGCAGAGCCCGACGCTGCTGCGGCAACAACTACCGCGGCCCCTGCGTCGAGCGTGACAACCATCGCGTCCACCAGCACCGTCGCAGCTGCCACCACTACCGCACCACCAGAACCGGCGGCTCCCGTAGTCACTGTTGCCGGCCAGACCACGACCACTGTTGGCCCGCCCGTGAGCTCGGGCCAATCAACAGCCGATCGAGTGACCGCCCAGATCAACGCCATCGGCGAGATCTTGCCCAGCACAATGTTGTTCGGAGCACCCGCGCTGGCGCAAGACAAGCCCAGCATTATCTGCTCAAACTCGATCGCTACCTCGAACTCGTTGGCCACCATGTCCGACCTCGCTGCCGCGGCCAACCTCGTCACCTTCGCGAGCACTGCCGAATTCGCTGCGAGCGTCTCGTTTGGCCTCGCTGGCTTCACCAAGTTGTACGGCGCCACATTGAGCAACGTCGTCGAACTCGATGAGGCCAAGGTGGCCGACGCCATCACGAAGGGCGACGTCGGCTGCGGCGTCATGCGCAGCACCGACCACAACATCACCAGCGATATGTCGCAACTCGAGGACAACCTCGGCCTTGCCACCGATCAGGCGGTCCTGCCCCTCATCTCGAACGCGGCGTCGACGCCCGGTATCACCCAGCGACTTGACGCAATCAGTAGCGCTCTGGGTACCGCAGACATTCGCGCGATGATGCACGCAATCATCGTGAGCAAGGGGCGCCCAACCATCGTGGCTGAGAACTGGCTCCGATCGGTTGGAGTAACAACGCAGTAGTTGGGGTAGCAACTAGCAAGCCCTCTATATGGCTATGGTTCCCATTTGTGATTGAGATCCAAGGACTGACCAAACGTTTTGGGAAAACCGTCGCGGTCGATCAGCTGAGCTTTCAGGTAGCCCCTGGCCGAGTCACTGGATTTCTCGGACCCAACGGATCCGGAAAGAGCACAACGATGCGTTGCATGCTCGCGCTCGATCGGCCCGACGCAGGCGCCGCATTGTTCGATGGCCGCCCGTACCAAACGATCAAGAGACCGCTGTTCGAAGTTGGCGCACTGCTCGATGCTGGCTATGTGCATCCGGGGCGCACTGCTCGCAACCACTTGCGCACCATCGCCTCGTCAAACGGCATCGGAGCCACACGAATCAACGAAGTGCTCGAGTTGGTCGGCCTCACCGAAGTCGCCAAGCGGCGCGTCGGTGGCTTCTCGCTCGGCATGCGCCAGCGCCTCGGACTCGCATCGGTTCTGCTTGGCGATCCGCACACAGTGATTCTCGATGAGCCCGCAAACGGACTCGACCCTGAAGGAATTCGGTGGATGCGAGATGTGCTCGTGCATCTCGCTAGCCAAGGCAAGACCGTGCTCGTGAGCAGCCACCTGCTCAGCGAGATGGCATTGATGGCCGACGACTTAGTGCTCATCGGTCGGGGCCGTTTGGTCGAAACGTCGTCAGTAGAGACCTTCGTCGCCAAGCACGCTCGTCAGTGGGTCAGAGTGCAAAGTCCCAACGTCGATTCGTTGCGACAACCGCTCATCGAGTTCGGCGCCGCGATCACGGTCGTTGATGACAGCACGGTCGAGATCATGGGCGTAGGCGCCGCAACCATCGGCGAACTCGCTGCGCGACACGGCGTGGTCTTGCACGAGTTGGCGCCGCAGCAAGGCTCACTCGAAGATGCGTTCCTCGAGGTCACCGCAAACAGCCAGGAATACCGCACCCACAGCCCCTTCGCTCCCCCGCAGGTTTCGTGATGGATCTTCTTCGAAGCGAATGGATCAAGCTCCGCACAATTCGCGTCACCTATGTCCTCACCATCATTGCAGCGGTTTTTCCGCTGTTGATCGTGGTCCTCGTGGCGGCGCTCGTCGGCAACGTCAATGACTTCACCGGCTCAGATTTGGTGACGATGATTACCCAATCAATGGTTCTCAGCGCCTTGCTGTTGGGCGTTGTGAGCACACTGAGCATCACCAACGAATACGGCAACGGCACCATCCGCACCTCCTTCGCCGCCACCCCAAACAGGCGCAAGGTGCTCGCCGCCAAAGGCGTCGTCGCATTGGCCTTCTCGATGGCCACCACCGCAATCGTTATGTTGGTTGCATTTGCTGCTGGATCGACGATTCTCAGCAACCGCGACGCCAGCTTGTCGTTCGACAGCCACACCAACAGCGCGTTGGTGGGCTTGGTGCTGCTGTCAGGAATGCTGTGCCTGCTCGGCTACGGCCTTGGTCTCATCATCCGCAACTCGGCTGCCTCAGTCACCCTGCTGGTGCTGTGGCCGTTGCTGCTCGAGAACCTTGCGCGAATTGTGCTTGCTGTAGCGAAAGTGAAGGACCCCACCACGTGGCTGCCGTATCAGTCGGCGATGCGCATGGTCAATCCGCCCGAGTTCGACGGGGGCGACTCCAGCGGACTGAGCGCCGGAATCCCGCTTGCGGTGTTGGTGATCGTGCTCATTGGCGTGGGCATCGCCATCAACGAACGCCGCGACGCTTAGCGAGAACGCTGCTCGAGTCGGTCACGCATCTTGATGGTGTACTGGCGATCGTGCTGATCGAGCCAACCGAGTCGGATGAAGCTGGCGATTGCCTTATTCACTCGCTCGCGTGAGGCGCCGACAATGCCTGCGAGTTCTTCTTGAGTCACCGGCAACTGAAACGAATCGCGACCATCGGCGAGTTCGAGCAAGCGCTTGGCTGTACGGCCGGTGACATCGAGAAACACCGAATCGGCAAGCGCCTCGTTGGTCTCGCGCAGGCGACTGGCAAGCATCCGGGCAACGCCCCAGAGCAAGGCCGGCTTGTTGTTGAACAGATCGACAATGCTGGCATACGGAATGGCCAACACCGACGACGGTTCGAGCGCACGAGCATCGGCCGAACGCACGCCTTGATCAAGCATCGGCATCTCGCCGAAGAGATCGCCAGGTGTCATCAAGCCCACCATGGTCTCGCGGTTGTCGATGGGATTCGACATCGCCAGCGCAACTCGCCCACTGAGAACGATGTACAGCGCCTGGCTTTCTTCGCCTTCATGAAACAAGACGTCGCCGCGAACGAGCGACTGCTCGCGCGCCGTGAGGGCGATGATTTCGAGGTCTTCACGACTCGCGTCGGCGAAGAATTCGTTCTGGGAGAGAACCTCTTCATATGCCATGGCAACGAGACGGTACTACCGTCTAGCCCATGCCGAGAAAATGCGACGAAAAAGTATGGACAATCGTCGTGGCCGGGGGCTCCTCACAGCGCTTCGGCAGACCGAAGCAGTACGAACAATTGGGTGCCGCGCGCATCCTCGATTGGTCGATGAACACGGCCCGCGAGGCATCCGATGGCGTGGTGCTTGTCGTGCCCGAGGCCGACGTCATCATCGAGGACGGCGTTGCTGGCGGCCGCACTCGCAGCGAGTCGGTGCGAAATGGTCTCGCCGCGGTCCCGGCAGATGCAACGATCATCTGCGTGCACGACGCCGCTCGACCTTTCGCTTCGGCCGAGCTCTATGCACAGGTCATCAACGCAGTCGCTCAAGGCGCTGCGTGTGCAGTGCCCGGCATTGAGGTGATTGACACCATCAAGGTCGTCGACTCAACCGGCACCGTTGTGTCGACCCCCGATCGCGCCTCGCTGCGCGCCGTGCAGACCCCGCAGGCGTTTCGTGCGCACATACTCCGCGACGCTCACGCGGCGCAGGGCGAAAGCACCGACGATGCAATGCTCGTCGAGTCGATGGGCCAGCGCGTGGTTGTCATCGTCGGCCATGCCGACAATCGCAAGATCACTGTGCCTGCCGATCTTGAATGGGCCCGAGCAAAGGTGGGCCAGTTATGACGCTTCCTCAAATCAGAGTTGGCCAAGGATTCGATATCCATCGCTTCAGCGACGACCCATCGCGGGTGCTGGTGCTCGGCGGGGTCACCTTTCCCGGAGAACGCGGCTTGCACGGACACAGCGACGCCGACGCCGTAGCCCACGCAGTCACCGATGCGTTACTCGGCGCGGCTGGTTTGGGCGATATCGGCCAGCATTTTCCAGACACCGACCCACAGTGGAAGGGCGTCGATTCGCTATTGCTGCTGGCTCACGCTGCCGGTTTAGTCACTCAGGCTGGTTGGATGATCGGCAACATCGACTGCTCGGTTGTTTGCGAGCAACCGAAGTTGGCGCCTCGGCGAGACGAAATGCAACAACGCCTGAGCGCTGCGGCAGGTGCTGACGTCACCGTAAAGGGTCGACGCGCCGAGGGCCTCGGTGCGCTCGGCCGCAGCGAAGGTATTGCTTGTTGGGCCGTCGCAGTCATTCTGCGAGAAGTAACACAGCCGCGATGACGCGGCGTAATCAGTAAGGAAATGACATGGCGCCTCGAGGTGCATCACCATCATCAGGCAAGGGCCGACCAGGAAGCCGCACCACATCGGGCGGGGCAGGGCGCTCGGCCGCGCCAAAGTCAACCGGCGGATCACGCGGCACCGGCGGCTCACGTGGCAGTAGTGCTGGCGCCCCAGGCGGCTCACGTGGCGGCAGCAGCGCCGGTGGCTCGCGTTCCGCGGGAGGTTCATCACGTTCGAGCAGTGGCGCAGGGCGGCCCACCGGATCTCGCCAGTTCAGTTCTCGCGGCGCAGGCCGCACCGGCGGCGTCACCCGACCCGGCGAAGCGCCAGTTCGTAAACCCGAAAAGACCCTTGGCGGCGAGCAGGTCGAGGGTCGTCAGGCCGTACGCGAATTGCTCATCGCTGGCCGGCGCAAGGTGCGCGAGATCTGGGTTGCATCCGACCTCGACGAAAACGAAGTAATCGGCGACATCATGCAACTCGCCCGCAACGAGCGGGTGCAGTTACTCGAGGTCAACCGCCGCAAGCTCGAAGCCGTTGCGCGGAGCGAGGCGCCCCAGGGGGTCATTGCCTTCGCTGCGCCGCTTCCTGAGACCGAGTTCGCCGAACTCATCAAGCGCCGCGCCGGGCGCGCGCCATTCTTGGTAGCTGTCGACGGTGTCACCGACCCGGGCAACCTCGGCGCACTCTTGCGTTGCTGCGATGGCGCTGGCGTCGATGGCGTGGTTCTGCCCCGCCACCGCGCAGTGCACATCACCCCAACCGCAGCAAAATCGGCGGCGGGCGCCATCGAGCATGTGCCGATGGCCGTGGTGGGCGGGCTCCCGCAGGCACTCATCCGCATGAAAGATGCTGGCATCTGGATCGTGGGTCTCGACGACGCATCAGACCGCGGCCTGTTCGAAATCGGCGACCTCGCCAAAGAGGGCGTGTGTCTCGTGCTCGGGGCCGAAGGCGCTGGCCTCTCGCGACTCGTGCGCGAACGCTGCGACCTCATCGTGAGCATCCCCATGCGCGGCCGGCTCAGCTCACTCAACGTGTCAGCGGCGGCAGCCTTGGCGTGCTACGAGATCGCCAGAGCCCGCACCAACTAATTCGCGCGGTCGCCCATCGTCACGACGGCGGGATGATGGCCCATCCTCGACGCTCGAGCTCGTTGGCCAACACCTCGGCAGGAATGCCGCGGAGCAATGCCTCGCGCTGAGTATCGATTCGTTGCTGCGCCTTGATCGCCGCCGGATCGTCGAAACGTGGCGCGAACCCCTCGGACCCTGCTTCGGCGTCTTCTGCCTCGCGGGTCAACCGTTCGATGAGCTCAGTCGCTTCGGGACCGGTGAACTTTCCCCGAGCCTGACGCTGGTTGAATCCGTAACGATGACGAGCAGTGGCGAAGTCAAAACCGTCGTTGTTGAGCAACGACAGCAGCAACGCGATCTGTTTGGCCGAGGCTGGAGGCCCCGAAGTCTGTCCAAAACTCATCGCGCCACTCTACGCCCGATCCAACTGAGCGTCGGGCGTCGTCACGGCGCACGCATCCATCGTCGGGCTACATGCGACGATGCGTGTGACCCGTACTGGTAGTGTGAACGCAGTTTTTGCCGTGAAGACCGGCAGCCCATACCGACGCCGAAAGGAACCGCATGATTCGTATTCTCATCGCCGACGACCATGCGCTCGTTCGTAACGGACTCGACCAATGGCTCTCGTCTATCGAAGATCTCGAGGTCGTGGGCCTTGCATCGAACGGCCGCGAAGCTGTCGATCTTGCCTGCGAACTGCTGCCCGACATTGTGCTCATGGACCTGTCGATGCCCGTGATGGACGGCATCACTGCGATGTCCGAGCTGGCCACAAAAGCTCCACAGATTTCGATCATTGCGCTCACCACAACCGGCGATCCGCAGCAGGTGAACGCGGCACTCGACGCCGGAGCGATGGGCTACATGCTCAAAGACGTCGAGCCCGAAGTGCTTGTTGCCAACATTCGCGCGGTCGCAGTGGGTGGCCTTGCGCTCAGCCCATCAATCGCAGCCAACCTGTTCAAGGCCGGTCGCGGCCCACGCGCCATCTACGACTCGCTCACACCTCGCGAGCAAGAGATTCTTCTGCTCATCGCCGCAGGCAATCCGAACAAGCAAATCGGTAGAGCGCTCGGCATCAGCGACAAAACCGTGAAGGCCCACTGTGGCCGCATTTTCCAGCGACTCGGTGTTCGCGATCGCACCCAGGCAGCCGTCTGGGTGATGCGCATCGCTCCAAACGAGAGCGACGCTCAGTAGGCCGCGTCGGCCCGTATCGGCCGACCGAGAGAGCCAATCTTGGTGGCGCTGGGTCCCCAGTTGTAGGACCATTGGCGCATTTCTATTAGGCCATAAGTCCGTCACTATGGGTCCATGAAATTGGATCTCAGAGAGTCTGTCGAAGCGCCTGATCTGGCCACTTCGCTCAAGATCGCTGCACCCTCGCGGAGGTACTACGACGGTCGCAGTCAGAACCGTCGCTCAGCTTCGAAGACTCGCTACCTCGGCCAAAGCCGCACGGTCGACAGCCTCGATATGGATCCGGTATCCGTTCGCCGCCCGATCATCCATTTCCTTCTCGCCGGCATTCTGGCGCTCGGCGTAGCGATGGGCTTCAGTTTCTACGCAAGCCACGCCGTCGCTGTGAAGATGGCACTCGACGACATTACGAAGACCACAGAGCTTCACACTCGCGACCTCATCGAACCGGCGCTGACCGATGCGGTGCTCGCAGGCGACCCAGCGGCGCTCGCTGCACTCGACAAAGTGGTGCGCGAAAAGGTGCTCGATGAAGAACTCATCCGCGTGAAGATTTGGACGCGGGATGGAGTCATCCGCTATTCAGATGAATCCAGTCTCATCGGTCAGAAGTACGACCTCGATGTTGGTGAAGAGGCAATCTTCAATGGTGGGGGGCCCGAAGTTGAAGAGGCAGATCTCACCAAGGCAGAGAACCAATTCGAGACACAGTCAAGGCTGCTCGACGCTTACATGATCGGCAACACGGTCGAAGGCACTCCCGTGCTCGTTGAGGCGTACTACCGATACAGCAGTGTCACATCGGTAACCGGCACGTTGTTGCGCCAGTTTGTGCCGATCGTCATCGGCGCCCTGGTGTTCGTTGAGCTCGTGCAGATCCCACTCGCTTGGCGCCTCGCCCGTCGACTTCGCAACGGCCAGATGCACAGAGAGCGCCTCCTGTCGCACGCCATCGAGTCGTCGAACGCCGAGCGCCGACGCATCGCTAGCGACCTCCACGACGGCGTCGTGCAAGAACTCACTGGTGTGTCGTTGAGCTTGGCTGCAGCCGCACGTGGCACAGCCGATGCTCATCCACAACTCAACGCGAGCTCGGCCAGTATCCGCAACAGCGTGATGGCACTGCGTACCTTGCTCGTTGACATCTATCCGCCAAACCTGGCCGAAGAAGGAATCCAGTCGGCTCTTGACGACCTGCTGCGCCGCCTCGAAGCCCGTGGTGTCGATGCGCAGCTCACGGTTCACGTAGATGCAGAACATCTGGCGACCGCCACTGCTGGCCTGATCTACCGCAGCGCTCAAGAGGCGCTTCGTAACGTGGCCAACCATGCCGATGCCTCACTCGTGACTGTCGATGTCGACCTACAGGGCGACACGGCGATTCTCAAGGTTGAAGACAATGGCCGTGGATTCTCTGATGAGGACCGAGCAGTCAAAGCCTCGAACGACCACTTTGGTCTACGAGCTTTGTCAGATCTCATCACAGACGCTGGCGGCCGTATTATTATTCGCTCCCAAGTCGGGGTTGGTACACGAGTTCTCGTGGAGATCCCCAACGCCATTCATCGCCGTAAAGAGGACCGCAAGTGATTCGCATAGTTGTTGTAGACGACCACATGATGGTCCGCGCTGGTCTCAGCCAGCTGTTGAGCACCGTCCCCGATATCGAACTCGTGGGTGTGGCCACCGATGGCCTCGAAGGCCTCGAGGTGGTGCTGCGCGAGAAGCCCGACGTGGTGCTCATGGATCTCTCCATGCCTAACCTCGATGGCGTCGAAGCAACGGCGCGCATCGCAGCGCGTCTGCCCGAGTGCAAGGTGCTGGTGCTCACTTCGTTTAGCGACCAGCGTCGTATCACCGAGGCGTTCGCTGCTGGCGCCAACGGTTATCTGCTCAAGCACACCGAACCCGACCAGATCGTGGCAGCAATCCGCTCGATCCACATGGGCGAGTCGCCGCTTGACCCCAAGGCTGCCAGCGTGATGCTCAATGCGCGCCGTTTGCACACGGTTGCCGACGACCTGTCGTCACGCCAGCTCGAAGTACTCGGGTTCGTACGCGAAGGCATGCCAAACCGCATCATCGCCGACAAACTCGGCATCACTGAGCGCACCGTGAAAGCACACCTCACGCGCATTTTTAGTCACATCGGCGTCAGCGACCGCACCCAGGCCGCTGTGTGGGCCACCCGTAACCTCACCACCACCTCCTGAGCCTTCCCGCCGCCTTTCCCGCCGCGCCCTCATCCACTGCCCCGCCGCGCCCTCATCCGCGCCGTGCCGGCATCCCCATAAAGCACCAGCGCACGCCTCGCGTGCGCTCACGCGTGCCGGGCGTCGGACATCGTCTTAACAAACGGCTCGTCGGCGCGCTCGCCTGTACCCCTGGGTGTACATAAGTCGTGCGACCTCTGTACACCAAGTACACAGACGAATTGCTGCGAATCCGAGCTGCTCGAGCACCCCGACCGGCAATGAGACCGACGAAACCCTTACACAATAAGGGTTTCATGCCTCGACCCCCGCGCGAGAGGTCGTACGACTAAAGGGTATAGAAGGGTACAGAACTAGGACCAATAGACATGGTTCGAATGACCCGTTGACCTTAAAGACCCCCTCCCTGCATTCTTGTTCTGTCCACCGAAAGGTGCGCACAGATCTGATTCGAGGGAGACGAAGATGTCTGCAAGCAACACATACCATGCAAATCTGAAGGCCCGACGCACCGCCGTACTAGAGCGGTCAGGCGTTGCGGTCCGGTCATCACGGTCGGTCGAAGCCGAGACCAAGCAGCGGCGTTTCGTCGCATTGTCGCTCGCAGTGACGATGTTTGCCACGGGCATCGTGGCCGGCGCCAGCAACTTGGGCGCTAACGCCGCCCCGGTTGGGCAGGGCTTCACCGTCACAGCATCAGACCTGGCATACATCTTGCGCCAGATCAAGGTGGCCGAGAATCACGCCGTCAGCGCCACCGTGGCCGACCCCTGCGCCGGACTCGTCGGCACCGGGCCCGACCAGATCCCCAGCCCACTCATCGGCATGGGTCTGCGCACTGTCGACGGCTCGTGCAACAACTTGCAAGCCGGCCAAGAGACCTTTGGCTCCGCTGATCAGACCTTCCCTCGTCTGACCACCCCAGTGTTCAAGTCGGCTGAGCCAACTCCAGCTGGCTTCGGACCTCCCAACCCCACGTCATACGCCCAAAACAAGGGCCTGGTGTTCGATTCACAGCCCCGCGTGATCAGCAACCTGATCGCCGACCAGACCTCGACAAACCCGGCAGCAGTAGCCGCTGCAGGCTTTCCGGTTCGCACCCAGGGCAACGCAGGCATCGTGCCATGCACCGCTCCAAGCACCCCAGTTGATTGCGTGCCTGCCGGCCAGACGTTGTTCATCCCGAACGTGACCACCGACGTCGGCCTTTCGCCACCGTACAACTCGCTCTTCACCATCTTCGGACAGTTCTTCGACCACGGTCTCGACAAGATCACCACCGGCGGCAACGGCACAGTGTTTGTTCCCTTGCACGCCGACGATCCGCTCATTGTGGGCGTCGACGGCATCGCTGGCACCTCCGACGATCCACAGCCCGGCGACGCCAACTACGTGCCACCAAGCAACCGCTTCATGCTGCTCACCCGTGGTAAGCAGCAGCCCGGCCCCGACGGGTTCTTGGGCACCGCCGACGACATCCACGAATCGATCAACACCGACTCACCATGGATCGACCTCAGCCAGGCATACGGCTCACACTCGTCGCATCAGGTTTTTTTGCGTGAGTACGACTTCGATGCGTTCGGTCACCCGGCCGCAACCGGCCGCCTGCTCGGCAACAGCGATGGCGCCATGGCCAACTGGCACGACGTGAAGATGCAGACCGCCAACTACCTCGGCTTGTGGCTTGTCGACACCGACGTCACCAACATCCCAATGATCGCCGCCGACCCATACGGCAACTTCATTCCCGGCCCGAACGGTCTTCCCCAGTACGTGACCGCGCTCGGCCTCGTCGAGGGCGACCTCGCCAACCCAGTGCCAGCGCCCGCCAACGTCCGCCGCATCAACACGGCGTTCCTCAACGACATCTCACACGCTGCAGCCCCTGTTGGCGCACCTGACCCAGACACCACCGCTGGTCCCGCTCAGGCCCTCAGCGCCATCTGTGGTGACGGCCCAACGCCTTGCTACGACAATGAGTTGCTCGACCTACATGTGATCGCCGGCGATGGCCGCGTCAACGAAAACATCGGCCTCACTGCGATTCACACCATCTTCGAGCACGAGCACAACCGCCTCGTTGCAGACCTGCAGAACGTGCTCAACAACACCCAAGGGTTGCACGATGCCTACTTGGCCACCGGATTGGGCACGTTCACCTACGGCGAGCGCTTGTTCCAGGCCGCACGCTTCGTGACCGAGATGGAATACCAGCACCTCGTGTTCGAAGAGTTCGCTCGCAAGATCCAGCCAGCAATCAACCCGTTCAATCTCTTTGCTTTCAGTTCGACAGCGACTGACCCAGCGATCAAGGCAGAGTTCGCTCATGCCGTGTACCGCTTCGGTCACTCAATGCTCAACGAGACGATCCCCCGCACCAACGTTGACGGATCCAAGAATGACATCGCTCTCCTCGATGGCTTCTTGAACCCGGAGGAATTCAAGAACGTCACTTCCGACGGTCTTGCAGCCGCTGGCAACGACATGGGCAGCGCTGGTGCGGGGGCAATCGTGATGGGCTTGTCGGATCAGGTGGGCAACGAGCTCGACGAGTTCGTGAGCGACACACTGCGCAACAACCTGCTCGGCCTGCCGCTCGACCTCGCCTCGCTGAACCTGGCTCGTGCCCGCAGCGAAGGCGTCGCCTCGCTCAACAACGTTCGCCGCGAGATTTTTGCTCAGACCAACGACGGTCAGCTCACCCCCTACACCGACTGGGTCGATTTTGGCGCACACCTCAAGCACCCTGAGTCGCTGATCAACTTCGTGGCCGCCTACGGCACACACCCCACGGTATTGGCTGAGACCACCACCATCGGTAAGCGCAGTGCAGCTCGCGCCATCGTGAACCCAGAACACGGCCGCGACGCCCCAGATGATGCTGCAGAATTCATGTTCAGCACCAAAGAATGGGCAAACAACGGCACGGTCAATATCACCGGCCTCGATGACGTGGACCTGTGGATCGGTGGCCTCGCCGAGAACACCGACCTCTTCGGTGGCCTGCTCGGCAGCACGTTCAACTACGTGTTCGAGCTACAGCTCACCCAACTCCAGGATGCCGACCGTCTCTACTACCTCAACCGCACGCCCGGCATGAACTTGCGCACACAGCTCGAAGGCAACTCGTTCGCCGAGATAATGATGCGCAACACCACAGCAACCGGCCTGAAGGCCGACTCGTTCGGCACCGCCGATTGCAAGTTCGAAATCGCCAACATCACCTCGCCTGCTTCCCCAGGAAGCGTCATCACCGGCGTCGGCTCAGTGAACGATGATCCAAAGTCGGAGTGCGACGAGAACAGGCTCTTGATCAAGATGGCGAACGGCCAGATCAGGTACCGCCCACTCAACAGCGTGAACACTCCCGGCATCAACGGCCAGTCCGTGTACAACGGTACGTCGGGTGCCGACCGCATCGGTGGCGGCAACGACACTGACACCATCTCCGGCAACGAAGGCAACGACGTGCTCGAGGGCTACGGCGGTCCTGACCACATTTTCGGTGGCGACGGCAACGACATCATCACCGACACTGGCGGCGAGGACGTGCTCAAGGGCGGCCCTGGCAACGACGCCATCGACGGCGGTATCGGACTCGATCTCATCCTCGGCGGCGACGGCAACGACCTCATGGCCGGCGGCGCGAACACGAACACCCACTTCGCCGGTCCTGGCGACGACTTCATCCTTGCCGGTCAAGGCGCCGACATCGCCCAAGGCGACAGCGGCGACGACTGGATGCAGGGCGGCGAGCAGACCGACTTGTTGCAGGGCGACAGCGGCTCGTTGTTCTTCGACGATCACAACAAGCCAGGCAACGACATCATGATCGGCCAGGCCGGCGACGACGACTACGACATGGAAGGCGGCGACGACATCGGCGTGGCTGGCCCCGGCATCGAGAAGAACGCTGGCGCTGCTGGCTACGACTGGTCAACCGGCGTGTTGGATCCGCAGCCACAAGATGCAGACCTCAACGTTCCAATCATCGGTCTGCCGCTCGGCCTCAACGGCGTGCGTGACCGCTTCAACGAAGTGGAAGCACTTTCAGGCGGACCATTCAACGACATCCTCCGTGGCGACAACGTGACTCCAGAGCAGGTCGGCGGCATTGGCCCGCTTGCTGGTGGCTTCATCGGCTGCGACGCTTTGGACCAAGCTGGCGTCGATCGCATCAGCGGACTCGCCGAGATCATGCCAGCGCTGACAACTCCTTCGGACGCAATCATTGCGTCTACGGCAACACTCGACTGCCCACTCGTGGGCGACGTGTGGGGTAAGGGCAACATCTTGCTCGGCGGCGCCGGAAGCGACCTGATCGAGGGCCGTGGCGCCGACGACATCATCGACGGTGACCGCTACCTCAACGTGCGCCTCAGCGTGCGCACCGATCCAACCGACCCAACAACCGAGATCGGCACCACCGACATCTTCGAGCACACGGCAGTGGCCGGCGGTTCGTTCGGTGCAGGCACTGCCGGCATGACCCTGCAGCAAGCAGTGTTCGCAGGTCTCGTTGACCCAGGCAACATCGTTGCGGTGCGTGAGATTCTCATTGCGCCTGCAGCTACAGGCGACGTGCCCGACATCGACACCGCTGTCTTCAGCGGCCCTGCCCTGGCATACATGCTCGTCAACAACCCCGACGGAAGCGTCACAGTCTCCGACGCCAACTGCCTCGGCGGCGGTGGCGGTGGCGGCGGTGGCGGCGGCGGCGGCGGTGGTGGTGGCGGCGGCGGCGGCGTCTGCGATGGTGTCGACACCCTGCGCAACATTGAGAACCTGCAGTTCGCAGACGGCACCGTGCAGCTTGTTGGCGGCGGCGTCCCGAACAGCCCAGCCGTGGGCACGATCAGCTTCACCCCAGCGGCCCCCACGGTTGGCGTGGCGCTCACTGTTGTGGCGCCATTGCTCGACGGCCCCAATGGCCTGCAGCCCTTCATCGATTCGATCACTGACGCTGATGGGTTCGACGCCTTTGTGCCACCAGTGTTCCTCACCTGGGAAGCCGACATCCCCCAGATCGGTTGGATTCCAGTGGGCGATGCTCCGACCTTCACCCCAACCGCCGCAGAAGCCGGATTGGCGTTGCGCTTGCGGGTCGTGTTCGTCGACTTCGCCGGCAACATCGAAGAGATCCTCAGCGACGTGAGTCCTGCTGTCGCTGCAGCCAATCAGCCAGCCACCGGTGCACCAGTGGTCACGCCGGCCCAGCCAATGGCAACTGTCGAAGTGGTCGCTGACATCACGAGCATCGCCGATGCAGACGGCTTGGCCGACCCACTCGGCACCGGCTTTGCGTACCAGTGGCAGCTCGACGGCGTCGACATCGTTGGCGCAAACGCCCAGGCGTTCACCCCCGACGCTCTCATGGTCGGTGGCGCCTTGAGCGTGATCGTTTCGTTCACCGATCTCAACGGCTCGCCCGAGACACTCGTCTCAGCGCCAAGCTCCCCAATCGTTGCGTTGCCACAGCCCGTGCTGCTGGCCTCGGTTGCTGCACTTGACTTCGGTGCCCTCGGCGATGTTGCCCCAGGCGTTGTGCAGCCGGTTGCTATCTCGAACATCGGCGAAGGCTTTCTGCTCGTGGGCAACATCAGCATCACCGGCCCCGACGCCGGGATGTTCACGCTCACGCTCGATTGCAACAACGTGCCGGTCGATGTGATCACGCCATGCGGATTCAACGTGGCGTTCAGCTCAACCACGCTCGGCGCCCACATTGCCGATCTCAACATCGAATCAAACGCTGGCGCCACCGTGGTCATCCCGATGACGGTCAACGTGGTTGCCAACACGGCACCAACCGGCGCACCTGCGCTGTCTAGCGTGTCGCCAACAGTTGACACCGTGGTGACTGCAACCACCGGGTCGATCGATGACGCCGACGGTCTCGTCAACGCCATCTTCTCGTTCCAGTGGCAAGAGGGTCCAACGACTGGAGCGATTGGTCCATTCACCGACATCGCCGATGCCATCGACCCAACATTCACGGTGACCGCAAACCAAATCGGCCGCCGAATCCGAGTTGCCGTCTCGTTCTCCGATGACATCATGAGCCCCGAAGTTGTTACCGGCTCTGCCACAGCGGTCATCGGCGTCAGCTTCTTGGGTACTGCTGGCAACAACGTCTGGGTCGGCACCTCCGGCGACGACCTGGCCTCCGGCGCTGCTGGCAACGACACGCTCTCCGGTAACGCCGGCAACGACATCTTGGCTGGCGACAGCGGCAACGACACCATCAATGGTGGTGCAGGCAGCGACCTGATCACGTTCTCCGGAAACGGCGAAGGTTTCGATGCAGTGAACGGCGGAGCGAACTTCGACACGGTGGCAGCCCTCACCAACGACACGGTCATCGGGATGCGCACCATGAGCAACGTTGAAGAAGTGAACTCCGGCGGCAACTGGAATGTCACCATCTCGGGTGGCCCAAATGCCGACACGTTGCACTTCGGCGCCGTTGCGCTCATTGGAATCGACATGATCGACGGTGGTGGCGGCAACGACAACATCAGCGGCTCGGCGTTGAGCGACACCATTCGTGGCGGTGCCGGAAACGACACGCTCGCTGGCGGTAACGGAGACGACGTGTTCGTCTACATCCCCGGCTCGGGTAGCGACGTCATCAACAACTTCGATGCCGTGGCCACCGGCGGCCAGGACCAGATCGATCTGACCGGCCTCGGCGTCACCGCCGCAAGCTTCGCCTCCCAGGTCAAGATCAGCCGTGCCGGCGGCAACGTGCGCATCATCGTCGGCGGCGTTCGCGTCACGCTCAGCCGTCAAACTCTTGCCAATATCACGATCGACGATTTCATCGTCGGCTAGGCAAACAAGACCCCGGCGAGGGTGCTCCCTCCCCTCGCCGGCAGTACCAATAGCTCTTCGTGAGCTATGCACACAGGCGAGGCCTTCGGGTCTCGCCTGTGGCGCGCCTACGCATCATTCCTCTCCAAAGATTCCTCAAGGTTTCAGCAATTGCGTCGAAGACTCTTGAGGTAATCGAACGACATTGGATGACTGACGAATGAAGCAATACTTCGACGACGCGAACGGGAAAACGAGCTACGGCCCACGTATGCGGGCCACTGCATGGGTGCCGGCGCTGTGCTTAGCACTTGGCGGATGTCGGCTGCTGGGCACCGAGGTCGATGCACTCACAGCGTCAAAAGCACAAGACGTGGCCAGCGTTGCGGGCTGGACCCGAATCGCAACCACACAGAGTTACCTCGTTGTCGCCAACGTGCTGCCGGGTGAGGAGATGTACAGCAAAGCTGAGGTCGCATCCGAACATCCCATTGAGGGCGAGTTGTGCATCATCGGCCTCGGCGCTCCCGTCGGCCCGCTCATTCGACACGTCGAAGCTCACATTTACGACCGACTCACCGGCCTGCCCCTCACGGGCGTGACTCCACGGATCACGTTGGTAGATCGAGGCACTGGCAGGCCCACCAACGTGCCACCCACGTTGATGCAAGACCTCAACATTGGGGCGCTCGATATTCACTTCGGGAACAACATCGCCATTCCGAGCAACAGCGACCTGCGCTTGACGGTGACTATCGGGAACGAGGAGGCCACGTTCGATGGACATCTCGACTGAATCCAAAACGCTGAAGCAGCGCGTCATTGACCTGCCGGTGAGCAAGAAGCTCTTTATCGGCTTTGCATGGTTGACCGGCGTGTTGGTCCTCGTGCTTGGCTGCCTGTTCTTGACTGTCGACCGTCTCGGGCAGGCCAACAACCGCATTGTCGCTGGGGCCGCCGTTCGTTCGGATGCAGCAGATCACCTTCGATTCGCGGCCGCCGAACTCCGAGCAGCGCAGCAGTCGTACGTGATGTCGTGGCCCACTGGTCATTCGCAGTTCGACGAGGCCACGGGCCAATTCGAGACATCGCTGCAGAACTTGCGTGAAGTCGGCGGCGATCCAGTGGAGTCGGCACTCGTCGAAAAGATCGCTACCGGTTACCAAACGTTTTTGGCCACCGACCAACTGATCTGGCAGGCATTGCAGGCCGGCGACATGGCGCTTGCTAAGAACCTGACGTTAGGCCCAGAGAATCTGGCATTCAGCGTCATGGCCCATGATGCAACGGCATACGCCGAGTTTGCCGACGAAGCACAGGCCGACGCCGTAACCAACTTCGCTCAAACCTCGGCCGACGCTCAAGCACTTGGAGTGATCCTCGGCTTCATTGCCCTCGCAGTCATGCTGACCGCAAGTTGGGTCATCACCAGGCTCATTCGTGATCCGCTTCATCGGGTGCAGCTCGCAGCAGAACGAGCGGCAGAGGGCGACCTTGAGGCCGAAGCCGACGTAACTGGCGACGACGAAACCGGTCGGCTCGCGCAAGCGTTCAACAGCATGTTGCGCAAGCTTCGCCTTCGTGAGGAGACCTTGCTCGCCGAGCACTCCCGCCAAGAGACCTCAGCAAGGGTTCATCGCGCCTTCGAGATGGCTGACGACGAAGCGGCATCTCTTGAAGTGATCGGCATCACCATGGCTGCGATGTTGCCAGGACGTTCAGCAGAGCTGCTGCTCGCCGACAACAGCAAATCGAATCTTGAGCAAGCCGTGGTCGCTGGCACGAACAGCGACGGACCAGGCTGCCCGGTTGCTTCGCCGTTCTCCTGTGTCGCTGTTCGCAGCGGAGCAGCTGTCACGTTCGAATCGAGCAATGCGCTCGATGCCTGCCCACACCTGCGTCATCGCGGCGCCACCGCATGTTCGGCAGTATGCGTTCCGGTCACCTTTATGGGACGCGCCATCGGCGTCATCCACGCAGTTGCCGAAGAGGGCGCAGTTCCCACTGCCTCCGAAATCGAAGCGTTGTCGATGTTGTCCACACAGGCCGGTGCTCGCATCGGCATGCTGCGCACGATGGTGCGTACGGGCGAGCAAGCATCGACTGATTCGTTGACCGGATTGATGAACCGCCGCACATTCCAGACCCGGGTTCGGGCACTGCGTCGCAGCAACATCCCGTTCACACTCGTGATGGCCGACATTGATCACTTCAAGCAAGTGAACGACACCTATGGACACGAGACCGGCGACCGAGCTATCAAGACGTTCTGTGAGGTTGCCAAGAGCGCGCTGCGGCACACCGACTTGATCGGTCGCTGGGGCGGCGAGGAATTTGCGTTTGCGT
>CANNMD010000031.1 GCA_947505655.1 Acidimicrobiaceae bacterium | reverse complement strand
GTGCTGTTGAGGCTCGTGATGTCGGCTTCGAACTTCGGGTCATCGCCGATACCACTTGTGTCGTAGCCGTGTGTCGCCAGCAACGCATCGAATTGAACATAGAACTTTTGGGCTGTGTCGATGTCGGCTTTGAGGTCGGCGGGCGCCCGTTCGAGCAGCGTCTGAAGTTGTCCGATCAACAGCTTCATCGCGAGCTTCGTCTGCTCGGCGTTCGGCGACAGCAAGTCATTGCCAAGGGTTTCGTTAGCCTTCCTGAACGCGATGATCAGCGTGCAGAAATCTGCTTTCGACGCCGCATCAGCAGCAACAGAGCCACCAGTGCCGAGGCTGTCGCCGACGGTGCCACTGCTTGAGCACCCGGACAACGCCAAAACCACGACCACAACAATTGACCCAAGTGCCTTCATTCGCATAGGTGCACCCTAGCCAGCGAGCGTGGACGCCTCACGGCACTCGCTGGGCAACATCGGTCGGGCTACGAGGTCGACGACACCCACGCTGCGAAGACCTGCGAGTAGTGACCACCCGCTGCCAGCAACTGCTCGTGTGATCCGTCTTCGATGAGCCGGCCGTCTTCGAGTACCAACACGCGATCGGACCGCATTGCCGTTGAGAGTCGGTGCGCGATAGCGATGATGGTTCGACCCTGGGCCAAACGCTCGAGCGCCCTCGCCATGCGTACCTCAGTGAGCGCATCAACCGAAGACGTGGCCTCATCCAGGATGAGCACATCAGGATCGGCAACCGACGCACGGAGCAGCGCTACGAGCTGACGTTCGCCTGCTGAAAGTTGCGTTCCGCGCTCACCCACTCGAGTGAGCAAACCGTCGGGCATTGTGAGCAGCCAATCGTCGAGATCGAGCGCAGTAACAGCGCGTTCGAGATCGGCGAACGACGTTCCGGGCAACGCGAACTCAAGGTTGGCGGCAATGGAATCGTCGAACAAGAACGGCTCTTGTGGCACCACAACCAAACGCTGGCGAAGTTGCTCGTTGGAGACGTGAGTCAGCGGCACACCACCCAAACGGATTTGACCGGCGACGGGATCGGCAAGACGAGCAAGGAGACGTCCGAGAGTGGTTTTTCCCGACCCTGTAGCGCCGACGAGGGCTATCTGCTGACCCGCGGGGATATGCGCGCTGACGTTGAACAGAACCGGTTGGTCATCGCCGACCTCGCCCCTGGTGCGATAGCCAAAGGTGACATCGCTGATATCGATCGACAACGGACCATCGGGCAACGCCACAGGCTGCAGCGCTTGCGGCGGCCCAACAGGAAGGTCGAGCACCGCAAGCAACCGTCGCATACCGGCCACTGCGGTTTGTGTCTGGTCGAGTACCTCGGTGAACTCGGCGATGGGTTCAAGGAACCGATACGTGAGGAACACGAACCCAACCAGCGCACCGGCAGTAAGGCCTCCGGCAGAGCCGCGAGCAACACCAACCCCGATGACAGCCGACACCGTGAACGCG
Organism: Acidimicrobiaceae bacterium; assembly: GCA_947505655.1. Taxonomy (GTDB): domain Bacteria; phylum Actinomycetota; class Acidimicrobiia; order Acidimicrobiales; family Ilumatobacteraceae; genus WLMZ01. The sequence goes on along the minus strand of CANNMD010000031.1, from coordinate 18,094 downwards.
CTGAACACCTCGCCGGATGGGAACAAGTACGCGCCAATAAAGCCCGCTCGGATAAACGAATCGGCCCGCTGCTTTGCGACCAACTTGGTACGCGACGCAAGCACCGGACCAGCGCCGTACGCGCGCAGTGTTTCGGCTCCGGTGACCAACTCGGTAACACTGCCCAAGAAGTCGGCGTTCAAGCCACGGGCTTTGCCGTACGCATCAACGAGGTGGCGCTGCACCGAACGCAGCACCAGGGCCAGGGGTGCAGCAACTGCCAACGCGATGATCGCCAGCAACCAGTCGTACGAGAGCATCACGGCCGCGACAATCACCATGAGTGCGCCGTCGAGAATCCATGCGAGTCCGCCCCAAGAAAAGAACTCGGCAAGGGTCTCGACATCGGAGGTGACTCGCGCAACCAGTGCCCCGCGACGTTCGTCGTTGTGATCGGCAAGGCTCAGACGATGGATGTGTTCGATAACGCGAACCCTGAGCTCATACAACGCCCCTTCGCTACGAATGCCAAGCCGCTTCACCGCAGCCCGCTGAGCGAGCGACGTGGCCACAATGGTCGCTGATGAGACAGTTGCGAGCACGGCGATGACCCGCATGTTCACGCTGTCACGCACAAAGCCATGGTCGATGGCTTGCTGCACCACGATCGGAATCACTACACGGCCGGCCGCGCCGATAATCGCGAGCAACATCGTGAACCCGAAGCCTTGACGGAGCAGCGGAGACTCACGAACGCCTCGACCCAGAATCTGCGCGGCACCCATGCGGCCGCCAAGTTCTTCATCCATCACGAGTCCTTTCGCTCAGGTGCTTCGAGCGACGCCGTGATGGCTTCACGATCTACCTCGAATGCTTCCATCAACGATCGGTAGGTCTCGTTGCTCTCAAGTAACTCAGCATGGGTGCCAGTTGCCGCGATCGAGCAGTCGTGCAAAAACACCACACGGTCGGCCAGCGCGATGGTGCTTGGACGCGACGCCACCATGAGCACCGTGGTGTCGCTCAGCGCTGAACGAAGGTTGGCAACGACCCGAGCCTCAGTAGAAGGATCGAGCGCTGAGGTGGTGTCATCGAGCAGCAACAGCGCTGGCGTGCGGACCAACGCACGCGCGAGCGCGACGCGCTGACGCTGTCCGCCGCTGAGGCTGACCCCACGCTCACCGACCTGGGTGTCGAGTCCCTTGGGTAGCTCGGCCACAAACTCGCGACCCTCGGCACATTCGAGCGCCGCCCAGATCTGCTCGTCGCTGAACACAGACCCAAAAGCGATGTTCTCGCGCAAGGTATCGCCGAGCAAGAAGGCCTCTTGCAGAACAATCGAGCGGTCACCCCCAGCAACAGCCACCGAGCCGGAAGATGTGCTCAGCAATCCAGCGGCGAGACGAAGCATTGTGGTCTTGCCGCCACCGGTAGTTCCAACAACTGCAACCGTGCTGCCTCGGGCAACATCGAGTGAGACATCTGTCAACACGGGCCGATCAGCGTCGAACGAGAACGAAACCTGCCGAAACGACACGCCAAGTTCGGGCGGTGCAACAACCAGCGAGTCGGCGGGGTCAGGCATGAGAGGCGCATCAAGCACCTCGCGCAGCCGTCCCCAGCCGGCCAGCGAATGCGGCAAGGCCGACAGTGCAAAGCCAATGAGGCGTAGCGGGAACACGAGCAGCGTGAACATGTAGATCATGCTCGCCAGCTCGCCGACGGTGAGATCACCCGATCGAATGCGGTACGCGCCAAGCACGATGAGGCCGATATTGGCGAGTGCCGGCACAGCGTTGAGCGCCGAGTCGAAGCTGGCACGCACCAGCACGGCTGATGTGCGCGCGCTACGCAGGTCGGCCGCTATCGATGCGAGTCGTTGGGTCTCACGCGTCTCAGCGCCGAACGCCTTGACGACGTGAACGCCCTCGAAGCTTTCGTGCACAGCCGCAGACAATCGACCGAGATGATCTTGGGCTGCGGTGAAGTGCCGATCGACTCGATGTTGATACGAAAGGTTGAGCGCGATCAACATTGGAAACACCGCGATCGAGAACAACCCCAACGGCACATCGATGTAGACCAGCCACACAGCCGAAACGGCGATCAGTAACACCACGCTGCTGGCGTAGGGCAGCGGAGAGATGACGTCGACAGCGGCATCGACATCGACACCCGCACGCGCTGCGAGTTCGCCCGAGGCGCGTAGTTGATGCCATGACACGGGCTGGGCAACGAGTCGATCGATGATGTCGCCGCTGAGGGTTTCAGCGATGCGCCACCGAGTAACACCAGCCATACCGCGGCGAACGACCACGGCCACTGCGCGCACCATGCCAGTGCCGACGATGAAGCCCAATCCCACCAACACAGTGCTGGTCGCTACATGACCTGCACGGAATCGCGGGTCGATGACGTGATCAATGATCCAACGCAGAACCACTGATGAAGCAACGGTGCACAACGCAAACACACCAGCAGCAGACACCGCGATGATGAACGGCTTGGGGTGAACGCGAACAAGGCTGCGAACAAGTTGGCCCGCCGTGCGCCATCGCTCGATCCGCGAACGCGGCAAAGCGGTGTCGGCGACTATCATGCCCTCTTTCTAGCTGCTGAGGTATCGGCTTGGCCATCAAATGGCCGAGAACCCGACTCAGGCCGTAACGTACCGGCTGTGAACAACCTCAATGTCGCGCTCTTATTCACTCGCGTGTACTTTGGCCTCGCTTTTGCCTATCACGGCTACAACAAGTGCTTCGGGCCGAGTGGACTCAAAGGAACTGCTGGATGGTTCGCCAGCCTCGGGCTCAAGTGGCCACACTGGCAGGCCCGCGTCGCGGCCACCACCGAAATCAGTTGCGGCATCTTGCTTGCCGTCGGTCTGGCGACGCCCTTTGCTGCAGGTGGCATGATCGCAACGATGATCGTGGCCATTGTGCTCACCCACTGGAAGGTCGGCTTTTTCATCTTCAAAAAGGGCGAGGGCTGGGAGTATTGCGCGTCGATCGCAGTGACCGCGTTGGCCATCGCCACCATTGGTGCAGGCAAGTACTCGATCGACCATCTGCTGCACAAAGACGTACAGAACTGGACCGGCCTACTGATTGCACTGGTGCTCGGCATCGGTGGCGCCTTGTTCCAGCTCGCTGTGAGTCGCGAGAAGTCCTGAGCAATGGCTGAAGATTCGCAAGCAGTCAGCGCGAAGCAGAAGCTGCGCACATCGCAGATCTTGGCACGCGCTGCAGTCATCGTGTCGGTGCTGTTCATTATCGGCATGTGGGTCTATGCATATGGCTTCGCCACTCGCCAGGCCGGCGCCAAGATCAGCGATGTCGAGTGGACCAAGCGTGCCGAGAAGATCTGTATTCAGCGCAACGGTCTGCTCGAAAAAAACGCCGAAGCAGTACGTCAGGTCACCGATGGCACCCCCCAGGCCGTGGGTAAAGGCGTGGCCGCAGCCACCGACATTGTTGAGCTCGCCCACAACAAGATCATGGAAGAATTGCCAACGCTTGAGCTCGACGTGGAGCTGGTCAACAAGTTCGACGAGCTGTACCGCGTGTACATCTCCGATCGTCGGGCAACCGAGATCAAGCTTGCTGGCGGCGAAGAGGCCGAACTCAACGAGACCATGCTCAGCGGCTCGCCGGTTTCTGCAACCATCGCCGACTTCACCAGGCCCAACCTGATGGACAGTTGCTCAGTGCAAACCCAGTACTGATTACTCAGTCCACCGCGTGCCAGCCACGCTCTTCGGTCCACCGTTTCACCACGCGAGCTGGGCTGCCAACAACCACGCTGTAGTCGGGAATCTCGCCGGCGGGAACCACCGAGTTCGCGCCCACAACGACGTGTTTACCGATGCGAGCACCAGGCAACACGACCACGCCATAGCCAAGCCACGAACCGTCGCCAATGGTGACCGATCGCTCTGGCATCGACTGTTGCGAAATGGGCCGGGTGATGTCGCGGTAGTCGTGATTCTGATCGGTGATGTACACGTGGTGGCCGGTCCACACATCGTTTCCGATGACGATCTCGAAGTGGCCCACAATGCCGCTGCCCTTGCCGATGAGACAGCGGTCGCCGATCTTCACAACCGGATCACTAATGCACGCCTGCCCCGGAACCATCCCTGCAGACAAGGTGACCTGCGGCCCGATCATCGTGCCGCTGCCGATATGAATGAACTGCTCGTTGAAGATGGTGTTGGTTGGAAAGCAGATCACGCTGCTCAGGCCGAATGCGCCGAATCGCTTGCCGCGACGACTGTGCGGCCCGATGGCAGCAGATTCGATGGCTGTTTCCCATGCCCAATGCACAGCTTCGCCGGTGGCTCGTTTGACGATGCCCCCGAGGCGGTTCGAAAGGGTGGGCGACTGTGGCGGACGGTCAAGCACTGCGTGCACGCTACTCGCCGAAGCGGCGTGAGCGATTACCCTCGCAACCCATGGGGCACATCAAGTACGACGTAGATAACGGCATTGCCACGATCACCATCGATCGCGCCGAGAAGAAGAACGCGATGACCTACGCGATGCTCGGCGAGTTCATCGAGACCGTCGCTCACGCTGCGTCCGACACCACCGCTCGGGTCATCGTGCTCACCGGCCGCCCCGGAGCATTCTGCGCAGGCACCGATCTCGCCGATCTCGCCACCATCCCAGGCACCGAGCGCGGGCTGCGCGGCAGCGCCGACGACCACGACAAATGGTGGCCACTGCTGCAGTGCCCGCAACCCACCATCTGCGCTATCGACGGGCCGGCCGTAGGCATGGGCGCCGAGTTCACCTCACAGTGCGACATTCGCATCGCCACACCCAACGCCCGTTTCGCATGGAACTTTGTGCACCGCGGTCTTGTGCCCGACACAGGCGCCGGCACGTGGCTACTCCCCCGTCTCATTGGTCTGCAGAACGCCCTGCGCTTGCTCTACACCGGCGAGTTCGTCAGCGTCGAGCAAGCCCTTGAGCTTGGCTACGTGTCACAAGTTGTCAGCAGCGAGTCGTTGCTCGACACGGCGTACAACCTCGCTGCAACCATCGCCACCGGGTCGCCACACAGCCAACGGCTCATCAAGTCGCTTGTCTATGAAGGAATCACCAGCAGCGTCGACGATCACATGCAGCGCCACACGTCGGCGATGAGCGCATCGTTTAAGAGCGACGACCATCGCGAAGGTGTCGCCTCGTTCCTCGAACGTCGCCCCGCTGCATTCACCGGCCGCTAACAACCACCCACACGCTTCCCCACGCATCTCCTGAGGTAACACCATGACGCTTGTTCAGACCCCCTTTGGCCCCATCCGCGGCCTCGACCGCGATGCCACGCAAGTATTCAAGGGCATCCGTTTCGCTACCAGCGAACGGTTTGCCGAGCCACAACTGGTCACCAGTTGGGATGGCGAATACGACGCAACCTCGTATCAGGCTCAGTGTCACCAGACCCCCGGCGGGATGGAGCAGATGCTCGGCAAAGGCTCGCTGGCAATGTCCGAAGACTGCCTCTTTCTCAACGTGTACACCCCCGCCTGCGACCGCAATCGTCGACCTGTGCTGGTTTGGATTCACGGCGGCGCCTTTGTGAACGGCAGCGGATCCACCCCGTGGTACGACGGTTCAGCATTGGCGCAACGTAGCGACGTTGTTGTCGTCACCATCAACTACCGCCTTGGCGCATTCGGATACCTCGGCGATCTCAACCTGGGCACCCATGACCAGATCGCCGCGTTGCAGTGGGTGCAGCAGGCCATCGCCAGCTTTGGTGGCGATGCCGACAACGTGACCATCTTCGGCGAATCGGCGGGTGGTTCAGCGGTCGTGGCCCTCCTGGCCGCGCCGTCGGCTAGCGCACTCTTCCACCGCGCTTGGGCGATGAGCCCATCCATCGCCCAGTTGCGAAACGCTCAGCGTGGCGCCGAGGCCGAAGCAGAGTTCCTCGCAGCAGCTGGTGTGTCCTCGCGATCTGAAGCCGCAGCGTTGTCGTCCGACGCACTGCTCACCGCCCAACAAGAGTTACTCAAAGACGTGGGCGCCGGCTTCTCTGGCTTCTCACCAACATCGGGCACCGATCTCATCCCCACCTCTATCCGCTCGGCAGCCTCGGCCAATCCCACACCATTCGTGCTCGGCACCACCCGCGACGAAATGCAGATGTTCACCACGTTCAACCCTGAACACGCGAAAATCGATGGGACCGGCCTCGAAAACCTCTTCGCTCACCGCTTCGGCGACGAAACACCTGCAGCGTTGGCCGCCTACCGCGAGCACCGGCCGCAGGCCTCGAATGCGTTGCTCGCTTCGGCAATGCTCACCGACGAGGTCTTTCGAGTACCTGCATGGCGTCTGGCCGAAGCCCGCCACGCCACCGGTACCGCCACGTGGATGTACTGGTTCACGTGGGCATCCACAGCGTTCGGCGGGGCGCTGGGCTCATGCCACGCGCTCGACATCCCGTTTGCGTTCCACAACTTGCATCGCAAGGGTGTCAACGCCTTCACCGGCGACAGCGACGATCGCAGCGCAATTGCCGATTCATACGCCGATGCCCTCACTGCATTTGCGCGAGAGGGCTCGGCGTCGTGGCCCGCCTACACCCTCGACAATCGCGCCACCCTGAAATTCGACGCCACTTCGGCAGTCGTGCACGACCCAGAGCGGCCACTGCGCTCGCTGTGGGAAGCCCGCTCAGCAGGCATGTAGTGCGCCCATCGCAAGCGACTCAGCGACCTCAGCGGTAGCATTTGCCAGCGGATCGCGCAATATTTGCAGCGCCGCTCCCCGGAAAGTGTTTCAGACAACATGTCATCTCAACCCCAGTCGGACGACGCCACAACTGGCGACTCCGTCCCCTTTATCTTCGGCACCAGCAAACAAGACGTGCGCCGAGGTTGGATCGTTCACTGCGCCACAGCGCTCGGCGCCGTATGCGGCATGCTTGGCATCATCTCGGTGCTCGACAATGCACCCAAGGCGGCCCTGCTCTGGCTCATCGCTGCGCAAGTCCTCGATGGCCTCGATGGCCCGGTAGCCCGAGCATGGAACGTACAGGCCTCGGTGCCACGTATCGATGGATACATCCTTGACCTCGTCATCGATTACGTCACCTGCGCAGTCGTGCCGGTGCTGTTCATGTACAAGTTCCACATGCTGCCCTCGCACTCATCGCTCGCAGTTGGCGCGTTCTTGTTGTTCTCGTCGGCGCTGTGGTTTAGCCGAACCGACATGATGACCGACGATCACTGGTTCAACGGGTTCCCGTCGGTGTGGAACCTCGCCATCCCCACGATGTATCTCGTGCAGGGCGCGAACTCCACATCGCTCAATCGATGGATCAACTTTACGGTGTTGCTCATCTTGGCGCTGTCACAACTGACCAACCTCAAGTTTGTGCACCCAGTGCAAGTGCGCAAGTTCAGGGTGACGACCTTGGCCTTCTTCGTGGCATGGCTCGTGGCCATGTTCTGGGTCACGCTCTTGCTCCCAGGCGACGTGAACTTGTTCGCTCGCATTGCGCTCATCCTGCCGGGCTTGTACCAACTGGGTCTGATGATCTGGCGCACGTTCTTCGCCGCGCAAACCGATGGGCCGTCAGCCAAACGAGTGCTCCTCGGTTCCTGACTCAATGGCGCCGACCTCGCTTCGCATAGATCCAAACGGATCGCTCACCGACGTTGAAGGATTGTCTGTCGGGCAGTATCAGCGCATCGGTCGTGGTTGGCGCACCGGCACTACCGTGGTCCTCGCACCGGCGGGCGCAACCGCTGGCGTCGATGTTCGCGGAGGCGGCCCTGGCACCCGCGAAACCGACCTACTTCGCCCCGAGAACGTGGTGCAGCAAGTGCACGGCATTTGTCTCACAGGCGGCAGCGCATACGGCCTCGCTGCTGCTACCGGAGTCATGCAGTGGCTTGAGGCGCGATCCATCGGATTCTCCGTAGGGCCCGCGGCACACCAGATTGTTCCAATCGTGCCCGCTGCGGTCATCTTCGATCTCGGCCGCGGAGGAAACTTTGCTCATCGCCCCGATGCCGAGTTCGGCTTCCGCGCCGCCAACAAGGCGCGCCGCTCACCCGAGGCAAACGGCTCTGTCGGTGGCGGCACCGGCGCCGTCGCTGGCGGACTGCAAGGCGGCGTCGGGTCAGCCAGTGTGCGGCTCAGCGACGGCCTTGTGGTGTCGGCGCTGGCCGTCGTGAACGCCGCTGGCTCTCTGGTCAATCCCTCAACAGGGTTGCCATGGGAGTCCGACGCACATCAGCTTCGCAAGCCCACCCGAGACCAACACCGCGCGCTGCTTGCGACCATCACTCCCGAGCCAGGCGCCGCGCCAAGATCGCTGAACACCACCATCGGAGTCGTCGCCACCAACGCTCGTCTCACCAAGGCCGAATGCACCAAGGTGGCATCGGTCAGCCACGACGGCATGGCCCGCGCCATTCGCCCCGTGCACTCGATGTTCGATGGCGACTCGGTCTTTACGCTCGCCACCGGAATCCACGAACTGCCGGGTTCCGACGTGGTCGGATTTCGCGACGAACGCAGTCGGGCCGCCGCTCTGAACCGCATCCTCGACGCAGCAGCGCAGTGTTTCGCCGCCGCATGCACCCAAGCATTGGTCAGCGCCACCTTTGTCGGCGGCGCGCCCGCCTACCGAGACCTGTGTCCGCAGGTAATCAGCACGTCGTCAGCACGCCTCGGTCGGTGACCAACGCAACAGAGGCATTCAGGCCTCGCCGTGCTCACGAATGATGCATTTGTTGATTCGTTCGCTAGCTTGACGATGCGTTCGGGGCTAGTGGACCCCGCACGAAGGAGGTCCTCGCCGAATGACTACATCTTCTACGCCTACCTCCGAGGCCGACCTCGCAATCGCGACGCGCAAAAAGGTCACCGTCCCTGAGGTCGCTGCGATGCGTGCCGAAGGTCGTCGAATCTCGATGATCACCGCCTACGACGCAACATTTGCCCACCTCGTAGACCTCGCCGGCGTCGACATGATTCTCGTCGGCGACTCGGTTGGCACGGTCATGCAGGGCCAGCCAAACACCATCCCGGTTGAGCTCAGCGAGATGGAATACCACGTACGCCTCGTTGCCCGGGCCAAGCCACGCGCAATGGTCATTGGCGACCTGCCCTTTGGCTCGTATCAGGTGAGCCCGCAACAAGCCGTCGAGAGTTCGGTTCGACTGCTCAAAGCGGGTGCCGAAGTGGTCAAGCTCGAAGGTGGCGTGGGCATGGCCGACACCATCGCCGCGATCACCCGCGTCGACATCCCTGTGATGGCCCACATCGGGCTCACACCGCAGAGTTATCACCGCATGGGCGGCAACCGGGTGCAGGGTCGCAAGAGCGGCTTCGAGGCCGGCAGCCGCGAGCGGCTCATCGAAGACGCCCACGCCGTAGAGCAGGCTGGCGCTTTCGCCGTGGTACTCGAGGGCATTCCGCTCGAGCTCGCCGGCGAAATCACCCACAAACTCAGCATCCCAACCATTGGCATCGGCGCAGGCGTCGATTGCGATGGCCAGGTGCTGGTGCTGCACGATCTGCTTGGTCTCAGCGACTGCAACTACAAGTTCGCCAAGAAGTTCGCCGACCTACGCGGCACCGTCATTTCAGCCGCCCGCGAGTACATCGCCGAAGTACGCGAGGGCGTCTGGCCCGACGAAGCCCACAGCTTCCACTGAGCCAACACATTCCGATGCTTATTTTTGAGTCGCCTTCGGCGATGGCTGCTTGGAGCAGCGCGCAACGCAGCGACCACAAGACCATTGGGTTCGTCCCCACGATGGGTGCTCTGCACGACGGCCACCTCATGCTCATCCACGAAGCTCAGCAAGTGAGCGACGTTGTGGTGGTCAGCATCTTCGTGAACCCATTGCAGTTCAATCGCCGCGACGACTTTGAGCATTACCCGCGTCCGGCCGCACAAGATCTCGAGCGTTGCCGCGAGCGCGGTGTCACCGCCGTGTACGCCCCAACTGCCGATGCCATGTACCCCGCCGGTTTCGATACCCATATCGAAGTTGGTCAGCTGGCCCAGCCACTCGAAGGCGCTGGCCGCCCCGGTCATTTCCGCGGTGTGGCCACTGTGGTCACCAAGCTCTTCAACGCAGTGCAGCCACACGTTGCGTTCTTCGGCGAGAAAGACTTCCAACAGCTCACCGTTATCAAGCGCATGGTCATCGACCTCGACATGCCAATCAACATTGTGGGTTGCATCACGACCCGCGAACCCGATGGCCTCGCCCTCTCGAGCCGCAATACTCGACTCAGCCCCACGCAGCGCGATGCTGCGATCGTTGTACCCGAAGCTCTGGCCGCTATTTCCGCCGCCCACGAGCGCGGCATTACTTCGTCTCGCGAGCTAAGAGATATCGCCACGCACGTTGTTCGACAAGAGCCACTCGCACGCCTCGAATACATCGACATCGTCGACCCGCACACACTGCATCAGGTAGACACGGTCGATGCTGAGGTTCGCGTGGTCATTGCCGTATGGGTCGGCGATGTTCGTCTCATCGACAACATCGCGCTCAGCAAATAGGGCTTACCGCCCGCGCTGCGAATTCGCGCTCGGTCGTTGGTCTGGCGCACGCAGCACACCGCACTGCTCGATACTCGGGGCAATCCACGCAACCGCGCGAGCCGCACCTTGCGCCGTGAAGTGGTAGCCGTCTTGGTACCACGGATAGTTGGGCTCCGAGCGCACCAGCGGACGCAAGTCGGCTGAGCACTCGCGATCGAGCAACATCGCCGCCAACGTATCGATGGTTTGCGGAAAGGTCCAACGAGCCGGATCTACATCGGGCATCTTGGGCGCGTAGGTGGTCCACACCACAGCGGTGCCGTACGACGCGGCCATCGCCTCGAAGTCGCGCATGTGTTTCAGCATCACGGCGTCGAACGCTGGCTCGCCGATATAGGAGATGGTCTTGTCGGGCATGAGGTACTCCCACATCGACGTGACTCCCCACGAGACCACGAGGACATCAAGGTGCATTCGGGCCAGCGCTGGCGGCATCCAGATGTGCCAGTCACACGTGGGCAGCGGCGTAGGCGAATGTAACTTCTCTGATGGAGTGAAGCGCATGGTGTCGACCGCACGGATCTCGAGGTCGTACACCAACGGGCAGCCCTGCCGGTCGAGACCGCCTTGGGGGCCGTCGAAGGCAAGCGACAACGGCACCGTGGGCGCTACGTCGCGAATCCAAGAGTCAGCACCAGACGTCCACACGGCGATCTCGGGATCGGGCGACACCCAGATGAGGTCGTTGGGGTTCGCCGCCGCATAGGCCTGCCATGCGGCGTCCATAAACATCTGTGTCGAGTCACCTGCGCCCGAGATCCGTAACGGGCGCTTGACCACCGGAACGGCTACAGGCGCATCGCCTGAACCGCTTGCAGGGTCAGCGGGCGCTGCTTGCACCACCGGCGCAGACGGAATGAACTTCGGCGCAAGACGCCCAAACGGCAGCGCAATAACGACCAAGCCAGCAACGCTCATCGCGACCATCACGCGGCGAGCGCGTGGCACAGACATTGCGAAACGAACCGGCGCTTCAACAAAGTGCAGGCATGCAGCGGCCAACACAATTGCGAGGAGCACGCGTGTCTGCCAGGTGGTGGCAATGACTGCGGCAAGCGGGTGCCACAGGTACAAGCCGTAGCTGTATTGGCCAATGAGCACCAACGGCGCCCATGCGAGCACCCGCGGCAAGCCCGCTATCACCACACAGGTGACGGCGGCGGTAATCACGGGTAACGGCCGAACCGCACCGGAAAGGATGACCACAAGCATCGCCAACGCAGCGATACCCCAGTAGCGATGCAGTCGCGCAGCGCTGAGCGCCAGCAGCACGCCAACCAGCAGTTCGCACACTCGCGCCAGTGGATGGAAATACATCAATGGATCAGCGCTACCAGCGAGAGCGAACCACACCGACGCGGCCGCTGCGGCGCCAATGACCAGCGCGAACTTGGTGCGGCCAAAGCGCAGCAGCAACAAGCACGCCAGCGGAAGCACCACATAGAACTGTTCTTCGATGGCCAACGACCAGAAGTGCTCGAGCGGCGCATAGCCCGATTGGCCATACGAGTAGGTGCTGGTGAAACGTTCGATGTCGGCCCAGTAGGTAAGCGCGGCCAAACTCTCGCGGACAATGGGCGGCTTGCTCAGTATCCACCCGGTAATCACGGTGGCGATCACCACCAATGTCGATGCTGGCAGCAGCCTGCGAAAGCGGCGCATGTAGAACTCACCAAGACGGATCGATCCGCTTTGTTCGTGCTCACGTAACAGCACAGTGGTGACGATGAAGCCCGAGAGCGCGAAGAACACCGTGACGCCAGCCGAGCCGTTTACGTTGGCTCCGAAATGAAAGGCGATCACAGGGAGTACAGCCAACGCGCGAAGTCCGTCGAGTTCGGCGATGTGGTTGTGCGCTGGTTTATGCCGGGGCATCAACGATCCTCTAGTGCCTGAGTGCATCGAATTGCCATTATCCGTTGCTCGCAAGAAACTAGCCGACCGGCGATTGACACCAAAAAGCGAGGAGCATCCTCACGTCGTCGGCGCCGAATCGCGTCGGTCGGCTCAGCGGTGAACGAACTGTTTGGTTAGACGGTTGTGAACGCCCACCACGTGCCGGCGTTTGCCGAGGTGGTGCCCCCAGTGTTCACGGCCCGAACCAGCCAGTAGTACTTGACCTTGCTGCTCAGGCCCGACAGTTTCGCTGTTCGAGCCGTACCGGTGGACACCCAGGTTCCGCCGCACAGGTTGTCGTTCACCTTGTCAACGCAGTACTGATACGAAGTGGCGCCAACGCTGGCCTGCCACGACAATCCGGGCGACTTGCTGAGCCCGGTGGCGTTGTTCGCTGGCGCTGTCAGAGCAAATGCTGCAGGGACAGCCGCCGCCCCGCCCGAAGTCGTGAAGGTCCAGGCGACAGCGGCGTTCGCAACCGTGGTGCCCACTGGGCTGACCGAACGAACCTGCCACTCATACCGTGTGTTGGCGAGCAACGTTGCGGACTTGATCGTGGTCAGGGTTCCGGTGCTGATCCATGTTGCATCGCAGAGGTTGTTGATCACCGTGTCGATGCAATAGCCGTATGACGACGCACCTGAGCTCGTCTGCCACGCAAGACCTGGCGCTGTGGCCAGACCAGTGGCCGCGTTCGCCGGTGCGGACTTGCCGAACGCCAGCGGCTTCACGGGCGCCACGGTGGTGAACCTCCAGGCCGCCCCCGCGTTGGCCGTGTTGGCGGTGGTCTTCACCTGCCACTCGTAGGTGGTTGCCCCAACGAGCGCGCTCGGAACGACTGAGGTTGCAGCTCCGGTGCTGATCCATGTGGCGTCGCACGTGTTGTTGACGATCGCATCGATGCAGTACTGGTATGCCGTGGCCCCAGTGCTTGCCTGCCATGAAAGCACCAGCGCCGTGGCGAGACCAGTGGCCCCATTCGATGGAGCCAACTTGCCGAATGCGCCAACAGGAACGGCTGTGCTGAACGAGTAGCGCATTGACACGTTTGCTTCAGCACTCACGGTTCCGGCGACCGCCCGAACCTGCCACGAGTAGATGGTGCCAGTGGCCAAGCCGGTGACGGCAACGCTTGTGGCCACGCCTGTGGAGATCCATGTAGTGCATGGCGTCGTGAGGCCAGCAACGAGGCAGTACTCATAGCTCGCAGCACCCGCGCTTGGCGCCCACTGCAAGGTGAGTGCTGTGGCGGTGCCAGTAGTCCCGGCGCCTGGGGCAGTCTTCGAGAAGGCTCCAAGCGTGCGGGGGCCGTTCACAGCGGCAGCAGTAACTGCGCTCGCGGCATTCAGAATTCCTGGTCCACACAGCGCCGTCGTGCAGGTGCTTGTCGCCGCGAACGGAGTAGTCGTTCGCTGCAGCAGCGCAATCAAGCCTGCTGGGGTGAGCGATGGCTGCACCGACTTCACCAGGGCAGCCACTGCCGACACGTGCGGTGCGGCCATGCTGGTGCCTTCGGAGAACGCATAAGTGTCGGTCGTTGGCGACGTAAGCCCGGCGTTGACGGTCGAGTAGATCTCGCCCGATGCGTCGGTGGCTGCGGCGACTCCGCCGGTGCTGGTCACCCGGTCGTCGCCACCTTGGGCGGCGATCTTCACGGTGGCCCCGAAGTTGCTATACCACGAACGATTGCCGCCAGCGCCGGTAGCGGCTACCGAAACGGCGCCAGCACAGTTTGCTGGCGACGAGGTGGCCACATCAACACCTGAGTTACCCGCAGCGACCACGACGATGGCTCCCACTGCGATCGCATCGGTGATGGCTGCCTGATACACCGACGGGCATACCCCGCCGCCACCCAAGCTGAGGTTGATGATGGCCGCTGGATTGGGGTTGGTTGGTGCGCCAGCAACTGCCAGACCTGCTGCCCAACGAATGCCGTCGGCAACGTCGCTTTCATATCCGCCGCACTTGCCGAGCACGCGCACCGGCAAGATCTTGACGCCCGATGCGATGCCTGCGATACCAATGCCGTTATCCGACTTGGCGGCGATGGTGCCTGACACATGCGTACCGTGCCACGAACTGTTGCTGGCGCCACAGCCAGCGAAATAGCCGAGAGCATTCTCCGAAGTGCTGACCCAGTCGCCCGGATCGGCCGCATTCGAATCGCGAAGGTCGCCGTCATTAGCCAGCAACACGTCGCTCACCATGTCGTAGCCAGGAAGCAACTGGCCGGCGAGGTCGATGTGGGCGGTGATGCCGGTGTCCACGACGGCAACGACAACATCAGACGTTCCGCTGGTCAGCGCACGGGCTCCCGTGATGTCGAGACCCTTGGTGGTAGCGGTTGGAGCGAACAGGTCCCATTGCTTGGCGAACGAGGGGTCGGTTGGCACCGCTGTCGCGAAGACCTTGAGGTCTGGCTCGGCGAACGCAACGCCTGGCAACGCAGCGATGCGGCGTGTGATTGCCTCCACATCTGCTGGCGAACGACGACCACTGAGCTTCGAGACCCATGAGCCATCACGACCGCGGCGGCTGAGGCTGACCGACTCACCGGCTTCGCGACTCAGCGCCGCGGTATCGGGCGTGCTGCCATCGGTCAAGCGAACGATGATGCGATCAGTTGCCTGCGGATCGCGGCTGCCGACGGGTGCCGGTTTGCGCGATGGGTAGGACACCGCTTGTGCGGCTCCAACAGTGTCGAACGATCCGAGGCCAAGCGAAGCGAGGGCCAAGGCCGCGAGCAACTTCGAATGAATTTTTTTGGACTTCCACATTGTGGTCATAGAAGAGTCCTACGCCTCGCTACCTATCGCCTGCAAGCATCACACGTAACCTTGAGACAATCGAGTGATTCAGTACAACAAACGAGTGATTCTTGTGCGATTCCGTACAACGCGGGTGTGCACACAGGAACTACGACCCCCA
This sequence comes from Acidimicrobiaceae bacterium, assembly GCA_947505655.1. GTDB lineage: Bacteria > Actinomycetota > Acidimicrobiia > Acidimicrobiales > Ilumatobacteraceae > WLMZ01. The sequence goes on along the minus strand of CANNMD010000031.1, from coordinate 2,701 downwards.
AAAACTAGGTCTTTTGGCGTAAGACGTGGCACTACTTTTTCGAGTCAATAAGTCGTTGTACCTACGACCTCGGAAATCGACATCGGGCGTCGCTCTTCACCATTGATCCGAGACCTAAGGTGGCACCCATGCCGTCGCCCGACTCCAACAGTTATCGCTCGCTTTCGCTCTGGCACGACACCTTGCCCGCCGACGACCAACTCGAACAGCGAGCCAGCCTTCCCGGCGATATCGATGTCGATGTCGCCATTGTCGGCGCCGGTTACACCGGCATGTGGACGGCTCACTATCTGCGCGAGGCCGACCCAACACTTCGAATTGCGATCATCGAACGAGACATTGCCGGCTTCGGCGCAAGCGGCCGCAACGGAGGTTGGGCATCGGCGCTCTTGCCGATGGGTCTCGACACCATCGCGAAGTCGCGCGGCCGCGACGAAGCGGTACGTCTGCAACGAGCCATGTTTTCATCGATCGACGAGATTGGTCGGGTCACGCAAGAGCTCGGCATCGATTGTGGCTTCGCCAAGGGCGGCACGCTCACAATGGTTCGCAACCCTGCGCAGGCTCCACGTATACACGCCGACCTTCGCCACAAAGCCAGCTATGGCCTCACCGACGACATCTGGCTCGATCGAACCGAGATCGCCGAGCGCACGTCTGCCACAGATCTGCTGGGAGCCAGCTTCACGCCGCATTGCGCTGCCCTTCATCCGGCGCGTCTCGCTCGCGGTCTCGCCGCATCGCTGGTGGCTCGCGGAGTCACGATCTACGAAGGCACCACGGTGAGCAGCATCGAACCGCATTGCGTTCGCACCGACCATGGCACCGTCAAGGCCGACATTGTTGTTCGCGCCACCGAAGGCTTCACCCCAACGCTCAAGGGATTGCGCCGCACCGTTGTACCCATCTACTCGCTGATGCTGTGCACTGAGCCGCTGTCCGACGACACGTGGAGCAGCATCGGCCTACGCGATCGAGAGACCTTCACCGATGGTCGACACTCGGTCATCTACGGCCAACGCACTGCCGATGGCCGGCTTGCATTCGGCGGACGGGCCGCCCCCTATCACTTCGGCAGCGCCATCAGCGCCGAGTTCGAACGCCCTCGCGCGGTACACGAGATGATCCACGCAACGCTGGTGAAGATCTATCCGCAAGTAGCAGACGCGGCCATCACCCACCGTTGGGGCGGCCCGTTAGGCGCCACTCGCGACTGGCAATGCGGTGTCGGGCTCGACAAGTCATCAGGGCTTGCATGGGCGGGCGGATACGTGGGCGACGGAGTCACCACCACCAACCTTGCGGGGCGCACGCTGGCCGACCTCATCGGCGGCCGCTCAACCGATCTCACCAGCCTTTCGTGGGTCGGCCATTCGTCTCGCCAATGGGAACCCGAGCCCCTTCGCTGGGTGGCTATTCGCGCCGCGCTCATGCTCGCCGCGTCGGCCGACAACTCCGAAACACGTCGTCAGCGGCCCGAGCGGGCCCGCGCTTGGGTCATCGACAAGCTCACCGGCCACTAAGCGCCGTTTCCGATAGTGGTGCCGAACAACTAGTCTGAATCGGTGACCCTCACTGAGACCCTGCCGACTCGGTATTACCTCGATCCCGCCATCTGGGAGATCGAGAGGCATCAGGTTTTCGCGAAGTCGTGGGTGATGGTGGCCAACGACCATCAACTCCCCAACTCCGGCGATTACATCACTGAGCAGGTAGCGAGCTGGCCAATCTTCGTGCAGCGCGCCGAAGACGGCAGCCTGCGCGCCTTTCACAACATGTGTCCACACCGCGCCGGCCCCATTGTGTGGGAGGGCGCCGGGCACCAAGCCAACCTGGTCTGCCGCTATCACGGTTGGGCGTTCGACAAAGAGGGCCTGTTGCTCAACGCTCGCGACTTTGGCGCCGAAGCCCCTGCGGGCACCTGCCTCAGCAAGATCCGCGCTCAGAGTTGGCGCGGCATGATCTTCGTGTGCCTCGACCCGAGCACCCCCGATCTCATCGAGTGGCTCGGCGGATTCGTCGATCGCTGCAAGGAATACCCCACCGAGGGATACCGCTTCCACAGTCGCACCATTCGCCACACCTCGATGAACTGGAAGATCTACAACGACAACTTCGTTGAGGGATACCACCTTCCGCTGGTTCACCCATCAATGTGCAAGCAGGTCGACGCACTCGACTATGTCATCAGCGGCGAGGGCGACCCACGCTGGAACATCCACATTGCTCCGCGGCGCGAGGGCCAAACATGGAGCGGTGTGTGGGGCTATTTCTACCCCTGCTTCTCGTTCGACATCTTCCCCGGCGGCATGGCCGTAGAGCGTTGGCTGCCAGTGGGCAACGACAAAATGGACCTCATCTTCGAGTACTTCTTCGACGACAACTCAGACGATGCCGACACCATCGTGAAAGACAGCGAAGAAGTTGCCGACGAAGATGTGCGCATCAGCGAGATGGTGCAAAAAAACATGGTGGCCGGCTTGTACAAGACCGGTTGGCTCAGCCCTCGTCACGAGAACGCTGTCGGCGAGTTTCATCAGCTCGTGCACGACGCTGTTGATCCGTACCTCGTCTGAGTTGTTCGCAGCGTCTGCGGCCTTAGCGATGCGTTGTTGCGTCGCTCACCGTGGCTCGTAACCGAATTGTGAACACCGAGTCACCAGACAGCACCGCACTGCGCGAGAACAGCCGTCCCGCTTCC